>JALOLB010000133.1 GCA_025456225.1 Thermoanaerobaculaceae bacterium
GTGGACTCCTCCGCGATCACCTGCACGTCGGGGTGGAGCTTGTAGATCTCCTCGTTGCAGCGGCGCAGGAAGTAGATCGCCTCGAGGTTCTCCCGGCCGCCGTACTGGTTGGGGATCCACTCGCCCTGCTTGCGCGAGTAGTCGAGGTAGAGCATCGAGGCGACGGCGTCGACGCGGAAGCCGTCGGCGTGGTAGGCGTCGAGCCAGAACATGGCGTTGGAGATCAGGAAGCTGCGCACCTCGTGGCGTCCGTAGTTGAAGATGTACGACCCCCAGTCGGGGTGGAACCCCTTGCGCGGGTCGGCGTGCTCATACAGCGCCGTGCCGTCGAACTGCCCGAGGCTGTGCCCGTCGGTCGGGAAGTGAGAGGGGACCCAGTCGAGGATGACGCCGATGCCGGCCTGGTGCAGCGTGTCGATGAGGAACATGAGGTCCTGGGGGGTGCCGTAGCGCGCCGAGGGAGCGAAGTACCCGGTGACCTGGTACCCCCAGGACCCGAAGAACGGGTGCTCCATCACCGGCAGCAGCTCGACGTGGGTGAACCCCATGCGCTGCATGTGCTCGACCAGGCGTGGCGCCATCTCCCGGTACGAGAGCGAGCGGTTTTCCTCCTCCGCGACGCGCATCCACGACCCGAGGTGCATCTCGTACATGGACGCCGGCGCGTTCAGCTTGTGATGCTCCCCGCGGGTGGCCATCCATTCCTGGTCGTGCCACTCGTACGAGAGGTCCCAGACCACCGAGGCGCTCTTCGGGGGCACCTCGCCGTGCACGGCGAAGGGGTCGGCCTTCTCGACGTGGACCCCCCCGACCCGCGAGGTGATGTGGAACTTGTAGGTCTGACCGAGTCGCACGCCGGGGACGAACCCCTCCCAGATCCCCGAGCTGCCCGTGGGCCGAAGGGGATGGGCCTGGGAGTCATAGCAGTTGAAGTCCCCGACCACCGAGACGCTCTCGGCGTTGGGCGCCCACACCGAGAACAGCACGCCCTCCTCCCCGCCCTCGGTGACGAGGTGAGCGCCCAGCTTCTCCCACAGCCGGAAGTGATTGCCCTCGTTGAAGAGGAAGAGGTCGTCGGCAGTCAGCCGGGAGATCTCGTGGCGAACCGAGCCTGCAACACCAGGGTTGCTGTCCATCGCCCACCTCGTGGCCGGCCTCGGCCGGCCCTCTCTGTCCCCAAAGCGTAGCAGACCGCTCGCCCACCCGCCCCACCCGGCTCGTCAGCTCATCAGGAGATCAGCAGATCAGCTCCCCCGCCCACCCGGTCGAGAGTTGAGAGTCAAGGGTCAAGAGCTCGTCCCAACCACCCCACACAGCACGACCTTCACGCGCCTGCGTCGCCCACCACTCGCCGTCTTGACACCCCTCGTTGGACAGGTTCCACGTTCCCGGACCCCGGACCCCGGACCCCGGACCCCAATCCCCCGTCAGGCCGCGCCCGGCAGTCAGCTCTTGAGCGACAGCTTCAGCTCGTCGAGCTGCGACGCGTCCACGACGTTGGGGGCGTCGGTGAGCAGGCAGTTGCCGGCGGTCGTCTTGGGGAAGGCGATGACGTCGCGGATCGAGTCGCGGCCGGCCATCAGCATGATCAGGCGGTCGAGGCCGAGGGCGATGCCGCCGTGGGGCGGCGCGCCGAAGCGGAACGCCTCGAGCAGGAAGCCGAACTTGCGCCGCGCCGTCTCGTCGTCGATCCCCATCACGCGGAACACCCGTCGCTGGAGCTCGGCGTCGTGGATCCGGATCGACCCCCCACCCAGCTCGACGCCGTCCATGATCACGTCGTAGGCCCGGGCCCGCACCCGCCCGGGGTCGGACTCGAGGAATGGCACGTCCTCGGGGTTCGGCGACGTGAAGGCATGGTGGGTGGCATACCAGCGAGCGGTCTCGTCGTCCCACTCGAAGAGCGGGAAGTCGGTGACCCACCCGAACGCGTGCGCGCCGGGTGTGATCAGTCCGCCCCGCTTTGCCATCTCGATGCGGAGGGCGCCGAGCGCCGCGAACACAACCTTGGGCGCCCCGCCCACGACCACGAGCAGGTCGCCCTCGGCGACGGCGGCGGCCTGCAGGAAGGCGGCGATGCCCTCGTCCCCGAGCAGCTTCTTGACCGGCGAGCCGTACCCTTCGGTCGTTCGCCGCATCCACACCACGCCGGGGGCGCCGAAGGGCTTGACAAGCTCCGACAGCTCGTCGAGCTGCTTGCGGGAGAACGCCGCGCCTCCGGGGATCACCAGCCCCTTGACCCGACCGGAGGCGGCGGCCAGCCTGAACGGCTCGAAGGCGCAGGTGGCGGCGGCCGGGGCCAGCTCGATCAGCTCGAGGGCGAACCGCAGGTCCGGCCGATCGGAGCCGAAGCGCTCCATCGCGTCCCGGTACGTCAGGCGCTGGAACGTGGCCGGTGGCTGGATGCCGGCGAGCGGGAAGATGCGGGCGAACAGCCCCTCGATGAGGGCGTAGAGGTCCTCCTCCTCGATGAACGAGGCCTCCACGTCCACCTGGGTGAACTCGGGCTGGCGGTCGGCGCGCAGGTCCTCGTCCCGGAAGCAGCGGGCGATCTGCATGTAGCGCCCGACCCCCGCGACCTGCAGCAGTTGCTTGAAGAGCTGGGGCGACTGGGGCAGGGCGTAGAAGCTCCCGGGCGTGAGGCGGGAAGGGACCAGGAAGTCGCGCGCCCCTTCCGGCGTCGAGCGCGTCAGGATCGGCGTCTCCACGTCGAGGAAGCCGTGCTCGTGGAAGTGCTGGCGGATCTCGAAGGTGACCCGGTGGCGGAGCGCCAGGTTGCGCATCATCTCCGGCCGCCGCAGGTCGAGGACGCGGTGACGCAGCCGCAGCTCCTCCGAGGCGTTGTCGCGATCCTCGACCTGGAACGGCGGCGTCTCGGCCGCCCGCAGCAGCTCGAGCTCCTCTGCCGCCACCTCCACCTCGCCGGTCGGCATGTCGGGGTTCACGTTGCCGCCGCTGCGTGCCGCCACCGTGCCGACGACGCGGATGACGTCCTCCCCGCTCAGCCTCTCGGCCTGGGTACGCAGGGCGTCGGCGAACAGCACCTGCACCCACCCCTCGCGGTCGCGCAGGTCCACGAACACCAGCCCGCCCAGGTCGCGGCGCCGCCGCACCCACCCCACCAGCTCCACCCGCTTGCCGATGTCGCCGGCCCGGAGGCTGCCACAGAAAGGACGCTCGAAGGCACGCATGGTCGATCCCCCACGGCGCGAAGGCCGTTCGGGGATTCTACCCCTTCGAGACGTAGCGGGAGGGAGGCCTGCGGGCGACCGCGGGCTACCTGCCCGGATGCAAGGTTGCAAGAGTGCGGAGCTGCTCCCGGACGGCCTGGTCCCGGGCGCCCGCCACCTCTCTCCAGTCGCCCGGATAGTCCAGGAACGGGTTGACCTTGGCACGAGCCGCCCACAGGAGGCGGAAGTTCTGCAGCCAGGTCGCCGTGCGGTCGTGCAGGCGGCCCGAGCGGTACTCGACCTCCGGGAAGTCGTCCACGTGCGGCAGGACGTCGGCGACCAGCGTCGCCACCTCGCGGGGTCCCACCAGGAGCATGCCGGCCAGGGCCGCGGGGGTGCGGGCCCCGGCCTCGGCAAGGGTGGGGACCAGGCGCGGATTGGCCAGGGCGTCCCAACGCACCCGCAACCCCTCTCTCGAGGACGTTCCGGTGACGACCGTGAACTCGTTGAGAGCGATGGGGTCGTACCACACGGCCGTGCTCGGGAAGACCTCCCAGAACGCCCGCAGGATGCCGAGGAAGGAGGTCTCGGAAAGGGAGTACATCGGCAGCCACATCGACAGCACCCCGTCCGGTGGCAGGTGTTGGCGACACAGCTCGAAGTACTCGCGGGTATAGAGGGTGGAGTTGCCGGCGAATACGGGGTGGATGGAGTCGGAGAGGATGACATCCCACGATCCGTGGGAGGCGAGCAGGACATTCCGGCCGTCGTTGACCATCACCCGCACCCTGGGGTCGCGCAACACCCCCCGGTTGATGTCGCTGAAGATGCGGTCGGACACCGCCAGCACCTCGGGTGAGATCTCGGCGATGTCGATGTGCTCCACCGGGTGGCGGGAGACCGCCCACGCGGTGCCACCCGAGCCGAAGCCGATGTGGAGGACGGAGGTGGGCCGCGGGTGCAGGAGCAGCGGCAGGTGCCCCTGCAGGCGCTGGATGGCGCGCAGCTCCAGCGAGGTGCCGGCGACATTGACGCCGTTGAGCTCCAGCGAGCGCCACTCGCCGCCCGCGTCCCGGTGACGGCGCACCACGACCGTTGCCGAGGAGCTCTCCGAGACTGCCTCGAGGACGCCCCCGCTGACGACGCTGGCACCCTGCAACACCATCCCCCGCGGCGTGGCGACCGCCGCGACCACGGCTCCCGCGGCCACGACCAGCGCCCCGACCCGACCCCGGCGGCCGGTCGCGAGCGCCGCCGCGGCGAGGGCCGCAATCGCCGCGAAGGCGAACAGCAGGACCTGGCTCCCCACCAGCGGCACGAGCACCAGTGGCGCCAGAATCGTGCCGGCGATGGCCCCCAGAGTGTTGGCGGCGGCAACGCGCCCCGTCTTCTCGCCGGCCCCGGCCTCGTTCGGCCACGCCGCCACCGAAAGGGGAAAGGTGGCCCCGAACGCCAGGGTCGGGGGCAGCAGCACCGCCGCCACGGCCGCGGCCAGGGCAAGCTGGATCTGGGGGAAGGTGGCGAGGTGGAAGACCGTCGCGAGCCATCCCAGCACATCCCCGAGCCTCGCCAGCACCCCGACCTGCAGGATCAACGTCACGGCCAGCACGAGCTGCCAACCGGCCAGGGCGACGCGGGGTCGCCGTGCCCAGCGGCGGGCGATCGCGGCGCCGGCGGCGATCCCGACGAGGTAGACGGCCAGGATGAGGGCGAAGGCGTACACCCGCGACCCGAGGTGGAGCAGCAGGACCCGTGTCCAGACCAGCTCGCAGGCCAGAGCGACGAAGCCGAACAGAGCGGGGTATGCGAGCCACACAGGGTGCCGGTCGGAGTCTCGCCCGCGATCCAGGCTCGGCTCGGCCGGTGGCAGGTGGCTCTCGGCCAGCCACGCCACCCCTGCCACCGCCAGGCCCACCAGCGCCGCGACCGCCAGGGTGGCGCGCTCCCCGAGCAGCGGCAGGCCGATGAACGCGGCTCCCACGACACCGGCCACGGCACCGAAGGTGTTGGCGGCGTAGAGGCGCCCGACCCGCTGAGCGAGTGGGCCCCGACTCCCGAGCCGCGCCACGAGCAAGGGCAGCGTCGTGCCCATGGCGACCGTCGGTACGGCCAAAAAGAGCCAGGCCAGCCCGAAGCGCCCCAGAAGAGGCGCGCCCCATCCGGCGAGCGGCTCCGGCCCGAGGTGGGCGGCCCCGCGTGCCAGCCAGCCAAGCACGGCCGGTGTGGCCAGGGCGAACGCTGCCGCAAGCCCTTCGGCAAGTGCGTACCACCGCAGGTGATGGCGGATGCGCGGCAGCCAGCGAGCCACCAGGGCGCTGCCGAGGGCCATCCCGCCCATGTAGGCCGCCACCACCACGACTGCCGCCCACAGGGAGTTCCCCACCACCAGCCCGAGAGCCCGGACCCACACGACCTGGTAGGCCAGGGCCGCCAGGCCCGAAACGACGAACAGCACGGTCACCAGCGCCGCCATACCCCTCCCGCGAGACCCAACAAACTTAGCAGCGAGACACCAACCCCGACAATCAGGCCGGGGGGACGATAGCGGGCTTCCACCACGTGCTCGCCCGTCGGCACCGGGACGCCGTGGAGAATGCCGGGGCCGAGGCTGCATGGCACGGCCCGCCCATCGACCTCGAAGCGCCACCCCGGATCCGGGGTGCGGGAGAGTAGCAGCAGACCCCGCTCCGCCTCGACGCGGCAGCGCCACCGCGTGCGGTCGGTGTCGGTGGCCTCGGTGCGAACCGAGCCGCAGACGATCGGGCGTTCCCCGGGCGCCGGCAGACCCGTGACCACCCAGGCCTCGGGCCAGGCGGTGGGGTTTGCGAGGAGCGTTCCGGCCGGGCTCCGGCACTCGCGGGGGAATCCTGGAAGGTCGCGCTGGGAGATGATCAAGGGTGCCGCCAAGGCGTCGAGCCACCACCGGTTCGCGAGGCCGCGGTCGACCTCCCTGAGATGGGCCATGAGCGCCCGCGACCGCACTGGCGCGTAGCTGCGAGCCATCGGGCGTGCGTCGAGCAGCGGCAGGTACCCCCATCCCAGGGCGCGCTGGCGAGGCAGGGGATCCTGCTCGACCCACAGGAGCTGCTCCAGAGACGGTGCCACGGCCACGACCCGGGCATCACCGGGGGGCCGTGGAGTCAGGCAAGGATCGAGAGGAGGCATGGTGAGCCTGGTCATCTCGAGGGCCAGCATCTGGGAGGCACCCAGGCTCCCGCTGCCCAGCAGCGCGGCGATTGCAGGGGCGGGGCCCCCCAGTGCCGCCACCGCACAGGTTGCCTGCACGGCCAGCTCGAAGGGTGCCCCTCCCAGCGCCACACCGACGACGAGCACCAGGGCCGTCACCGACGCCACGGGGCGCCACCAGCGCCACTCCTCGCCGACACGAGTGGCGGCGGCCGGCACCAGGGCGACAACTGCCACGAAGAGCATCCTCCCGGGGAACCACACGAGACCGCGAGACAGCACGGCCCAGCCGTCGCGCAGCCAGGGCAGGCCCGGCAGGATGGCGAGAGCGACGGCAGCCAACCCCACCATGGCGAGCCGCCTGGCCGCACCCCTGGCGCGAGTCGCCGCCAGCGCGCCCAGCAGCACGACCCAGAACGGCAACGCGAGATGCGCCACGAAACGGTCGCCCCGGGGGGGCAGTGGCATTCCTGGCACGACCAACGCCGCCACCTCGGAGACCCGGACAGCACCCCGGGCTGCCTCGGCTGGAGAAATGCCAGCTCCCCGGTCACCGGCCTGGATCCACGCCGCGAACGGAACTGCCTGGACTGCCACCAGTCCGGCGGCGAGGACCAGTGCCGCCAGGGTGCGACGGCGTGGGGCCAGCACCAGCGCAACCGCCGCTGCCGCCACCGCCAACCAGGGTTCCGCTGCCAGCCAGGCCAGGGTCGCAAAGAGCGCCACCGGCCAGGCCCGGGACCCGAGCGCCGCCCACCACAGCCACGGCGCCCAGGCCAGCGTCTCCAGGTTGTTGAGGACCCCTGCTGCGTCCATCATCGGCCCGGCGAGGGAGGTGGCCCAGCCGGCCGCCACCTCGACCCCCGGGAGCACGCCCAGCCGGCGGGCCAGCAACCCGGCGCCGAGCCCCAGCAGCGCCAGGTGGAAACCGACCTCGACGCCGACTGCCCGTGGGGCAGGGAGCACCGTGGCGAGCCAGGTTGGCGGGTACAGCAGGCCGGACTGCGGGTTGGCAAAGAACGGCTCGCCGCAGCCGACCAGCGGGTTCCACGCCGGGCCGGCCTCGCCACGGAGGACCCGGGCGGTGTGGTGGCGTAACGGCACAAAGTAGGCCGGAAGGTCGCGCAGGGTCGGCGTCAGGTCCGCCACCAGCGAGGCCGCTGTGACCACCAGGCCGGGCAGCGCACAGGCCGCGAGACGCCAGGCGGGCTTCACCGGCGCTCCAGGAGCGCGGCGTGGAGGCGGGCCAGGGCTGCCGGGTCGACCGCCAGGAGCACGTGCTCGTAGGGGGTCGGATGCTCCACCCGGATGGCGGCCGCCCGCATCGCCTCGGCCAGGTTGCGCCGGGCTGCGGCGAGTCGCCCTTCCTGCAGGGCCAGGCCGGCCAGCTCCGTCCAGGCGGCGGCCAGGTTGGGCTCGAGCCCCACCGCGGCCTGCAGGGCGGCGCGCGCTGCCGGGTAGTTGCGCGCGGCTCGCGCGGCGCGGCCCTCCTCGAGGGCGGCGAACGCACTCAGGGGGTTGCACCGGCGCGCCTGTCGGAACGCCGCAATGGTTGGTGGCCAGAGCGCCGGGTCGTCGCGCAGCCTCGCCCGGGCCGCGCGCACGGCGCCGAGCGTGCTCCACGCCTCGCTCCACCGTGGCCGCACGGTGGTGGCCCGCCACGCCAGCGCCTCGGCGTCGGCCAGCCGGGCATCGCTGCGTGGGGCCTGGGCCGCCAGCGCCCTGGCGCCGTCGAGCAGCGACCCGGGCGTGCCACCCAGCCACCAGGCAGGCTGGAGCAGAGCCACCGCCAGCACCGTGGCGAGGAGCGATCCGCCGGCACGCACGGCAGATGCTGGCATCGGGACATGCCAGCGCCGGCCGGGAGGCAGTGCCGCGGCGACCGCCATCGTGGCTGTCCAGGCCACCACCGGCGCCGCGAGCTGGGTGTGGAACGCCGAGGTGACAGCCACCGTCGCCACGCAGCCGGCGAGATGGGCCGCGGGGGCGCGCAGGCTGCGCAGTAGCGACCACGCCAGCCCTCCCCCCAGCAGCATGCCCGGAAGCCCCAAAGTGGCGAGGAGCTGGAGGAGGTCCGACTCCGCCAGGGTCGGCAGGAGGCCGAAGCGAGCCGGGCGGTTGCTCTGGGGGAAGTTGTGAGCGATGGCTGCGTCGGCGAAGCCTCCCGGACCGGTCCCCCACGGGAAGGAGTCCCGGGCCACGGCCAACGCCGTGCTCCAGATGCGAACGCGCTCGAAACGTAGTGGATCACGATCGGTGGCAAGCCGTGTCGCAAGCCCGGCGGCCACGACCAGCAGGGCGACGAGGGCCCCCCGGCGCAGCCACCGGTTCCGGGCCCCCGCGAGCATCCAGACGAGGGTCATCGCACCGGTGCCCAGCATGGCGGCCCGCGATCCCGAGGCGACGATGCCCCCCAGGGTGCACCCCCCCAGCGCCAGGCGTGCCGCCACCGGCAGGCGCACGAACGGGGCGCTGGCGAGCCCGAGCAGCGCCACCGTCGCCGAGAGGTTGGGGTTGCCCAACAGGCCGTCGCTGCGCACCCCTTCGGCCCACCGGCCGACCATCAGGGAGAGCCCGGACATGGCGCCGAGCCCGGTCACGGCTCCACACGCCCAGGCCCTCGCGCGCCAGCCCGACGTGACGAGGGCCACCAGCCAGGCCACGGCCCCCACGGCCGTCAGGTAGCCCGCCTCGCTGCGTGCCACGGGCATGGCCGCGGCCGCGATGGCGGCCCAGGCGACCAGGCCTCCCAGCCAGAGACGTGGCGCGTCCACGGCCAGACCGCCCAGCGACCCGCGCAGGCCGGTCAGGAGCACGACCACGAGGGCCGTCGCCACCGCCGCGCCGGGGCGCAGGTACGCCCCGTCGGCGCCGGCCACCCACATCCCGGCGAGGATCGCCAGGGCGATGCCAAGGTGTCTCAGCGCGCGCGGCACTGCAGCTCCAGCTCGTCGAGCCCTGCCCGCCAGGGGGTCCGCCGGCGGGTCTCCCGCACCCAGACCAGCGCCTCGCCCTGCCTGCTGAGGGCGAGCAGGAGACGGGCCCGGCTCTCGGCCCAGGTTCCGGAGCGGGGGCGGACCCACGCGCAGCCTGCCAGCCCCTCGTCGATGGCCTCGAGGACGGCGGGGGACGCCTGGCTCTCGAGCGCCGTCTGGGCCGCGGTCAGCCAGGGCGTGAGCGACCAGGGCGTCCACGCGGCCGCCGAGACAAGCTGCTCCAGCCTGTCGGCCTCGGGCCCGGCGAGGGCGCGTGCCATGCCCGTCTCACCTCTCCACTGGAGCGTCGCCAGGAAGGTGCCTGCCGCCAGCACCGGCACGAGCAGCCAGGCCGGAGTGGGCCGTGCCGGCAGAGGCTCGACCCGGCTTGCCAGGGTGCCCGCCAGGACCGCCCAGGGCAGCGCCACCTCCGGGGTGTACAGGGAGAAGTCCACCAGGTTGTGGAGAGGGATCACCAGCACCGCAAGGGTCAGGGGGAGATCGCTGACCAGGCCTCGACGGACGACCCTTCCGAGCCAGAGGACGGCAAGCGCCAGCGCTGGCACACCGGCGAGACCGACCTCCGCCAGGAGCTGGAGCGGCAGGCAGTGGGCGTAGGTGGTGAGGTTACCCTCTCCGGCGGGCGATGCAAGGGCCGCCTGGCCCACGCCTCCCAGGCCCACGCCGAGCCAGGGGTGGTCTGCGAATGCGGAGACGGCGACCCGCCAGTTCTGCCAACGGAGCCGCACCGGTTCCAGCGTACCGAGGTCCGTGCGCCAGAGCAGGGTGGCGAGAGTGACCACGAGCAGGGCGACCGAGACGCCGAGGGCGAGGCCAGGCCGTCGCCGCCCACGGGTGAGAGCCACCGTCAGGACCGTGGCCGCCACCACGGACGCGGCAAGAGAACGGGTCAGCAGGACACCCGCACCCACCAGCGCCAGCCCTGCCATGGCGGCCACGCGCATCCAGCGCCGGGACGCACCGAGGGCTGCGACCAGGGGTGGTGCCACCATCAGGAGCAGCGCGGCGAAGTGACCCGGGAGCGCCGCCGTCCCGAAGACCCGCCCGACGTCGAGGCGGGTGGCGGCCGCCTCCCGCAGCGCCGGCGGCAGCGCCCCGATGCCGGCCCGTGCCTCGTCGAGGCCGCCCGTGGACTGCAGGAGCGCCACCAGCGCCGTTGCGGCAATGGCGCCGCAGCACAGCAGCACTCCGGTGTCCGAGAGCGGGAACTGGCGTGCCAGGCCCACCACCAGGAGCCCCGCCAGCAGCAGCAGGGCGTGCCGGAGTGCCAGCTCGTGATCGAGCGCGACCAGCCAGGAGACCACCACCAGGAGGGTGCCGAGGCCGAGCTGCCAGGGGGCGAGGAGGCGACGGGCGGCGGGCTGGAGCGCGAGGATGCCCACCAGCAACCCCACCCACAGGAGCGGTGCGAAGGCCGGAAGGCGGGTGGCGAGCCATGCGGCGCCGACTCCGAGCCCCCCGATCCCGATGGCGATCCTGCCCGGCGTCACCCCGCAAGTCTACCCCCTCCCACCCGGGCCTCAGGCCTCAGAGTTTGTGAAAAATCTGCTACGAGGGCGGGTTTGTCCTGATAGGCGGAATCCGATGTCCTGCTGTCGGTTGCCGCGCCCAAGCGCTACG
>JALOLB010000362.1 GCA_025456225.1 Thermoanaerobaculaceae bacterium
GGAACGGATCCTGGAGGCCACGGGGTACTCCGCGGCGCTCGCCGAGGACGACAGCCAGGAGAGCCAGGACCGCCTCGACAACCTGGCGGAGCTCCTTTCCGCGGCCGCTGACTTCGAGCAACGCGCCTTCCGCTCGTCGGGCGACGATCCCGGACTCGAGGGGTCCTCCGCCTCGGCCTTCCTCGACCGGGTCTCGCTCTTGAGCGACGTGGACCAGGCCAAGAGCGACGCTCCCGTGCTGCTGATGACGCTGCACTCGGCCAAGGGCCTCGAGTTCGAGAACGTCTTCCTGGTGGGCCTCGAGGAAGGCATGGTGCCCCACGCGCGCAGCCTCAGCAGCGTGGAGGCCCTGGAGGAGGAGCGCCGGCTCTGCTACGTCGGCATGACACGTGCCATGGAGCGGCTGTGCCTCACCTGGGCTCGCTCGCGGTTGGTGTTCGGCCAGCGCCGCCTGTCGGACCCGAGCCGATTCCTGGACGAGATCCCGGGGCGCCCCGATGAGCGTTCGGCCTGGCCACCGCCCCCGCGTCCGCGCTTCCGGGCCGGGGATCGCCTGTCGCGACCAACCGTCCCAGCCGACCGTCAGCCTCCGACGTTCCGGGGGTCCTCGGGCCGAGGGCTCCAGGACCCCGCCACGACGCCGAGCCTGGCACCCCTGCGGCCGGGCGTACGCGTGCGTCACCCGCTCTTCGGGGTGGGCACGGTGCTGCGCAGCGAGGGGGTAGGCGACGACCTGAAGGTGACGGTGTCGTTTGCCGGAGCGGGCGCCAAGCGGTTGGTCGCGCGCTATGCGGGGCTCGAGCCCGTCTAGCGTGAATTCCCGGGTTATTGCGGCGTCAGCTGTCCTGAGATGGCTTGATTGGCCGGTTTCTTGCGGTTTTCGGCGAGAGACGCTCCGCGAGTGTAGTACCTAACTCTCGTCGCTCGGCGAGCCCCAGGGCCCGAAGCAGTTCCTGCTGCCGCGGGGATTTCGCTGATGGTATCCAAGCGCCCTTGGCCAGGGCTCGCAGGGCAGGTGGCGCATCGTCCCCATACTGCACCCGGGCTCGCTGGACGGCCTTCAACGGGCCCAGAACCGACGCGAGGCTCCGGGCCTCGGTTCCCGCCCGCTTGACGCGGCGCTGGACGAGCTTGGCCAAGAGCAGAGCAAGGACCACCACCAACGCATGCGCACGCAGGGCAGGATCTCGGCGGTGGCGCAGGGGAAGCATGGATGCTCCGGCCGGGTCCTTGAGCTCTCGGAAGGCGCGCTCGTTGTAGCTTTGCATCCTGGAGGCGCGCACGATCTGCTCCGGCGGCCAGTCCCCGCGGTTGGTCACGAGGAGGGTGCGCCCGAGCACGTACTGCTGGAGATGAGTCCAGGCCGCCTCCGGCTCGGTGAAGGCGAGGATGGGTGCTCGCTCGCCCTTGGACAGCTGCACCTGGAACAGAGCGGCCATGTGCTCACGTGACAGAGCCTTGTCGACCCGCCGCCGAACGGCCTTGAGCGTCAGCGGCTTGGCCTGCCGAAGCCCCTGTTCTTGACGTTGCAGGAGGCGCTGCAGTTCGACCAGGTCGGCGCGGGCGCGATCGCGGTCGCGCCGCAGCCCGGGGAGCTGGCGCTGATGCATGCGTCGCGAGTACACGTCGACCACCCACCGTTTCGTGCCATAGACCAGGCACCCCTGCTTCGTGCCCCAGACCTTGCCTTTCAGGGAGCCCGACAGGGGCGGTAGCTCTGGCTGCGGGAGCCGTGGGAGGTCACCCAAGTGGTGGGGTGGCAGCCGCATGACGTAGTAACGGGGAGTCTTCTCCAGGCGCAGCAGCAGTTGTTTGCTCACGTTGCCGCCGTCCGCCGCCACCGTGGCCTCGAGCGGGAGCTCAAACGCGGCGCGGCGACGATCCAGCGCCCGAAGAAAACGCCGGAAGGCGGTGACGTCATTCTCGTTGCCAGGGTAGGTGAAGGTCAGCAGCGGCAGCCCCTCATCGACCGTGGCCAGCAGGCCCATGCCCAAGACGCGCAGCGGACGCCCGCTCTTGGCGTGGCCGCGCCGGAGCAGGCGGCTACGGTTCCTGGCCCCCGCAAAACTGTCGAAGTTGGTGCAGTCGAAAGCCAACGCCTGCGTGTCGACCGCTTCCTGCTCGACCAGGCGCTTCACGACCGCAGCCTCGATCCGCTCGACCTGCCGGGCGGTCAGGCTGCCCAGCAGCTCGCCCATCCGTCGGTCGTCCAGGGTTGTCGCGGCGATGGGCAACAGCTCGCTCAGGACCGACTCCTCGTAGAACCGACCCAAGGGACGGAGGCCGTTCTCGTGCCGTGGCGCCAAGACCCGGTGGAGCGCGGCGAGCAACAGGCGGCGCCCCACGGGCGCCGCGCCCTCCCGTACCGGGCAGATCTCGTCGATCAGCGGCTCAAGCCCCAAGTCCGTAGCCACTCTCACGAGTGCGAGCGCGGCACCGACCGACTGCGGCGCAAACGACGTCGGGATCACCGTGGACGCGCTCAACTGGATCATCTCGGCGAGCCGCCGGCGGTCACCGATATAGACCGTCTGGGCCGTGAATACGCGGTTGCCTTGTCGCGCCTTCTCGACCAGATAGAAGTACTCGTGGCCCTTGACTACCTTGGTCACCAGATGCATAAGTTAGGTACTACACCTAACTCGGGCGCCATGCAAGCGAAAAGCGCCCAGAACCCGCAGAAACCGGGCTCTGGGCGCTTCCTGCCCCCGGCCAGCCTCAACTAACCCGGGAATTCACGCTAGCCTACGCCGCCCAGTCCGCGCAGAGCAGCTCCGCCTGCGCCAGCACCGTCTGCGTGGCCTTCTCCTCACCGCACGGCTCTGGCAGGCCCGGATCGACTTCTCCAGCATCTCCGCCTTGTCTTGTCGCCACTCCGCGGCGGAGGACTCCTTCGGCGGCCCACCGCCCTCCGCCGCGCTCTCCGCCGAGAGTCACGGCCTGGCACGGCCTGGAGCTTGACATGCTATAGTGATGAAACTATCGTTTTGGAATGTCGAAGACAATGGTGCAGATTCGCAATGTGCCGACCGACACGCACCGCCTGCTGAAGGCCCGAGCCGCCATGGAGGGCCTGTCGATGTCGGACTACGTGCTGCGTGAGGTCCGCAAGGCACTCGACCGACCGACGCGTCAGGAAATCCTCGATCGGCTTCGCGCGCAACCTGTCCGCCGGCTGCGACGGATCGCGGCTGCGGTGGTCCGGGCCGGGCGG
>JALOLB010000134.1 GCA_025456225.1 Thermoanaerobaculaceae bacterium
GAACGTCTCGAGGTCGCCGATGTTGAGGAGCTGCCTGGCGTCGCGCTCGACGTAGGTCGCCACGTAGGCGCCGAGCCACTCGCCCGCCGGCACGCTGCGGTCGAAGATCGCCGGGTAGCCGCCCGTCCACACCGTCGCCAGGAGGTCGAGCGGCGTCCCCGGGAACAGCCGCACCTCGTCGAGGCTGCACGGAAGGAGCTGCAGCAGGGCGGTGCGGCCGGCCAGCGACTGGCTGACCGATTCCACGAGCGCGAGGTTGGCCGAGCCGGTGAGGATGAACCTTCCCGGGCGCGGGTCGGTATCGACCTCGCCCTGCAGGTAGGAGAGCAGGTCGGGAAGGCGCTGCACCTCGTCGATGACGGCACCGCCGCGCAGTGGGTCGAGAAACCCGCGCGGGTCCGATCGCGCGAACGCGCGGATGTCCGGGACCTCCAGGCTGACGTAGCGATGCTCGGGGAAAGCGGTTCGGCACAGCGTGGTCTTGCCGGACTGCCGAGGGCCCGTGACCGTCAGTACCGGGAAGTACTGCGCCAGCCGGGCCACCTGTTGACCGAGCGTACGTGCAATCACACCATGAGGATAGAGCGCTCTGGCGCAATTTGTCAATCACAGTTCCAATTTGCTCGCCCCGGGGCAGCCAGCAGCTCGAACACGTACTCGTGGCGGGTCTCGCGGCGAGGTGTACGTGCGAGGCCGAGGGCGCGCAGCGCTCTCGTGCGCAGCGGCTCGTATTGCCGGTGGATGAAGGCGACGTCGTGGCGGTGGCAGACAGCGTAGTCCAGTGCCCGGACCTCCCGCACCCACTGCAGGCGGTTGAACTGGGCGATCGCGAGCCAGGGAGCGCCCGGTGCGCGGATGTCGCGCAGTGAGGGGATCGTCCACAGCACTACCGCATCGGCGGTGCGGGCGCGGATCGCCGCGAGGGCCGGGGCCAGGTGCCGTTCCTGGTAGGCGGGGTCGGCGATCTGCTGGATCAGTGCGAGGGACTCGGGGTAGAAGACCGTCGGGGCGACGACCGAAAACGGCACCCAGGTGTCACCCGTGGCCAGGGTGACGCCCGGCGGGAGGGCGGCGAGCTCCGCCTCGACCGCGCGCACGGCTGACTCCACGCCGGGTGGTGCCACCACCTCGGGTCCTGGCGGCTCGGAGACGCGGGCGACCTCGACGGCGAGCAGCAGCACCGGCAGGAGCGCCACCCAGCCGTCGTGCGACTCCAGCCCGCGCAGCGACCAGGCAGCGGCCGCCAGGTAGAGAACCACGAAGACGCCGACGTAGGCGCTCCAGGCGCTCGTGGAGATCTTGCCTGCCAGGGGGACGCCCAGGAGTGCCGACCCGGCCAGCAACATGGCCGCACCCTTCGCCTCGGTCGGTGCAAGGCGCCCGGCCCGGTGGGCGAGGATCCCGGCCAAGGTGGCAATGAACAGCGGCCCGATGCCGTGGGTCAGAAGCACCCACGTGTGACTCCTCCACAGGCTCCAGAGCCACCACTGCCGGGCCGGCACCTCGAAGCACCAGAAACGGAGCGCCCCCCCGGACCACAGGTCGTACGCGGTGATCGCGACGGCAGCGGCGCCGAGCCCCGCCAGGGCGGTCCACACGACACGCCGCCGGTGTCCCGGCAGCAGCCACCAGAGCGTGCCCGCGAGGGCGATGGCCAGCACGGCGCCCTGCTGCTTGGCCAGGATCATGGCGAGCATCGCCAGGGCGAGCGAGGCGGCACGGGCGTGCGAGAGGCCTTCCCGGAGCGAGCGGATGGCGAGACCGGCGCCCACGAACGAGGCGGCGAAGAGCAGTGGCTCCGGTCGCAGCGCGCCGAAGGGAACCTGGAGGAGGCACGGCGCGGCGACGGCGAGGCCCGCGAGAACCGCCGCGGACCGTGTCAGCCAGCTCCCGGCGCCGGAGGCGATGACAACCCCTGCAACGGTGCCCAGGACCGTGAGCGCGAGCTGAATCCCCCGCAGGACGGCGAGGCTGTCCGGTGCACGGGCGAGCCACGCGAGCGCCCACGTCACGTAGTGGTTGCCGAAGAGGTAGAAGTCCGAGCGCAGCTTCTCGGCCGGCTCGTAGATCGGGAGCCCCTGCCCGATGCGCCCGAGGGCCGAGTGGAACGTCGCCTCGCCGAAGCAGTAGGGGGCGTGCTGGTCGAGAGGGACGTTGCCGAGCGAGCCATGGACAAACCCGGCCAGGGCCGCGGCCAGGACCAGGCCGCCGACCACGGCGATCCAGCTACTTCTTTTCGCCGACCACCTCGAGGTTCTCGTTGTAGAGGAAGACGCGCGTCTGGCCGGTGCGCTCGATGGTCACCGCGACCTCGCCGGTGCCGTCCTCCACAGGCGTGACCACGAAGCGGAACAGGTCCCCCTTGCGGACGCCCTTCCAGCCCCGGGGCCGGAGCACGTCGGGAGCGTGGACTATGCCGGTGGCCTCGAGGATCCCCGGCTCGGCGCGGATGAGCTCGAGGTCGCCGAGCGAGCCCCCCGGGATCACCACCCCCTGACCGTTGTAGAAGTCGTTCTCGAAGTTGAGGGTCATCAGGACCTGACCCTCCTGGGCGACCGCGTACACGAGCGGGATCAGGATCAACGCAACGAGCCCCAACGTCCTGCGCCCCATGTGCTGGATCCTCCCTGCGATGAACTCGATTCATCGTATTGCCGGTTTCGGCCTACGGTCAAGGGGCGACCGGACGACGTGGTCGGTCTCCGGTGGACAATGGCAAGCAGGCCGGATGCTGCTGATAGACTCGCGGCGTGGACCCCGGCTTCACGCGCTCGCTCGACGACCTCCTGGCATCCGCCTCCCGCTTGCGGCCGGGGCAGGTCGTGGTCCTCGGGCTGCCCTCGGACCGGGGCTCGTCGTTCCTGCGCGGTCCGGCCCGGGCGCCCGGGTGCATCCTGTCGGCGCTGCTCTCCCCCGCCACCAACCTGTGCGCCGAGAACGGCCTCGACCTGCGCGCCGACCCCCGCTGGGTCAACCTGGGGTGTCTCGAGCTGCCCGACGACGAGCGCTGCCATGCGCACATCGAGATGGCCGTGACCGGGGCGCTGGAGCGGCAGGCGAGAGTCCTGGCCCTCGGGGGCGACCACGCGATCACGTACCCCATCGTCAAGGCTCACGCGGGGACGTACCCGACCATGACCCTGTTGCACCTCGATGCCCATCCCGACCTCTACGACGAGCTCGACGGCAGCCGCACCTCCCACGCGTGCCCGATGGCCCGCATCATGGAGTCGGGGCTGGTGAAGCGCCTGGTGCAGGTCGGCATCCGCACCTCCAACCCCCACCAGCGCCGGCAGGCCGAGCGGTTCGGCGTGGAGACGATCGAGATGGGCGACTGGGCGCAGTGCCTCGATCTGGAGCTCGACGGCCCGGTGTACCTGTCGCTCGACTTGGACGTGCTCGACCCGGCGTTCGCGCCGGGCGTTTCCCACCACGAGCCGGGCGGCTGCTCGACCCGGGACGTGCTGCGCCTGATCCAGGGGCTGAAGGCTCCACTCGTCGGCGCGGACATCGTCGAGCTCAACCCCGACCGGGATGTCGCCGGGATCACCGCCGCCGCGGCGGCCAAGCTCCTCAAGGAGATCCTGGCCAGGATGCTGGCCCCGTAGGGGCCCATTTCGCGCTCCCGCCGGAGATCCCGGCGTGTTGCGTTCGCGGAGCTGGGGCAGCAGGATGGTGGCATGTCAAGGAAGAGCTCGTGGCCCGTCATCGCGACCGTCTTGGTGACCCTCGGTGGGGTTGGTGCGGCTGCCGAGGAGGTATGGTTCGCCGGAGTCGGCTCGCTGCCGGGGTCGGGGAGCACCCGCTGGCGATCGGAGGCGGTGCTGCACAACCCGACCGCTGCCGCCCAGGAGGTGCTGCTCGAGCTGCGTGCCCGGGGGTTCGGGACCTCCGCGGCCAGCACGTCGCTGACGCTGGATGCGGGCGAGGTGCGTCACCTGCCGGACCTCTACCAGACGCTGGGGGCCGGCCCGGGCGGCGGTGTCCTGCGGGTCGACGGCGCGGCGCTGGCCTGGGTCCGCACCTTCAACCAGGGGACGACCGGCACGTTCGGCCAGGACGTGCCCCCGGTGCGGCTCGCCGACATCGTGGGCACCGGACAGAAGCGGGTCTTTCCGGCGTATGCGAGCTCGAACCTCCAGACCGGATTCCGCTCCAACCTCCTCCTCCTCAACATGGGCGGACAGACGGCCACCTTCACGATGCGCGGGTGCAACGGCTCGACGAGCGTCGAGGTGGTCGGCGGGGCCTACGACCAGGTGAACAACCTGGGAAGCTGGCTGGGGTGCCCGAACGGCGTCTTCGTGGTCGAGGTCGAGGCCAGCGCGCCGTGGGCCGGCTATGTCTCGACCGTCGACCCGGTGACCGGCGACCCGACGACGGTGCGGGGACAGACGCCCCCGGCTCCGAGCTCCCCGGGCAACCGCCCGCCCGTCGTGGGGTCGTTCGCGGCCTCGCCCCTCGAGCTCGTCAAGGGGGACGACGTGGACCTGCGCGGGACCTGTGCCGACCCCGACGGCGACCTGGTGAGCTGGTCGCTGCGCCTCGACCCCGGGTCGACCGCCAGGGCCACCCTGGTGGGTCCCACGAGCGGCACCGGCAACCTGGTGTCGAAGGTCCACACCACGGACGCCGGGTTGCTGTTGGTCGAGGTGACGGTCACGGACGGCCGCGGCGGTGTCACCACGGCCGTGGCCGGCGCCAGGGTCCTCTGCCACTGCTGAGACGACAGTGGTCAGTGCACGGTGCTCGGTGGTCAGAGGGGACGTGAGCTCAGCAGGGTAGTCCTCCGATCACTGACCACCGATCACGGCTGGACGGGTGGGGTAAAACCACGGAGCCGGAGCGAGTTGGTGACCACGAGGACCGACGAGAACGCCATCGCGGCGGCGGCCAGCTCGGGGCTCAGGAGCACGCCGAATGCCGGGTAGAGCAGGCCGGCCGCCACCGGGATGCCGACGATGTTGTAGCCGAACGCCCAGACCAGGTTCCAGCGGATGGTGCGGAGGGTGGCGCGGGCGAGGGCGATGGCGTCCGGCAGCCCGCCGAGGTCGGGACGGGTGAGCACGAGCCCGGCCGCCTGGGCGGCGACGTCCGCGCCCGAGGCCATGGCGACGCCCGCGTCGGCCGCCGCCAGGGCCGGCGCGTCGTTGAGCCCGTCGCCCACGAACACCACCGGGCCGCCCGCGGTCTCTTTCCAGCGGCGCACCGCCGCCACCTTGGCGGCGGGCAGGTGGCGGGCCGCCACGTCGCCGGCGGCGATGCCCACGACCCGCGCGACCGCCTGCGCGGTGGCCTCGCCGTCCCCGGTGACCGTGCCGGTGCGCAGCCCCATCGCATGGAGGCGGGCGACAGCCGGGGCCGCCGAGGGCCGCGGCGTGTCGGCGAGGGCGAAGGCGGCCACCGGTGTGCCGTCGACCGCCGCCACCACCGCGGTGGCGGGGCGGGCAGCGATGCTGTCGAGGAGCGCCCGGTACGGGGTGAGGTCGATGCCAGCCTCCTCGAGGAGCGCGGGGCTGCCGACCAGCACCTGCTGCCCCGCCACCCGCGCGCGGACGCCGCGACCGGGCACGGCGGTCAGCTCCTCCACGGCGGCCCCGGCGGCCACGCCGCGGGCCGCCAGGCCCTCGACGACGGCGCGGGCCAGGGGGTGCTCGGAGCGTGCCTCGGCGGCGGCCACCAGTGCCAGGGCGTTCTCGTCGCCGGCCAGGGAGTGGACGTCCTCCAAACGTGGCTTCCCCTCGGTCAGGGTGCCGGTCTTGTCGAAGACCACGGCGCGGGCCGCGGCCAGCGTTTCCAGCACGGTTGCCGAGGTGAAGAGCGCCCCCAGCCGGGCGCCGCGGCCGGTCGCCACCACCAGGGCGGTGGGGGTGGCCAGGCCGAGGGCGCAGGGGCACGCGATGACCAGCACCGAGACGGTGGTCGTGAAGGCGAAGAGCAGGCGGGGCTCGGGACCCCACAGCAGCCACGCGAGGCCGGTAAGGGCCGCCAGGCCGAGCACCACCGGCACGAAGACCGCGGCCACGCGGTCGGCGAGGCGCTGCACCGGGGCGCGGGTGGTCTGGGCCTGCCGCACCAGCCGCACGATCCCGGCCAGGGCGGTGTCCTCGCCGGTGCGGGAGACCAGCACCACGAGGGCGCCCTCGCCGTTGAGGGTGCCGGCCGTGACCTCGTCGCCCGGCTCCCTGGGCACCGGCAGCGGCTCGCCGGTGAGCAGCGACTCGTCGCAGCTCGAGCGGCCCGAGAGCACCACGCCGTCGGCCGGCAGCCGCTCGCCCGGCCGCACCTGCACCCGCTCGCCGGCCTGCAGGGAGGCGACCGAGACGTCCTCGACCTCACCATCGGGTCCGAGCCGGTGCGCGGTGGCGGGGAGCAACCGGATGAGCCCGCGCACCGCCTGGCCGGTGCGGGTCCGCGCCCGCGCCTCGAGCCAGCGGCCGAGCAGGACGAGCGCCACGATCATGAGCGCCGCCTCGTAGTAGACCTGGGCCCCGAGGCCGGCGGTGCGGAAGCGCTCGGGCGCGGCGGTGGCGGCCAGCGAGACGGACAGGGCAGCACCGGTGCCGAGGGCGATGAGTGTGCTCATGTCGGTGGTGCGGCGGCGGGTCGCGGCGACCGCCCCGGCCAGGTACGGCCAGCCGGCCCACAGCCAGGCGGGTACGCTCACGGCGGCCAGCAGCCAGCGCAGCGCGCCGGCCGACCAGGGCCAGAGCGGGCCCAGGAGCGAGCCGAGGGCGTGCATCGGTGTGCCCAGAAGGTGGAGCAGGCCGACGGCGTGGGGTCCCGATGCCGGCTCCGAGACCATGAGGACCGCCGAGAGCGCCATGACCAGCACGCTCGCCCCCGCGGCCACGGCCAGACGCCGCCGCAGGGTGTCCGCCTCCTCGCGCTGCAGGCGTTCCTCCAGCTCGGCCGCGTTCTCGTCCTCACCGTGCTCGGCGGCCACGCCGTAGCCGGCCGCGCGCACCGCACCCTCGAGCGCGGCGCGGGTCACGCCCGCCACGTGCTCGGCGCGCGCCTCGCCCGAGGCCAGGTTGACCGTGGCCGTCAGCACGCCGGGCACCCTCGACAGGGCGCCCTCCACGGTGCCGACGCACCCGGCGCAGTGCAGGCCGGTCAGGCGCAGCGACGTGGAGGCGAGGGGCACCGCGTAGCCCGCGGCGGCAACCGCCGCGATGAGGGCGCTCGTGGCGGAGCTTGTCGCGGCGGTCGCACGCACGGTGGCACGGGCGGTGGCGAGGTTGACCGAGGCCTCCACCACGCCAGGCACCGCCCGCAGCGCCGTCTCCAGGTGGGCAACACAGCTCGCGCAGCGGAGCCCCGCCACCGGCAGCTCGATGCGCGCGCCCCCCCCATCGGCCGCCGGACGGGCCGGCGCGCCCTGCAAGCTCGGCAGACTCACGCGATCCATGTGGTCCTCCGCCCACCGGCCCAGACCTCAGACCTCGGGCCTCAGGCCTCAGCCTTCCGCCCAGCCGGGGTCGCCCCGAGATCCTCGCACGATTGCGGGTGGGTGGGGGAGCTGAGGCCAGACGCCTGAGGCCTGAGGCCAGGACCCGAGCCTTGAGCCTACTTGGCGGCCTGCTCCCCGGGGAGCTTGGCCAGGTACTTCTCCGGGTCCTTGTTGAACGCCTTCTCGCACGAGCCGCAGCAGAACATGACCCGGCGCCCCTTGTAGTCGACGTGGGTCGGCTTGCCCATCTCCTCGAGCTTCTCGCCGCTCACCGGGCAGGTGGTCTGGACGTTCTCGAACACCACGCCGTCGGCCGCGGCCTTGGCAAAGAAGCTCTCCGGATCGGCCTTGAACTTCCCCGGGCAGCCGTCGCAGCAGAAGTAGATGCGCTGGCCCTGCCAGTCCACGTGCGGGCTGGAGGCCTTGTCGACGGCCTTGCCGGTGACCGGGCAGGTGGTCTGGGGCTTCTCGGCGCTGGCCACCGTGGCCATCCCAGTGAGGACGAACGCCGCAATGGCGAGAACAGTCAGTGATCGCTTCATCGTGCCTCCACGGGCAGCGGGTGCTGCCATCCAGTTGTGGCCAACCCCGCAGGGCGGGGCGTTCTTCCCGCTGGTGGTGGCGTCAGGACTCGAACCTGGACGTGGTCGTGGACGTGGACGTGAACCTCGACCTGGACCCGACCCTTGACCTGGACCCGGACCGAGCAGCACCGGGAAGGTCGCAAGCCAGGACGGAGGAAGCTGCCTTCTTCCATTGGCCATCCATTTCGATCGGGGTCCAGGTCCAGGTCTGGGAGGGTGGGGCTCTCCCCTCTCCCCTCTCCCCCGGGTGGGTGGGGGGGGGGGGGGGGCACACGGCCCGGAACCGCCGGAGCTGCGCGGCCATCTCGTCGGGGCGTGCGGCGCAGCGGCCGAAGACGGTGTCCCTCGGGTAGCCGCCCGCGAGGTCCCGCTCCCCGGCTGCCACTCCCGTCAGGAGCTCGATGCCCTCGTCGATCGCGGCGATGGGGTAGACGTGGAACTGCCCGGCCGCCACCGCTTCCACCACCTCGGGCTCGAGCTGGAGGTCGGCCACGTTGTCGACGGGGATCATGACGCCCTGACTGCCAGAGAGCCCGCGGCGCCGGCAGAGCTCGAAGAACCCCTCGATCTTCTCGTTGACGCCTCCGATCGCCTGGATGCGCCCGCCCTGGTCCACCGAGCCGGTGACCGCCAGGTCCTGGCGCAGGGGCAGGTCCGAGAGCGCCGAGAGGATGGCGTAGACCTCGGTCGACGAGGCGCTGTCGCCGTCGATGCCGCCGTAGGACTGCTCGAAGGCGAGGGTGGCGGTCATCGAGAGCGGCTTCTCGGTGGCGAAGAGGCTGGCCAGGAACCCCTGGAGGATGAGCACGCCCTTGTCGTGCGTGGGTCCGGACAGGCGAGCCTCCCGCTCGATGTTGACGACGCCTTCCCTGCCGAGGGCGACGCGCGCCGTGACGCGACCGGGGAGCCCGAAGGCGTGGTAACCGAGGTCGTACACGGCCAGGCCGTTGATCTGGCCCACCACGGCGCCGCCTGTCTCGACGTGGAGGACGTCCTCCAGCATGAAGTCCGTGAGCTTCTCCTCGGGGAGGTTGAATCGCTCGCGCCGCGAGCGCACCGCGGCGCGCACCTGCTCGCGGCCGACGAACCGCCTGTGCTGGCCGCGGGTCAGGAACGCCGCCTCCCGCAGGATGTCGGCCACGTCCGAGAAGCGCGCCGAGAGCCGGCCGCGGTTGCGTGCCAGCCGCACCCCTTCCTCGACCAGGGCGGCCATTCCCTCGCGGTCGAGATGGGGGAGCTTCTCGTCGCGCACGATCTTGGCCATGAGCGCCAGGAACTCGGCCACCTGCGCCTCGCCGCGCGGCATCTCGCTGTCGAAGTCGGCCAGCACCTTGAAGATCTTGCGGAAGTCCTCGTCCAGCTCGTGGAGCATGTCGTAGAGCGCCCGGTCGCCGACCACCACCACCTTGACATCGAGGTCCACGGGCTCGGGCTGCAGCGCCTGGCCGGTGAGCGCGAACAGCACATCGCGCGGGCGGATGACGGCGCGGCGGTAGCGCAGGGCGCGCTTGAGCGCCGGCCACACGCCGGCCTCGGAGACGGCGTCGAAGGTGTTGAGGACGAGAAAGCCGCCGTTGGCGCGCAGCAACGAGCCAGCGCGGATGCGCGTGTGGTCGGAGGTCGAGGACCCGATGTCGTGGCCGACGCGCGCCTCGAGCGTGCCGAAGAGGTTCGCGAAGGTCGGCTCGGTCTCGATGACGACGGGGCGCCCCATGGTCGGGCCGTTGTCCACCACCACGTTGACGCGGTAGCGCAGGAGAGGGTCGGTGCCGTCCTCCCCTCCGTCCGGCTGGGCGAGGACCCCGAGGTGGTCGATGAGGTCCTTCTGCACGTCATCCAGGTAGGGGCGGACCCGCGGGTCCCCCACCGCCTTCGCGATGTCGGCGAACGCCGCCCTGAGCACGGGCTCGATGGTGGCGCGGCGGAGCGCCTCGGCCCTGGCCACCATCTCCTCGCGCAGCGTCATGACCTCGCGGAAGACGCGCTGCAGCTCCTCGGTGAGCCTGGCGTGGGCGGTCTCGAGCTCGGCGAAACGCGCCTTGTCGACCTTGCCCTCCTCGGCGAGGGAGCCGAGCTTGTCCATGGTCACGGGCCGGTCGTCCACCACCGGCAGGATCTCCGGGCGGGTCACGGAGCCCACCTGCACCTGCACGAGGGTGAACCCTCCCGCCCGCACCTTCTCCTCGAAGTCCCGGATCAACCCCTGCTGCTTGCCCTTGAGGTCCTCGACGGAGATCTCGAGGTGCTTCTGGAAATCCTCGCCTGCGAAGAGCCCTGGCAGGATCCGGGCAAGCTCCCCGAGGAGCCGGTCCATGACGTCCCTGAGGGCGGTGCCGTGCCCCGCCTCCAGGCGCAGCAGGCGCGGCTGCTCCGGCGAGGCGAAGTTGTAGACGTACAGCAGGTCGTCGGGCGGTGGGCCCTGGTCGGCCAGGGACTGCAGGTGCAGCTCGATGGCGGTCATGCGGCCGGTGCCCACGAGGCCGGCCACGAAGACGTTGAACCCGAGCGACTGGATTGTCAGGCCGAGCTCCAGGGCGCGAACCGCTCGGGCCTGGCCGATGATGCCCTTGGAAGGCTTGAGGTGGGCCGTGGAGCCGGCGCGCAGCCACTCGTCGGGACAGCTCCATCGCAATGCTGATGCGGCAAGCTCCTGCGTCACGGGCACCTCCCGGCTGCCTCAGCCTACCATGGGGAACTCCCCGACGTGGATTGGCCCGGAGCGGCGACGGTGCCCGGCTGCGGGTCGCCTCAGTGGGCGTGGAGCGACCGCGCGGAAGTGATTGGCCGGGCCGCGAAGGCTCTCACGGCGTCAACCTGGACGTGGTCGTGGACGTGGACCTGAGCCCGGTCCTTCGCGGTGGTGCGTGCCGAAGCGGAAGCGTCCACGACCACGTCCACGTCGAGGGTGCCAGCGGTTGCGATGGGCGCCGCAAACACCCTGGCGTGACCGGTTCACACCCTCTCAGGTCCGGTCCCCGACGACGCGGGTCCAGAAGCCCATGAAGTAGCTGACCAGCGAGAGGATGGTCATGGTCACGGCGACCCACAGGAGGGCCTTGCCGAGGAGCGCCCAGACCCCGAGCTGCTCGCTGATGATGAGGAAGCAGATGGCGACGATCTGGGACAGGGTCTTGAGCTTGCCCCACCAGTTGGCGGCGATGATGATGCCCTGCTCCTGGGCGATCTGGCGCAGGCCGGTGACCGCGAACTCCCGGCCGACGATGATGGCCACCATCCAGGCGGGGGCGAGGCCCATCTCGACGAGCGAGATGAAGGCGGCCGAGACGAGCAGCTTGTCGGCGATCGGGTCGAGGAGGGTCCCGGTCACGGTGATGCGACCGGTGCGGCGGGCGATCCAGCCGTCGAAGAGGTCGGTCAGGGCGGCCACCAGGAAGATCCCCAGACCCCAGAAGTCGCTGCCGTGGAACCGCGTCAGCAGCACCACCACGAGCAGGGGCACCAGCATGATGCGCAGGAGTGTGAGCGAGTTCGGCAGGTTCCACATGGTGACGTTTCGGCCCGTGCGGATTGTAGCCGAACCCGGCTCGCCCCGCAGCTCTGGCACAATACCACCTTGATGGCGCTGCCCGTCCTCGCGTGCTGGATCGTCCTGGCGGCCCCGCCGGCCCTCAACATCACCTCGGTGCCGGCGGCGGGGCCGTACTTCGCGCTCACCTTCGACGCCCACAGCGCCGAGCAGGGTGCCCGGGAG
Organism: Thermoanaerobaculaceae bacterium; assembly: GCA_025456225.1. Classification (GTDB taxonomy): domain Bacteria; phylum Acidobacteriota; class Thermoanaerobaculia; order Thermoanaerobaculales; family Thermoanaerobaculaceae; genus JAAYVZ01. The sequence continues at coordinate 11,750 of JALOLB010000134.1, forward strand.
CTGCTGGCGGTGCTGCGCGAGCGGCGCGTGCGGGCCACGATCTTCGTGACCGGACGCTTCGCCACCGAGCATGCGGACATCGTGCGGCTGGCGGCGGCGGACGGCCACGAGATCGGCAATCACACGTTCACGCACCCGCACCTCACCACCTGGGCGACGGACCACCGCAACACGGTGCGCCCGGAAGTCGGGCGGGCGTTCCTGCAGGACGAGCTCCGGCGCACGGCCGAGGCCATCGAGGCCGCCATCGGCCGCCCCCCGTCGCGCTTCTGGCGGGCGCCCTACGGCGAGCACAACGCGGCGATCCGCGGCTGGGCCGAGGAGCTGGGCCTGGTCCAGGTGGACTGGACGCGGGCGCCGGGCGACGGGCTCGACTCCCTGGACTGGGTCGACGACCCTCGCCGGCGCAGCTACATGGGGGCCGAGGCAATGGCGCGCCGGGTCCTCGGGTTCGAGGCCCGACACGGGGTGCCGCTGGGCGGGTCGATCATCCTCATGCACCTGGGGAGCACCCGGCCAGAGCCGCCGCTGCTGGAGGCGGTGCCGATCATCCTGGACGAAACCGACCGCCGGGGGCTCCGACCCGTCACCGTGGGGGAGCTGGTCCGGCTGGGCGCTGTCAGCCTGGGCGAGGGGCCGGTCGAGACGCGCGGCGGGCGGCCGGTGTTACCATCGCATCCGTGAGCGCTCCGAAGCACTGGGACGAGGCCGTGCGTCTGCTGCGGATCGACGGGGAGCGCGCGTGGCTCCGCGACCTCGGCGGCGACGAGCAGGCCTGCGTGCTCTCCCCGGGGTTCGAGGAGCTGCGCGCCTCGGCGCGCGCCCTGGGCCAGGGCGTGACCGCCACCGCGCACCTGCAGGGAGGCGAGACGGTCGGCCTGTGGGTCGTGCCGGTGGACGGCTGGCACGCCGTCGGAGTGCTCCAGGAGCATGAGGAGGTTGACCAGGGGCTCGCGAGGTCGGTGGAGAACCTGGTCAACCAGATCGCCCACGACGTCCGCAACCACGCCTTCACGATCGGCCTGCAGGCCGAGATGGGCCTGCGGCGTGCCGCCCAGAGCCCGGACCTCAGGAGTCACCTCGAGGCCGTGCTGCGCCAGGTCGAGGCGCTGAAGGTCTACCTCGAGAAGCTGTTGCTGTTCGGCCGACCGGCGTCCCTGGCGACCCTGGGAGTGGACCCGGTGGCGTTCGTGCACGAGCAGGTCCAGCGCTTCCAGTTCGGCTGGGACCCGGCGGCGCCGCCTCTCGCCATCTCCGTGGAGGCCAGCGGCGAGCCCGGGACCGTGCACTGGGACGGTCGTGCGATCAGCGCGGCGATCACCGCCCTGCTCGACAACGCGGCGCGGTGCGACGCCCGGGATCGCAGCATCACGGTCCGGGTGGACTGCGCTGGCAAGCGAGTGGATGTGGCCGTGGTGGACGAGGGTCCCGGGATTCCTCCCGAGATGCTGGCCCGGCTCTTCGTGCCCATGAGCGTACGGCGCCCCGGAGGGGCGGGGCTGGGGCTCTCGATCGCCCGCAAGATGGCCGAGGCGCACGGTGGTGTGCTCACCCTCGACACCGGCCCCGGCGGCACCACCGCGACCCTGCGACTGCCCCGGGAGGTACCCGCTGGCTGAGCCCCAACCAGGGGTGACCCGCTACCTCGTGACACCCGAGCGAGCCGGCGAGCGGCTCGACCAGGCGCTGGCCGCCCTGTCCGGACAGTCCCGGCGGCGCGCCCGGGCGATGGCCAGCGAGGGCCGGGTCTGGCTCAACCAGAGCACCGCCCGCGTCCTGTCACGTCAGGTCGAGGTGGGTGATGTGCTGGACGTCATTGCGGGGTCGGGCGAGCTCTCCCGACCGGCGCCGCCGCCCCCGCCCCTACGCCTGCTGCGGGAGGACGCCTGGCTCCTCGCCGTGGACAAGCCCTACGGTGTCGCGACCCAGCCCCCGGCTCGCCGGTCCCCGGGCGAGATGACGGTGCAGGAGCTGGCGCTCCTGCAGCTCGCGGCCCGCGAGGGCCAGCGCCAGGACCTGCTGCTGTTCCACCGGCTGGATCGCCTCACCACCGGGGTCCTGGTGCTGGCGCGCACCCACGACGCGGCGCGGGCGCTCGCCGCGGCCTGGGAGGGCAGCAAGGTGCACAAGCGCTACCTGGCCCTGGTGGAAGGCGACCCCGGGCCCGGGGAGCGGCTGGTGGACGCCCCGGTGGGGCGGGATCTGGTGGTGCCGGGGCGATTCCGGGTCACCGGGCGGGGCAAGCAGGCCAGCAGCCGCGTGCGCCGCCTCGCCACCACGGGGGCGTTCAGCCTGTGCGAGGTGCAGCCGCTGTCGGGTCGCACCCACCAGGTGCGGGTCCACCTGGCCCACCTTGGTACGCCGGTCGCCGGGGATACCCTCTACGGCGGTGGCGACGCCGTCCCGCGGCCGTTCCTCCACGCCTGGCGGCTGCGCCTGCCCCATCCCCGGGACGGCGCGCCCCTCGATCTGGTGGCCCCGATCCCCGCCGACCTCGAGGCGATCTGCGTGACCTTCGGGCTTGCCCTGCCCGCCTGATCGGGTTGGCAACCTCGAGGTGACCCGAGCCGAAACGAACGCCGCCTCCGCGTGCGCGTCGCACGCGCGGGACGCATGCCAGCCAGCCGCGACCTGAGTGGCTACGACCCGGGCTGCGAGACGGCGGCACTCGGGGCCTTTCCCATCCGTCGCCACAGGAAGTACACCGGCACGCCGGTGAGGACGATGGCGAGGCCCGGCCAGGTGGTCTGACTGCGGTAGGCGGCCAGGACGAGGACGATCACGGCGGACGCGAGGATGTACAGCGCCGGCAGCACCGGGTAGCCGAAGGCGCGGTACGGCCGTTCGGCAAGGGGGTGCCGGACCCGCATCACGAACAGCGCCGCGATCGTCAGGATGTAGAAGATCAGCACCGAGAAGACGACGTAGTCCAGCAGGTTCGAGTAGAGGTTGCCGTAGCGGGGCAGCCCCGCCGCGTCGAGGAGCACGGCGCCGCCGGCGTCGCGCAGGCGGGTGCGCGGCAGGATCAGCACCGCGGCCCAGATCCCCTGGAGGACGAGGCCGGCGGCCGGGACGTGGCGGGCGTTGAGGCGGCCGGTCGAGGCGAAGAACAGGCCGTCGCGGGCCATGGCGTAGTAGACCCGGGCGCCGGTGAGGATCAGGCCGTTGTTGCACCCGAACGTGGAGACCATGATCGCCAGGGCCATGATGCCGGCCCCGGCGCCGCCGAAGATCGCCTGCAGCGCCGCCGTGGCAACCCGGTCGTCGGCCGCGCGCTGCACGGCGGACAGCGGGAGGGCGCCGAGGTACGCCAGGTTGGCGAGAACGTACAGGGCGATGACGATGCCGGTGCCGGCCGCCAGTGCCAGTGGCACGTTGCGGTGCGGCTCGCGGACCTCGGCGGCAACGAAGGTCACGTTCTCCCAGGCCACCGAGGCGAACAGGGAGCCGACCTGGGCGACGCAGAACGCGACGAGCAGCCCGTAGATCCCGGCGGTGGCCGCGGTGGACGAGAGGAACGGCAGGTCTGGCGCAATCGGGACGACGTTCTGCGGGGTCCACGCGGCGGCCAGGTTGGCGCGCAGCGTGCCTCCGGCACCCAGCAGCAGGCCGATCGCGGCCAGGGCCAGCAGGCTCATGAGCTTCGTGGACGTGAAGACGTTCTGGATGAGCTTGCCCAGCGCGAGGCCGCGGGTGTTGGTGAAGGTCAGCAGGGCGACCAGGAGAATGGCGACAAGCTGCTGCGTGGACAGGCTCACGGCATAGCTCGTCGAGATGTCGAGAGGCGGGACGATCCACCTCGTCGGCGACACCCACGGAGCGAGCACGCCGAGAAACCGCGAGAACGCCACGGCCACGGCCGAGATGGTGCCGGTCTGGATGACCAGGAACAGCGTCCAGCCGTAGAGGAACCCCCAGAACGGCGAGTAGGCCTCGCGCAGGAAGACGTACTGCCCGCCGGCGCGCGGCATCATCGACGCCAGCTCGCCGTACGAGAGCGCCCCGATCACGGTGAGCGCCCCGGTGACGAGCCAGGCGAGCAGCAGCCAGCCGGCTGAGCCGAGGTTCCGCGCCATGTCGGCCGAGACGATGAAGACGCCGGAGCCGATCATCGAGCCCGCCACGACCATCGTCGCGTCGAGTCGGCCGAGCCCGCGTACGAAGCCGGCGGAGCCGCCGTCCTGGTGCCCCGTATCCCTGACCATGCAACCTCCTGCGACTCCCTGAGCCGCCTCCGCCTCGATGTGCTGGCGCATGCTATCGACCGGGGAAAGGACGGTCAATCGGACCAAAGGGCGGCTCCGTGTCTACAGGCTCGCCTCGTCCTTGAGCTCGCGGGTCATGAGGGCGTCGAGCGCCGCGCGCGGGTCGAGCCGGCCCTCAAGAATGGCGTGCACGGCGGCGGTGATCGGCATCTCGACGCCGGCGCGGGATGCCAGGGCCAGGGCGGCGCCGGCGGTCGGCACCCCTTCCGCGACCTCGCGCCCGCTGAGCACCTCGGGCAATGGCTCGCCGCGGCCGAGCCGCTCGCCGACCCGGCGGTTACGGGAGAGCTGCCCGGTGCAGGTGAGCACGAGGTCTCCCATCCCGGCCAGGCCGCGGAACGTTTCCTCGCGGCCACCCAGGCGCACGCCGAGGCGGGTGATCTCGTGCAGGCCCCGGGTGAGCAGGGCGGCCATGGCGTTGCTGCCCAGCCCGAGCCCCGTGGTGAGCCCGGCGGCGATGGCGATGACGTTCTTGAGGGCACCGGCCAGCTCGACGCCTACCACGTCGGTGGAGGTGTAGAAGCGGAACGTCGGGCCCGAGAGGGCTTCCTGCAGCCGCCTTGCTGCCGTCTCGTCGGCGCTGGCCAGCACCGCGGCGGCCGGCAGGCCGGCCGCCACCTCGCGGGCGAACGACGGTCCGGACAGGGCCACGAAGCGCTCCCGGGGGAGACCGAGCTCGCTGGCGGCCATCTCGTCCGGTCGGCTCAGGGTGGCCACCTCGATCCCCTTGCTGGCCGAGACCAGCAGGGCTTCGGGCGGAAGGACCGCTCCCAGGCCGGCCAGCACCCGCCGGGCGAGCTGCACGGGCACAACCAGGAGCACGGCCTCGGCACCGGTCACGGCCGCCGCCAGCTCGCCCGTGGCACTCACGCCGGCCGGCAGCTCAACCTCTGGAAGGTAGAGCGGGTTGCGGTGCAGGCGGTTGATCCCGTCCACGACCTCCGGCTCGTGGGCCCAGAGGCGCACGTCGTGCCCGGTCCCGGCCAGGTGTGCGGCGAGGCCGGTGCCCCAGGAGCCCGCACCGAGGACTGCGGCTCTCATGGCTGGTGCTTCTCGCCGATCCGCGGCTCCTCGCCGCGCACAAGTCGGACCAGGTTCGTGCGGTGGCGCCAGATGATGACGGCGGCGGCCGCGACGGCGCAGACCACGACCGGCGGGGTCGGGCTGCTCACGAGCACGAGGATGGCCGGGAACGCCGCCGTGGCCAGGACCGAGGCCAGCGACACCCGCCTGCCCAGGACCAAGAGGACGATCCAGAGCGCCGCCGCGAGCAGGGCAGGCAGCCACGCCAGGACCAGGAAGATACCCCCCGCCGTCGCCATGCCCTTGCCGCCAGCGAACCCCAGCCAGATCGGGAAGCAGTGCCCCAGGATGGCGGCGAGGCCTGCTGCGGCGTGCCACTCGGGGTTGGCGGTCACCAGCCGCATGAGCAGGACGGCGGCGACGCCCTTGCCGATGTCGAGGGCCATGACCGGCAGTGCCACCTTCCAGCCGGCGGCGCGCATCGCGTTGGTGGCGCCGACATTGCCCGAGCCCACCTGGCGCACGTCCCCCTTGCCGGCAGCCTTCACGAGCAGCAGGGCGAACGGGATGGACCCCAGGAGATAGGCCACCAGGACCATCAGCTCACGCATCGTGTGTACCTCCCGCCGGCCAGTGCCGCAGGGCCGTGTAGACCGCGCCTCCCGGCTTCAGCTCGCTCCGGTAGAGCACCGCCTCGCGCGCCTCGAAGGCCGCGAGCCCCCAGCCGGCGACCTCGTCCAGGAAGCGCTGGGCGGCCACCTCCGGCCAGGGGTGCTCGAGGCGCGCCAGCGTCAGGTGCAGGGAGAACGGCCGATCCTCTGGCGCGATCTTGTGCCGGGTCGCGATCGTGTCGAGCGCGCGAGCCCACGCCTCCAGGCCTTCGGCCTGCCCGCCCGCCCACGCCACCCGTGCCCTGCGCGGGTTGGGGAAGAACCCGCCGCCCTGGAGCTTCACCGCTACCGGCGCCAGCGGCTGCAGGGCCGCCGGGACCTCGCGGTCGAGGGCGGCGACCAGCGTCTCCGGCTGCTCGCCAAGGAACTTGAGGGTGACGTGGATGCTCTCGGCACGCACCCAGCGGGCCGGCGGCAGCGCCAGGCGCAGGGCCTGCAGCCCCGACGCCAGGCGTTGCTGTACCGTCGAGGGGAGCGGCACGGCGACGAAGAGCCTCATGCCTCCTCCAGCGTGCGGCGCAGGAGATCGAGGGCGAACGCGGCGGTGAGCTCCCGCACCATCTGCCGGTCACCCGGGAAGAGGTGCTGCCGGTGGACGACCCCGGCCGGCGTCGCCACGGCCATGTGCACGGTGCCCACCGGCTTTTCGGGTGTGCCGCCGGTCGGGCCGGCGACCCCGGTGATGCCCAGGCCGCACTGGGCACCGAGCCGGCTCGTCCCGGCCGCCATCGCCTCCGCCACCGGCTGGCTGACGGCGCCGTGGGCCGCCAGCAGCTCGGCCGGCACGCCCAGCAGGGCCCGCTTGAGGTCGTCGGCGTAGGCGACCACGCCACCCAGGAAGACGTCGCTGGCGCCGGGGACGGACACGAGCTGACTCGCCACGAGGCCTCCGGTGCACGACTCCGCCACGGCGAGGCGCAGGCCGCGCTGCCGCAGGCGGGCGAGCACCACCGAGGGCAGGGAGTCGTCGTCCCGCCCGTACAGGTCGGGGCCGGCCGCGGCCGCAAACGCCGCGTCCATCTCCTCCAGCCGCCCCGCTGCGCCCGGGCCTTCTGACAACAGCAGCAGTGTCACCTGACCCCGTGCCGCCAGAATCGTGACGCTCTCGCGTCCGAAGCGGTCGTAGAGGTGCATGACCCGCTGCTCGACCAGCGACTCGTAGACCCCCGCGAGGCGGAGGGCGCGGGTGAGGATGCCGCTGCCCCGGCCCAGGCGCGGCGCCACCAGCCCGGTGAGCATCGCCTCCAGCTCGGAGGGGACGCCGGGCAGCAGCACCAGGGTGCACCCGGCGGCCTCGATCCACTGTCCCGGAGCGGTGCCGACCGGGTTGGGGAGCAGCTCGCCGCCCTGCACCACGTCGGCCATCCGCCACGCGAACTCGGGCATCGGGCGGCCCCGTGCCGCGTAGCGGGCGGCGATCGCCTCGCCGGTGGGCTGGTGGCGGGCGAGGCCGCGGAAGAGGGCACGCGCCACCCCTTCCCGGGTCACGTCGTCGGCGGTGGGGCCGAGCCCGCCGCTCAGGATGATCAGCTCGGTCCTCGACAGCAGGTCGCGGACCGCCATGGCCACCGCGTCCTCGGTGTCCTCGACGATCCGCTTCTCCGTCAGCAGATAGCCGGCGCCCCGCAGGACCCGGGCCGCCACCCAGGAGTTCGTCTCGGGCCGTTCGGCCCGCAACAGCTCCGATCCCACCGCGATGAACGCCGCCCGCCGTGCCATTGGCGAATGCTACCACCCCCCCAGCCGGCCTCAGGCCTCAGCTCCCCCCACCCAGGCTTCAGTGTCGTGAACCTGGACTTGGAGGAGCAGCCGACAAGGCTGCGGATCGTGTGAGGTGAGAGTCCTCATGCCGTCAATTGCTCGATTCGGACGGCTAGCATATCCGGAGCACGGGGAGGTAACGACCCGTGCGGTGCCCGGACGTAGAAGTCACGGCTGCCCTTGGCACGAAGGTGCCGAGCGGTAGGAGCGACCTGGGTGGCGAGCAAACCTGGAGGCCTGAACATCAGTGAATGACTGCAGCCCCGAAATCAGGTCCCGTGCTGAAGTCGCTGCACGGAGCGTGGCTGACTGCCGACCCATTTCCAAGTTGGGGAAGGCCGAAGCCCTGCGGGAAGAAACGAGCACGAGCACCGCAGGGAGCGCCGGGGTAGGGGTCCAGGCATCCAGGGAAAGATCCGCAGAGATAACGTCGGGAAGGGCCTCGATCCAGCAGGGGCTGACAGCAACCTGCAAGGACCGCCCCAGCGAGCGACTAGCAAAGCGGGGAGGAGGACCGAGGTCTGGCGCGTGGGCGCGTAGGAGCGATGACGGCGGGGTAACGCTCGCCGAGGTGATGGGAGACATCACCCTGAGCCAGGTAACGCCTGGGTCGGGCAAAGGCGCCCTGGATACTTGGCGGTTCCGGACAGGTGTCGGACATCGAGCCGACCAGAGAGACGGAACAGACTG
>JALOLB010000135.1 GCA_025456225.1 Thermoanaerobaculaceae bacterium
CGTAGCGCTTGGGCGCGGCAACCGACAGCAGGACATCGGATTCCGCCTATCAGGACAAACCCGCCCTCGTAGCAGATTTTTCACAAACTCTGAGGCCTGGGAGGGGGACTGGGGGTATTCTCCTGGCCTATTCCAGGGCGCGGAGGAGGCGGCCGTGGAGGTACGCGAGCTCCTCCGGGGGCAGGCCGGCGCCGATGACGATCGACGTGCGGTCGCTGCGGGCGAGGATCCCCGGCGTGGTGGCGAGCCGCCACAGCCAGCGGAGAGCCTGCGGCGCCTCGCGCCCGTCGGGCATGCGGCCGTGGTCGAGGGACCACTTCCAGACCTCCGCATCCCCCTTGCCGGGCGGAAGCTTCGGAGCGTCGAGGCTCAGCAGGACGAGCTCTTCCAGCTCGTCGGCGGGGATCTCCACCGTCGTGCGGGTCAGCCAGGCGTGCTGCTCGACCCGCAGCGCCAGCCGGCCGGCCACGACCACGGAGCGTCGCAGGACGGTCGTTCCTGCTCCCTTGAGGGTGAGCAGCACCGGCGCGAGCACGAACAGCACGCCGACCGCGAGGAACAGCGAAGGCCCCCCTCGCAGCAGGGACGGGAGGATGCTGAGGCCGACGATGATCGAGAAGACGGCAGCGAGGCCGACCGGGATCCAGCCGACGGCCGTTGCGCCGGGTCCGTCGACCTCGATGCGCAGCCCGTCGGGGGTCTGCCCGACCCTGGCCCGGGGGTCGGGTGGCGCCGCGGGCAGGGGAGGCGGCCCGCCGGTGCGGCGCAGGCGCGAGCGCAGCGGCTCGTCGAGCTCGGCGGGCTGCCGCACGGTGACCACGCCTGCGGAGCTGTCGTACAGCGGCAGGTCGAGGAAGCGGGCCACCCGCTCGCCGGCAGCCCGCGCCTGCTGGTAGTCAGACGGCTTGTCGAGGGCGAGCCCCTCGACGCCGGCCGGCCCGGCGAGCCTGACCGGGAATGTGGTGGGGGAGTCGGAGTCGCCGGAGTCCTTCTCGATCGTCACCCGGTCGCTCCCGGCGAACGGCGTCTGGGTGCGGCGGCCCAGACCGAGAACGCGCCACCAGGACACCTCGACCTTCTGCCGCCGGTCGAGGTGGGTGCCGCCGCGCACCATCGTGCAGAACGCCCCGGCGAGGAGCAGCAGCGCGCCAAGGACGACGAGAACGGTCGCCGCCGCCGCTGTCGCTTTCCCCGCCTCGTGCGCCTTCCACAACCCGAAGAGGCAGGCGCTTCCGGCGAGCAGCAGCCCGAATCCGAGCCGGCGCAGGCACCCCGTGCTCTCCCGCTTGTCGAGGACATCGGGATCGTGTGGGGACACCTCGAACGTGGTCGCCGCCATCTCGCCCCTCCCGTGCATCCCGCCCGCCATGGTACCGCCCCTGGCCGGTGGGCTCGGGTGTGGGGCAGGCACTCGTGCCTGCCCCTCGACTTTGGCCATTTCGCGCCGGTCGTGGGCGCGAGGGGTCACGCGAGTGCATAGGTTTCGCGGGCCGGAAGGGCCCAGTGTGGGTCAGATGGAAGCGTGTCGGCTCGAGGTACGGGAGGGGCTCGCAGTGGGCCGCGGATGGCCAGATCGTTGCGCAGCAGCGTGACGAGGTCGGCTTGAGATGCGCGGAGTTGGGGTTTGTGGCGACGCCAGAGCGGGAGGGGTGGAAAGTCGGCGGCTCGGCTTGGGCCATAGGTGTCAAGTGCGGCGAGCGTCAGCATGGCGAAGGACGCCACGACGGCGGAGTGCAGCCGAGGGACCGAGTCGTCCGACCACACCTGGGCTTGACCGAGGCCAAGACCTGACTTGAGGTCACGGTGCAGCACCTCGATCTGCCAGCGGTTGAGGTAGGCCTGGATGAGTGCTTGAGCTGGGGACGTGAGATCCGTGGTGATGAGATAGGCAGGATCGCGGTAGAGCATGCGGCCGGCCCGACCAGGACCGTGATAGGGCGTCGGCGCGAGGACCAGGAGACGCAGCGGACGGCGACCACCGCCGGTGCGCCAGAGCACGTGCGAGAGCTCCTTAAAGCGGACCGTGCGCCAGTCGCCACCATAGTGACAGTCCACCGACTGATAGGGTCGATTGGGGTCCACACGGATAGCTTCGGGGGTCGGAAGCCGGTCACCGTAGATGCGTCGCCCGCCTGGCGGCGCCGGATCGAACAGGACAATATCCTTGCGCGTGCGGCCGAGCAGATCGACCCGGGTGGGCAGATTACGAAGCACCCGTCGATTCGTGTAGCTGCCATCGACCACGCCCAGGAGCTGGCGGGTCGCAGCACCATGCGTATCGAGCCTGGCGCGCAGCCGTGTCAGCGCCTCGACACCTTTCATCGGGAGTGACATGGCATCCTTGACGCGGTGATAGGCCTCAACCTCGGCGCTGGTGGCGTGCCGCCCCGGTCTCTTGGCTGACGGTGTCAGCTCGAAGTCGATCGAGATCGCGCGGGCACCATGGCCGGACTCGTACAGGGGCAGCGCCAGCGCGACGTGCAGGCAGCGCAACCCATACTTGAAATTGACGTGGAACGGTGGCGACAGCGGGTCCCGCAACCAGCGCGCCGCCTTGATCACCCGGCTCCGCTTGCGCAGGGAGGTGTCGTCCAGCAGTGCCGTCACGAAGCCTGTAGTGGGCAGGTGGGGCAGTGCCGTGGCGAGGACGCCAGAGAAAAGCTCGTCGGCCTTCCATGGAGATCGAGAGAACGCCCGGTAGTCGGCCGCCCAGTCGACCTGCGCACGGCCCTCGGCGCACAGCGCTCGGGATACGGTCCGCCGGCCATACGCCGAGAGCAGGCCGACCAGTACCGCCTCGGCTCGCACAAAGGTCCGCTCCTGCGGGAACACAGGACGCCAGTGCTGCCAGAGCACCTGATCAAGACGATCCAGCAGCATCAGCGCTGATCCCGGGCAGCCAGGCCAAACGTGTTGGGAGCCGTCCGCACGAACGGACCGCGAGGAGCGAGCTGCTTGGCCAGGGCCGAGGCCAGCGCATCCCGCGAGGTCGAGACACCGAGCTGGGTCAACGCCTCAAGGAGAGCGGAGACATGGAGAGGGTGTCCAACATCTGTAAGTACGTCGAAACACCGACTGACGTTCGACATTCTGTCTCGGGCACGGCTCTGCGGCCCCGCCGGAAGCGGGCCACGAGCACGGGCACGCCGTACTTCTCGAAGCGCAGCGGTTAAAGCGCTATCGATAACTTCCAGGATATCCGGTGGTGACGTAAGGGCGTCAGACATGGGCGGCTACCTCCAAAGACACCCTAGCATGTCGACGTACATAACGCAATGTCACACGTCCATTCAGACGGAAAATGGCCAAAGTCGAGGGGCAGGCACTCGTGCCTGCCCAGCCTGGTGGACCGGCCTGCTCTGATGCCTTCCGGGTGACAGACAGGAGTGTCTGTGGCAGAAAAGAGTGTCTGCCCCACACTCTTCTGCTGTGACTCTCGACTCTCGACTCTCGACGCGCGGCGCTGCGGCCGCGTTTGGTTGCGGCCGCAGGGTCGCGCTTGGGCCTACCGCCCTTCCCTGGCGCGCAGCTTCTTGTGCTGCCGCTGCGCGCGGTGGATCTGCTTCCAGAACCGCTCGTACTCGGCGCGCGCCGCCGCGTCGTGGCGGGTCTGCGCCCACAGGAGCTCCTTGCGCAGGCTGTGGAAGCTCGCCAGGCGGGCCGCGGTGACGGTACCGGCAGCGATTGCGGCCTGCACGGCACACCCCGGCTCCCCGGCGTGCCCACAGTCGGCGAACCGGCAACCCGCTGCCAGCTCCGCGATGTCCGAGAAGGCGTGCTGGAGCCCCTCGTCGCCGCCCCACACGCCGACCTCCCGCAGCCCCGGAACGTCGATGAGCACGCCGGCGCCGGGTAGCGGCAGGAGCTGGCGGGCTGTGGTGACGTGCTTGCCCCGACCGTCGTCGGCGCGCACCGCGCCGGTGCGTTGTCGTTCGTAGCCGAGCAGGTGGTTGATGAGGGTCGACTTGCCGACCCCCGAGCTGCCCACCAGGACGCCGGTGCGGCCGGCAGGCAGGAGCCCGCGGACCAGGTCGACGCCCTGCCCGTCCAGCGCCGTGGCCACCAGCACCTCGGCGCCGGGGGCGGCCGCCGTGGCCTCGCGGACGCACCCCGGGAGGTCGGGGCAGAGGTCGGCCTTGTTGAGCACCACCACCGGGGTGGCGCCACCATCCCACGCCAGGGTGGCGAGCCGCTCGATGCGGCGCGGGCTGAAGTCGCCGTCGAGGCCGGTGACGATGAGCACCAGGTCGACGTTGGCCGCCAGCACCTGGGCGTCGCTCGACCGGCCTGCCGCCTTGCGCTGCAGCGCCGAGCGCCGGTCGAGGAGGTGCCGGACGAACGGCGGGTCCTGTCCTGGGTCGAGCAGCACCCAGTCGCCCACCGCCACGGCGCTGGCGTCGCCGCCGGCCAGCCGTGCCGGCACGAGGGCGGCGAGCTCGCCGGGCTCGCCGAGCACCGTGGCCTGGTGGCCGTGCCGGAACGCCACGCGTCCCGGTGTCAGGGTGTCGTGTTCAGGTGTGAGCTGACGTTGAAAGTGATCGCTCCATCCGAGCGGGGAAAGCTCCATGATCGTGTCTCCGCTGTCGTCTCGCCGAAGGTCAGGGCACAGCCCGACTCCATCGGCATCATCGAAGAGATGTGGGGTCAGTGCCTGAGGTCAGGCCCTGACAGCGACGACGACACGATCCGACACACACGCTCCCGCGACCTGTCTGGGCCGCGCGCCGATTGTACCGCGCCTGGCCGTCGAGAGGAACCTGCAATCCGAGAGGTGGGCTCCGCACTCCGTGCGCCGATGCGCGGGAGGTCCGCGCCCACCTTTCGAGTCAGAGGAGGGACCGGTTGCCCACAGCAGGCGGCAGCATTCCGAGGGTGCCGAGACGGGCGTAGAATGCCGAGTCATGAGCAAGTCCATTTCTTCTCGTGCGTGGTCGGTCGCAACTCGGCGTGGTCTGCTGGTTGGCTCGATCGTGGCAGGGTTGTTGGCCGCCTCGCCGGTGCCGGGGCTCACCCTGCGCGGGCAGGTCGCCACCGAGAAGCCTGGCACGACCGTGACCGTTCGGGCGTGGGCGTTGGGAGACGCGCTCAGGGCCAACCCCAGGCTGCTCGATGCGCCGCTCGCCTCGGTGCAGGTGACAGGAGGTGAGGCTTTCACTCTCGAGGTGCCGGGCGGGACGCCGCCGCTGCACATCGATGCCCTCGCCCCGGGGCACATCGGAGCGCGATTCATGATGACGCTTCCCGAGGAAGCCAGCCTCCCGGCGGTGTGGCTGCCGGCGGGGCAGGAGCTGCGACTGCGGGTGACCCGGGACGGCAAGCCCGAGGCCGATGCCCGCGTCGAAGGGTATCTGTCCAGGTGGGGCGCCGGGGACAGCGGGTACGGGTTCTGGTGTCCGTACCTGCCCGGCCAGCGCACCGACGCCAGGGGCGAGGTGACGTGGTGGGTGCAGGGGTCGGGCAGGTTCGGGGCAAGCGCGGTCGCGAAGGACGGGCGCTGGGGACGGGAGAGCCGAGCCCTGCCGGTGAAAGGCCCGGTCGAGCTGCGCCTGGCATCCCGGAGGCTGGCGGTCAAGGTCCAGGACGAGAAGGCCGAGCCGGTCGCCGGGATCGAGGTGGCCGCCGGATCCGCCCCGGCCGGCACGGCCGTCACGACCGGGGAGAACGGTATCGCCACGCTGCAGGTCTCAAGCGAGCAGGAAGGTCATGTGGTGGCGTGGGGTGAGACGCGGGCCGGGCGGGTGCTGGTGCGCCCGGACACGCGCGGGCCGGTGGTCCTCAGGGCCGAGCCGCGTGGGTCCCTGGACGTGACCGTCGTCGGACCGCCGCGCGTGCTGCTGGTACCGGGGTGGATTCCGGACGCGATCTGGCGGGATCGGCTGCTCTGGGCGTCGGGTGGTCGTGCAAGGGTCCCTTGGCTGGACGGTGGCGGCCGCCTCGAGGCGTGGGCGCCCGGATGGACGGTCGACGCCGTGGGCGTGCAGACCGTCGATCCCCCTCCGACCATGACGCTGCGTGCCGCCGTGCGGGTGGAGGGCGTGGTCCAGGACAGCGAGCAGCGGCCCGTGGTGGGCGTGCCCGTCTGGGGCTACCTGCCGCGGGGACGCGGGGGTATGTCCGGCATGCGCATCGCCGCGGAGAGCCTCGATCGGCCGATCCTGGCGTGGGGGGTCAGCGATGCCCGTGGACGCTTCACCCTGCCGCCCCTGCCGGCCGGCTTCCTGCGTCTGCGCGCCACCCGCGCCGGATGGCCGGCCGCCCAGCACGGCCCGGTGCCGTCCGACCCGGGCAGCCAGGCCCAGGTGACCCTCACCTTCAGCACAGGGACGACCCTGGCGCTGGAGGTGCAGACCCCGGATGCCGCACCGCTGGCGGCGGTGACGGTCGAGGTCTTCGCCCGGGACGCCGGCGAGGGACCGTACGTCCGGCGTCCATCACCCGGCGATCTGCGGTTCCAGGAGCCGGCCGGCGTGGCGACCTCCGATGCCGAGGGGAAGGCCTCGCTGGCGGCGCTGGCTCCGGGCAAGGCATGGGTGCTGCTGCGGTTGCCGGGGTACGTGCCGCGGGTGCTGGAGGCCGAGATCCCGGCGGCCGGGCTGGACCTCGGGCCGCAGACGCTCCAGCCGGGGATCGAGATCACCGGCCGGGTCGTCGACGAGGCCGGCAAGGGGTTGGCTGACGCCACGATCCACGCCGGCACCATGGCCGGGATCGGCGGGTTCGAAGGAGGGCGCAGCGACGCCGAGGGCCGCTTCACGATCCCCGACCAGCCCCGGGACGGCGAGCTCGTCCTCCTGGCAAGGCTCAAGGGCTTCACCATGACGGCCGAGAAGGTGAGCCTGCCGCCCGAGGGCGAGGTGGTGCTGCGCATGCGCAGGGCGCGGGTGCTGACCGGCACGGTGGTGGACGCCGAGACCCGGGCCCCGGTCAAGGACGCCGTGGTCATCGCCATGAGGATCCTCGAGCGGGTGTCGGGTGGGGGGGCGGGCATGCAATACTCCACCCAGGGCGCCGCCAACGGGCGGACCGACGACAGCGGCGAGTTCCGTCTCGAGGGGCTGGAGCCGCAGGAGCACAGCCTCACGGTCCGGGCCCAGGGGTACCAGGCCTTCTCCCAGCAGGTGCGGCTGCCGGCCGAGGGTGAGCTGCAGCCCCTCACGATCGCCATCAAGAAGGGCCTCGAGCTGCGGGGTCGGGTCGTGGACACCTCCGGGCAACCGATTCCCGGCGCCCAGGTCAACGCCTCCTCGACCGACGTCGACATCAGTAGCCGGGTGCGCACGGGAAGCTATGGAGGGGCGCGCAGTGGACCCGATGGCACCTTTTTGATCCAGGGGCTGGCCGCCGGGAAGCACGAAGTTCGGGCTCGTACCGAGGACGGCGCCAGTGGCCGCGCGGTGGCGGAGGCCGGCGCCCAGGACGTGCTGCTGCGACTCGAGCGGCCCGGCACCGTGCAGGGCCGCGTGCGCGCCCCGGAGGGTGCGGAGGTCGGGAGCCTGAAGGTGCGGCTGTACGGGGAGGGAGGAGGGAGCTACTTCAACGGCGATGCCACGACCGACGGGGGCGGCGCCTTCGTCCTGGAGCAGGTCCCGGCGGGCACCTACCACGTGATGGTGGAGGCGCGCGCGGTCGCGGCGCGCAGCCAGGAGGTGAAGGTCGAGTCGGGCCGCACGACGACCGTGGAGGTGGTGCTCGAGAGCACCGGCACGGTCGTCGGCACGATCCGTGGCCTGTCCGCGAGCGAGCTGGAGACATGCGAGATCTTCGGGGGCAGTGGCGCTGTCCGCCCGACGCTCGATGGAGCCTTCAGGATCGAGGGCGTGCGTGAAGGTCCGGGACAGGTGCGCGCCACGGTGCGCGAGGACGGCCGCCTGCGAGTCGTACCCGTGGAGGTCAAGGCCGGCGAGACGGTGACGGTCGAGATCGACTTCGGGCGCGGCGCGACCGTCACCGGCACCGTGTCGCGATCCGCAGGCACGGTGGCGATGCTGCTGGTCAACGCCAGGGGCGCCGGCGGGGGCGGAACGGCCACCACCGACTCGGCCGGGGCATTCAGGCTCGAAGGTGTGCCGCTGGGCGAGGTCGAGGTGACCGTGCACGACCTCACCGGGAAGCTGCTCGTGACCCGCCGGGTGGACGTCCAGTCCGACCTGAGCCTGGAGCTGCGGGTGTCCGAAGGCGAGGTGAGCGGGAGGGTGCTGGCGGCGGGTGATCGCTCGGGCGTGCCCAACGCGCTCGTGAAGGTGCGGCGTGAGGGCGAGGTGAGCTTCACACGCGCAGCGACCACGGACTCGACCGGCGCCTTCGAGGTCGCCGAGCTGGAGCCCGGGACCTACCGGCTGCAGGCCTCGGCGACCGGGTTCGGGGCCACCGAGGCGGCGGTCGCGGTGGCCGACGGGTCGGTGCAGACGACCCTGGTGCTGGAGCCCGAGCAGGGGGTCGACCTGGTCGTGCGCTCGGCCGACGGCAGCGCCTCGCCGTCGGTGTTCGTGTTCCTGTTCCGAGGGGAGCTCCAGGAGGCGGGGCTGCGGCTGGCCTGTGACGCCCAGGGACGCGCACGGCTCTCCGGCGTGGCGGCCGGAGCCTACACGGGGGTGTTCACCGGCCAGGGCATTGCGACGATCCCGCTGCAGGTGCCGGGACCCACGACCACGGTGCACCTGCGCGAGGCAGGGACGCTCAAGGTGATCACCCCGGCGGTCGAGGGCGGAGGAGCGTGGAAGGTCCGCGTGACGGACGCTTCCAGTGGCCTGCCGGCGCCGATCAGGGCCACCATGGAGTCCGGGGTCAAGCTCGGCTGGGTCGAGACCCGCAACGGCCTGGCCAACCCCTGGATCGCCATCGGGACCTACCTGGTGGAAGCCATGACCCCTGGCGGAGAGGTGCAGCAACGGACCGTGACCGTCGCGCCCAAGGTCACCCAGACTCTGCGCTTCCCGTGACGACGCTCACCGCACCGGGGCACCATGACGAGCTAGATTGACCGCAACGTCCGGCTGACGGTGCATCGATCGACTCGCTCGCGTGCGGCCGCCTGCCGGACGGGGAGGCTCCCGTGGCACGCGTATCCCCCCTGCTCGTGGCCCTGGTCCTGGCGGCGTCGGCCGCCGCCCAGCCCGTCATCATCGACCACACCTGCACCGACCACACCCAGATCCCCGAGAGCTACATCACACTGGCCAAGGGGAACCTGCGGGTGGGGTACGGGCACACCTCCCACGGCTCCCAGCTCGTCACCGGCCTCGACGGGCTGAAGGCCCACTATGGGACCGGGTCGGTGTGGAGCTACCCATCGTCGGGTTGGGGCCTGCAGGCCGGCGTGTTCATGAACGACTACTGGGGCAACGCCTTCGGCGGCGCCGACCTCGGCCACAACGGCGACCTCGCGTGGCGCGACGCCACGATCGCCGGCCTCGCGGCGACCGGCAACGACCGCAACGTCGTGATCTGGTCGTGGTGCGGCGGCGTGTCGGACAACACGGTGGCCGGCATCAACACCTACCTCAACGCCATGAATGCCCTGGAGGCGGCGTATCCGAGCGTGAAGTTCGTCTACATGACCGGCCACCTGGACGGCGGGGGTGCCGCCGGGAACCTCCACCTGCGCAACCAGCAGATCCGTGCCTACTGCCAGGCCAACAACAAGATTCTCTTCGACTTCGCGGACATCGAGAGCTTCGATCCCACCAACCCGACGAACTACATGACACTGTATGCGACGGATGGCTGCGAGTACGACACCGACGGCGACGGCAACCCCTGGGGCGACGGCAACTGGGCCGCCGAGTGGATCGCCGCCCATCCCGGGCACCTCTTCACCCAGATCGCCACCGCCTGCGGCGACTGCGCCCACTCGGAGAAGCTCAACTGCACCCGGAAGGGGGGAGCATTCTGGTGGCTGCTCGCCCGCCTGGCAGGGTGGGGTGGCCCGGTCCAGGGGCCGGTGATCACCGACGAGCCCGACAGCACGACGATCTTCGCCGCCACCACGGCGACCCTGACCGTGGGGGCGAGCGGGTCGTCCCTGAGCTACCAGTGGTACCAGGGTGCCTCCGGCAACACTGGCACGCCGGTCTCGGGCGCCACCGCGGCCACCTTCACCACCCCGGCGCTGGTCGCCACGACCCAGTACTGGGTGCGCGTCTCCAGTGGCCAGGCGCACGACGACTCGGTCACCGCCACCGTCACGGTGACCGAGGACAACTTGCGGCCGGCCGGCGTGGTGGCCGATCAGCAGAGCTACACCACCGCCAGCTCCAACGCCAACGGCGTGCTGGAGGCGGGCGAGGACGTGGTGCTGGCGCCGAGCTGGCGCAACACGAGCGTGGCTGCGAAGAGCGTGAGCGGGAGCCTGAGCTCGTTCTCGGGACCGGGAGGTGGCACGTACCAGGTCCTCGACGCCGTGGCGTCGTATGGCAGCGTACCGGCCGGAGGCACCCGGAGCTGCACCGCGACCGGCAACTGCTATGGCCTGCGCCTGGGGCCGCCGGCGAGTCGACCGGCGCACTGGGACGTGGAGCTGGGGGAGGCGCTGGGCGGCGGGCGCACCCGCACCTGGACGGTGCATGTCGGCGGCAGCTTCGCGGACGTGCCGGCCGGGTACTGGGCGTACCGGGAGACCGAGGCGCTCTACCATGCGGGGCTCACCACCGGATGCCTGCAGACGCCGCTGCGCTTCTGTCCCGAGAGCCAGTTGACGCGGGCGGAGATGGCGGCGTTCCTGGTGCGGGCCGGGCACGGCGCGGGCTTCGTGCCGCCGGCAGCGACGGGAACGGTGTTCGCGGACGTGCCGGCCAGCCACTGGGCGGCGCCGTTCATCGAGCAGCTCTTCGCCGATGGGCTGACCACCGGGTGCATTCAGACGCCGCAGCGGCGGTACTGCCCCGAGAACCTGCTGACGCGCTCGGAGATGGC
>JALOLB010000363.1 GCA_025456225.1 Thermoanaerobaculaceae bacterium
TTCAGCCACTGGGAAATGACAGAGTATGCACTCGGCCGCAGAGCCGACCTCCTCAAAGCAAACAACTTAAACGGTCACAACCAGGTCGTGACGCGGTACGGTCTGGGCCATGAGCGGTGGGCCCCAGGCCATGAGCTGCGGCACGCGGCCGAGGGAAAAAGAGCGCGGGGAGGGCGGACAGCTCCACCATCTGCTCGGCGGCCTGGACGAGCTCCACCAGGCGGGCCCAGTGGTGGGCGAGCACGGCGTGGACCGGCCGGCCGCCGAGGGTCGTGAAGTAGCGCTCGCACTCCGCCTGGGCGAGGGGGGTGGCCATGCTGTCGGCCGCGTTGAGGCGGGCCAGCGGCGCCGCCTGGTAGACCCCGGACTCCTGGCCGTCGTCGAGGCCGTGCCACCCCTTGGCCTTGAGGTAGGGGAACTTCAGGTACGACCACGGCTCCACGTGCTCGGCCACGTGCTCCAGGTAGTCGCGGGGGTGGTACTTCACGATCTCGGCGCCGGCGGTGTCCACCACCCGGATGCGGCCGTCGTAGAACGCGACCCGGTTGCGGTCGTCCACCAGCCCCATGGAGTGGCTCGTCACCCGGTAGGGGGAGGAGAGAATCAGGTCGACGTAGGCCTGGTTCGAAAGCACCACCTGGTTGAAGACCTCGAGGCTGTGCTTGGCGAACTCGAGGCAGGAGGCGGCCCGGATCTGGACCTCCCGCCGCTGCTCCTCGTCGATCCCCTTGCTCACCCCCCCCGGCACGCACCAGGTGGGATGGGTGGCGCGGCCGGCGAGGATCGACTGCACCTCCTGCGCCATCCGGCGGTGGGCGATGACCTGCGTGACCAGCTCCGCCCCCACCCGCTGCAGCACGCCGAGGACATTGCGCTCGGCCCGCGGTCCGTCCGGCCCGACGACGAAGTCGGGCGCGTCCGCCCTGCCAGCCTCATGCGACATCTCTCGGAAGGAACCGCCGCAGCGTGCGCACGACTCGCGCTCGGAGCCCGGGACGAGGCTCAGTCTTCTGTAGGGGTGTCTCGCCCACCGCCCAGTACACCACGACTTTCTGGAGGAGGCCCTCGGCTTCCAGCAGGCGCCTGAACCCGACACCCAGCCCCAGGACTTCGAGGCTCTTGCTCGAGAACTGAACGGTCATGTCGCCACCCCGGAGCCTCTCGCCACGTCTGCGCAGCACCGAGGCGACCTTCCTGCCGGTTCTCTCCGACATCTTCGTCCAGAAGCCATCCGGCGTCTCGGTGTTGAGGTAGGCCATCGTCCCGACATCCTCGAAGAACACGTACGAGGGGCGCACGTCGATTGCCCAGTCCAGAAACAGGTCTGCCTCGTGGAAGCTCAGCGGAGACACGACGTACTTCAGCACCAGCTCGACCTTCTTCCTCGACGCCAGCTCCTCCACGAACCGCACGACCCCCGCGAGCTCCATTCCCGAGATCCGTTCGTAGGTGGCGGGCTCGAATCCGAACACGCTCACCTTGACCTCGTCGAAGATGCGCTCCACGGCGCCTGCCATCCCGACGCTCACATTTCCATTCGTGATCAGCGAGATGCGCAGGTGAGGGCGAGCGTCTCTGATGCCCTCGAGCCAGGCCAGCGTGCGCTTCTGGATCAGCACTTCACCGCCCTGCACGACGATCGTCTTCGGGTTCAGCAGGTCGATGACCTTGGTCAGCGAGTCGAATCGCTCGTAGTCCCCCTTCCACTCGTCGGCTCTCACGCAGCAGAACGCGCACTCACCTTGGCAGGCGAGCGAGACCTCGATGACCAGCTCATCGACCGAGAGCGCTTCACCCGGGGCAGCCTCGCGCAGCCTGTAGCGCTCGCAGGAGCAGGGATGAGAGAAGCCTCGAATCGCGCTCATCAGGTCGGCATCGTCGATGTGCGCGATCCTCATGTCGGGCTCGCTCCACCTGTAGCAGCAATGCAGGTCGCCGTTGTGTCGAACCCACAGCCGGCCGAGGTGACATGCCTTCGTCTCGAGGCCGGTGGCCGAGGCGGTCCCGGCGGCGGGCTCGTGCCGAGGCGAGCGCTCGGCTTCGATGATGTCCATCTTCACCCATCCTCTCGAGGAGGTCTCCGGCCGAGCACGAACCTGACTCGCGGGCCCTCGGCAGACACCACGGACCACCGACTGTGCCGACCCACGGCAGCGGTGCGCTCGGTGCGAAGCCGCGCTCCTCATGGTAGCCCCGCGCGAAGGCCGCGTGGCGTCGAGCGCCGTGAGCACCTGGAAACCGAGGCTCACCGGTAGGCGCAACATGCTGCAGGTTCGCCAGCCGGAAGGCGTCTCCACATCTACCTCCCCTGGGTCGGCTTCCTTCAGTGGCGCGATCCCGGCACCTCGAGCTCGGCTCGCTCCGCGCCTCGCACGCTTCTCGAGGCTAGCCTGGTCAACGTGATCGAACCCAACCTGTACCTCGGCTGGGGCCGCGCCCTTCGTTACCGATCCGCCCCGGGCCGTCATGGCTCACCGTCGGCAGCGGCCCGTGGCTCTGGCCGAGTGGATGACGCTGCAGGCCGCACGAGCCGCTCGGTCGCGCCGGTGTCGACGAGCTGGACCGGCACCCAGGCCCCATCGGATACCCGCCTGTCGCGCGCGCAGGGGCGTTGCCGTCGTGGAGAGGGACGGCGCGACTCCGGGGCTCCGGGTGGCGACGTGCGGGTCTGGGCCATGAGCTGCGGCACGCGGCCCAGGGGAAAAGAGCGCGGGGCGGGAGGAGCGTGCCAGATGGAGGAGGCCCGCCCCGCGCGCTCGGAGCCTCGGTCAGTGCCGGCTGGCCCGGGCGACCACGGTGCCGTCCGGGTCGTGGACCACCACCTCCATCGGGAGGTTGCCGGGCAGGGTGTGGGTGGCACAGGAGAAGCAGGGGTCGAAGGCGCGGAAGGCCATCTCGACCCGGTTCAGCGCCCCGTCGGTGACCGGCTCGCCGCGGTGGATCGCCCCCTGCGCCGCGCGCTTGATGGCGATGCAGATGGGGGCGTTGTTGTTGGTGGTGCCGACGATCAAGTTCACGTCGGTGACGATGCCCCGGCCGTCGGTGACGTAGTGGTGGGTGAGGGTGCCCCGCGGCGCCTCCACCGTACCCACCCCCTCGTGCGGCACGGAGGTCGGGATGGTGCGGATCTCGGGCCCGGTGAGCTCGGGGAGGGCGGACAGCTCCACCATCTGCTCGGCGGCCTGGACGAGCTCCACCAGGCGG
>JALOLB010000136.1 GCA_025456225.1 Thermoanaerobaculaceae bacterium
GCTGGCTGGCGGCCCGCGGCCAGGTGGACCGCAGGACCGTCGACGACACCCTGCGGTTCAAGACGAGGCAGCAGCGGCTCGGCTCGCTGCTGGTGGAGCGGGGCCACATCGATGCCGAAGCCCTCTGTCGCGAGCTGGAGCTCCTGACTGTCAAGCTGGCTGCCCGCCTGATGTTCGAGGCCGGCACCTATCGCGCCGAGGAGGACTGGACCCTCCCAGCCGACGCTCTGGCCATCGACTACGAGCCGCTCGCCCTGTTCGTCGCAGCCCTGCGGCGCGTCCCCGACGCCGGTCAGCTCGAGCGCCTCACGGGCGGGGAGCGCACCTGGGCGGTCAACACCCAAGCCACGTCGGCGGATCTCGACTGCGACATCGGGGGCCTTGAGAAGCTCGTCTTCGAGCAGTGCGCCACCCCGCGCACCCTCGAGGAGCTCCAGACGGTGGTCCCCCAGCAGCCACGCGAGGTCGCGTGCGCTCTGGCCTGCCTGGCCATCCACGGTCTCGTCTTCGAGCACTCGAACCCGCAGGCGCTCGCCCGGCAAGCCGCCGAGCCCGCCTTCCCCCCGGCCAACCCACGGCTGCGGGAGCTGCTCGCTCAGATCGAGCCCAGGCACCGGCGGAAGGTGGGAGCGCCTTCCGCCACCGGGACCGCCGATCCGGTCATCGACTCCGACCAGGCCGAGGACCACAAGCAGCGGGCCTACCAGGTCCTCCGCGACGGGGGCGACCCGCGACAGGCCCACAAGCTCCTGGCCAAGGCCGTGGAGGTGGTGGCGGACGCCGGCGCCCTCACGGTCCTCGCCGAGCTCGAGATGCACAACCCGCTGTGGCGACCGCGCGCCCTCGAGCGCCTCAAGCAGGCGGTCGCCATCGACCCGCGATACACCGGTGCCTGGCTCGCCCTGGCGAACTACTGGAGCCTCCGCCTGGAGCCCGACAAGCAGCGCCGCTGCCTGGAGAAGATCCTCCTCTACGAGCCCGGCCACCGCGAGGCCCGCCACACCCTCGACCTGCTCGGCGCAACGCGGCCGTGCTGAGGGTCTGGCTGGCACCTCGACTCGTCGGCCCAGCCCGCGGCTTCGTCGATAGCCACCGGCTGGCCGCGCGGGTTCGCCGTCCCGGGCCGCAGCTCCACGCGGCGCAGGGCATCCCCGGGACCTGGCTCGCCTTGCCTTCGGTCCCCAGGGGACCTTCACCGACGAAGTCCCGCCTCACAGCGTCATCGACCAGTCGCATCCGTCCATGCGAGCTGCGGCGTCTTGACACTCCTTCGCGACGTGCCTAACCTCGGCGTTCCGGTTGGGGTTACACCCCACGCCCGCGGGTGCCGGGGCGATGGGCAGCGGGCCGGCAAGGGAGACACGCCATGCAGGAGCTGATCATCCACGAGGTCGGGCCGCGCGACGGCCTGCAGGTCGAGAAGCAGGCCGTGCCGTTCGAGCAGAAGGTCGCCTGGATCGCGGAGCTGGCCGGCTCGGGGGTCGACATCGTCCAGGTCGGGTCGTTCGTCAACCCGGAAAAGATGCCGCAGATGGCCGACACCGACCGGCTGTTCGCCCACTTCTCGGCACCCGGGAACCGCCCCGGAAAGGCCATCCTGTCCGGCCTCGTGCTCAACGAGAAGGGGCTGGAGCGCGGCATGGCGTGCGGCGTGGAGATGTTCTGCATGGGCGTCTCGGCCTCCGAGACCCACTCCCGCAAGAACACCGGCATGAGCCCGTCCGAGGCCCTGGGCCGGATCATCCCGATGGCGAAGCAGGCCGCGGCCGCCGGCATGAAGGTGCAGGTCTCGGTGCAGTCCGCCTTCGGGTGCGGGTTCGACGGTCCCATTCCGGCCGACCGGGTGCTGGCGATCGTCAAGGAGTACCTCGGCGCCGGGGTGCGGGCCATCAGCCTCGCGGACACCGCAGGCCACGCCAACCCGATGCAAGTCGAGGAACTCTTCGGCGCCATTCGGGAGCTCGACGCCACGGTCGAGATGACCTGCCACTTCCACAACACCTACGGGCTGGGCCTCGCCAACTGCTGGGCCGCCATGCGCTCCGGCGTGCGCTCGCTCGAGTCGGCGTTCGGAGGGCTGGGCGGCTGCCCGTTCACGAAGCAGCCGGCCGGCAACGTCTCCACCGAGGACCTCGTGCACTCCCTGCAGCGCATGGGGATGCGTCGGGACATCGACTTGTCGAAGCTCGTGGAGGTGGCGCGCAGCGTCGGGCAGTTCTTCGGCCGGGAGCTGCCGGGGTTCATCCTCAAGTCCGGCTCGATCGTCGACTTCAGGCCTGCAGGCAACTAAGGAGACTCCCATGAAGCTTCTCGAAGGCATCCGCGTCCTCGACCTCACCAACGTGCTGTCGGGCCCGTTCTCGACCCTGCACCTGGCGCTGCTGGGCGCCGAGGTGATCAAGATCGAGAACCCCAAGGACGGCGACCTGGCGCGCAAGCTCGGCAACGTCCAGGCGCTCAACAAGCAGCTCATGGGCACCAGCTTCCTGGCCCAGAACGCCAACAAGAAGTCGGTGACCCTCGACCTCAAGGCTCCAGAAGGCAAGGAGGTGTTTCGCAAGCTTGTGGCGACCGCTGACGTGGTCGTCGAGAACTTCCGCCCGGGCGTCATGGCCCGCCTCGGGTTCGGCTACGAGGCGCTCCGGGAGATCAACCCGCGCATCGTCTTCTGCGCCATCTCGGGGTTCGGCCAGACCGGACCCGACGCCTTCAAGCCGGCGTACGACCAGATCATCCAGGGGCTCTCGGGCGTCATGGCAGTGAACGGCGACGAGCGGCTGAACCCGCTGCGCGCCGGCTTCCCGGTGTGCGACACGGTGGGCGGCATGAACGCGGCGTTCGCGATCATGGCGGCGCTGTACCACCGCGAGCACACGGGCGAGGGCCAGATGGTCGACGTGGCGCTGCTCGACTCGATCATGCCGCTCATGGGCTGGGTGGCGGCCAACCTCCTGATTGGCCACCAGCAGCCGGTGCTGATGGGCAACGACAACTTCACGGCCGCGCCATCCGGCACCTTCGCCACCGCGGACGGCTGCGTCAACATCGCCGCCAACCAGCAGAAGCAGTGGGAGGACCTGGCGAAGGCGCTGGGCGTCCCCGAGCTCGTGGAGGACCCGCGCTTCAAGGAGCGCGACACCCGCAAGGCCAACCGCAAGCTCCTCACGCCGCTGCTGGAGGAGAAGCTCCGACAGCAGACGACCGCCCACTGGGTCGAGGTCCTCAACGCCGTGGACGTCCCCACCGGCGCCGTCATCGGCCTCGAGGAGGCGCTGCTGCAGGAGCAGTGCAAGCACCGCCAGACCCTCCAACCTATGAACGTCGAGGGCATCGGCGAGCTGCCGTTCTTCTCGCTCACCGCTAAGTTCTCGGCCACTCCGGGAGCCCTGGAGACGGCGCCGCCACGCCTCTCCCAGCACACCGCCGAGATTCTCGGCACCCTCGGCTACTCCGAGGCCGACATCCAGGCACTCAAGGAGAAGGGGGTGGTGTGACCCCCACCCACCCAGGGATCCGGGGTCCGGGATCCGGGGTCCGAGAAGCAGAACGCAGGAGATCGGCCGCCTTCAGGGGCGGCCGATTGCTTTCCAGGGGGGCTACTTGAAGAGCTCGGTGAAGAAGGACTCCATGGCCTCCCAGGAGCGGCGGTCGGCGCGCTCGTTGTAGGCCGCGCCCTTGCTGGTGTCGGTGCCGGCCTCCTTCTGGGTGAAGGCGTGGACCGCGCCGCCGTACGACACGAGCTGCCAGTCCACGCCGCCGTCGCGCATCTCCTTCTCGAACGCCCCGAGCTGGTCCGGCGGCACGAACGGGTCGTCCGCCCCGTGGAGCGCAAGCACCTTCGCCTTGATGCGCGCGCCGTCGGCTGGAGTCGGGCTGTCGAGCCCGCCGTGGAAGCTCACCACACCGGCGACGTCCGCACCGCTGCGAGCCAGCTCAATCACCGCGGTGCCACCGAAGCAGTAGCCGATTGCGGCGACGTGCTTCGCATCCACCATCGGCTGGCGGCGCAGCTCGTCGAGGCCGGCACTCACGCGCGCCCGCAGCAGGGCGCGATCTCCCTTGAACGAGCCCGCCAGGGCACCGGCCTCCTTCGGCGTGGCGGGGCGCACGCCCTGCCCGTACACGTCCGCGGCCAGGGCCACGTATCCGAGCTTCGCCAGCATCTCGGCGCGCATCCGCTCGTTGGCGGAGAGGCCCATCCACTGGTGCACGACCAGCACCCCGGGACGCTTGCCCATGATCGAGTCGTCCCAGGCGAGGTAGCCTTCGAGGACGGTGTCGCCCTGCTTGTAGGTCAGGGTCTGGGTCCGCACGGCCGCTCCGGCCACGGTGGCCAGCAACAGACCGCTGATTGCGAGGAAGGTCTTCATCACGGGTCCCTCCACCGGCCACCAACCCCAGACGAGTCAGGGCGATTCCCCGCCCTGACCTGGCCCGCTGTAGAATGGCGGCCGATCAACTGGGGAGGCCCTACCGATGTCCATGCCGCACGGCTCCTGGAAGACAGCAGCAGCGTTCCTCGCCCTGGCATCGCTGACCGCCAGCCCGATCCTGGCATCCTTCTCCGGCACCGACGTGTTCCTGCCCTCGGTCGGCCGCAAGCCCGGCTCGGGGGGATCCCAGTGGTACACCACGGTCTGGCTCCACAACCCCGACCTCACGGCCGCCACGGCCAGCGTCTACCTGCTCGAGCGCGACCAGATCAACCTTGCGGCTCCGGCCTACACCCTGACCCTCCAGGCCGGCGAGACGGTACGCGCCGACAACGTCGTCCAGGAGTGGTTTCACAAGGAGGCGTTCGGGGCGCTGCGCGTCGTCTCGACCGGGAAGCTCGTGGTCAGCTCGCGCATCTACTCCCAGAGCGGCGATCCCAGGGACTCGGTGGGCCAGTTCTTCGCCGGTGTCCCCGCCTCCTTCGCCATTGCCGCAGGCCAGCGCACCGACCTGCTTGGCGTCTTCCAGGTGCAGCCGTCGAGCGGCTCCGACTTCCGCTACAACTTCGGCTTCGTCGAGACCGCCGGCGGCACGGCCACCGTGCAGGTGGACCTCAGGGACCCGGGGGGCAACCCGCTCGCCACCAGGGTCTACCAGGTCCGGCCCTTCGAGCAGAAGCAGTACCAGTTCAAGGACGAGTTCCCGGCCCTCTCCACCGAGAACGCCCGCCTCTCCGTCCTGATGGCCGGGGGCACCGGCAAGATCGTGGCCTTCGGCTCCGGCGTCGCGAACGGCTCCAACGACCCCTCGACCTTCGAGATGGCGTTCCGGGACGAGCTGCTGGCCGAGAACGCCTCGGGGGGATCGATCACCGGGGTCACCGCCGGCGCGGGCCTGACCGGGGGCGGCACCAGCGGCGCCGTGGCCCTGGATGTCGGGATCGGGGCCGGTCTGGCGGCGGACGCCGACACCGTGTCGATCGCCGACCGGGGCGTCACCACCGCCAAGCTGGTGGATGGCGCCGTCACCGGCACGAAGCTCGGTGACGGAGCCGTGACCACCGCGAAGCTGGCGGATGGCGCCGTGACCGGCGTCAAGCTCGCGGCCAACACGGTGACCTCGGCCTCCATCGCCGACGGCACGATCGAAGGTTCGGACATCAAGTCGAGCACGGCACTGAAGGCCCAGAAGGTCGAGGTCGGCGGGGCGATCAGCGCGTCGAGCCGGGGCCTGTACTCCCAGAACGACGGCGTCGCGCTCGACGCCCGCAGCTCGGCCAGCGCCGGCGTCGTCGGTGTCTCCGGGGGCGCCACCGTGACCCCCGGGTTCAACGGGGTCCTGGGCGTGACCACTTCAACCATCGCGGCCGGCGTACGCGGCGAGTCCCTCGCTGGCGTGGGCGTGCACGGCGTCTCCGGCAGCTCATACGGCGTCCAGGGACGCACCTCGTCGGGTGCCGCGGGGGTCTACGGCTCGGCCAGCGACAGGGCAGGCGTCAGCGGCGAGGCCGAGTCGGGCGTGGGCGTGCTCGCGAAGAGCACGACGGGTGTCGGGCTCTCGGCGCAGTCCAGCAGCGGCAGCGCGGTCCTGGCGGGAGGCGGCGGCGCAGGGCGCGACAACGCCGCCATTCGCGCCGCCGCGACCAGCGGGGCGGGCGTGGCGGGCGCCTTCCTGACCTCATCGACCGAGACCACGGTGTACCTCAACAACTCCGGCATCGGCGACGTCCTGCAGATCCAGGGCAACGGCGGCCTGCTCATCAAGGCCGTGAGCCACGCGGGCACCGACACCAAGTTCAAGGTGGACTACGGCGGCAACGTCAAGGCGGACGGCACCTTCACCTCGCCTGCCGCCGACCTCGCCGAGCTGCTGCCAGCCGAGCCCGGCCTCGAGCCGGGTGACGTCCTCGCCATCGCCCGCGACGGCCGGCTCGTCCGCTCGAGCGCGCCGTACCAGCGCAGCGTGGCCGGCGTCCACTCGACCCGGCCGGCGTTCGTGGGCGGCGACGAGGACGACGGCGCTCCGGGGCGGGTGCCTCTCGCCATCGCCGGCGTCGTGCCCGTGAAGGCCAGCGCCGAGGGCGGCCCCATCGTCCCGGGCGACCTCCTGGTTGCCTCGGCGACGCCGGGGCACGCCATGCGTGGCGGCGACGAGGCCCCCAACGCCACGGTGATCGGCAAGGCGCTCGGAGCGCTCGACGCCGGCACCGGCGTCATCTCCATGCTGGTGATGCTGCAGTAGCACCCGACGCACGGCACCGTGTGGGGCTCGGCGGGGTTGTATCATCCCCCGCGGCGCGGTCGCAGGTCCCCCCAGCGGTGGGTCACAGGTCTCGGCGGCCGGCAAGGAGACAGAATGCGCAAGCTGGTGCTGCTCGTCCTGATCGTGACGTCGGCCGCCGGGGTACGTGGCGCCTTCGGGTGCACCAACATCCTCGTCACTCCCGGCGCCTCGACCGACGGCTCCGTGGTGATCAGCTACTCGGTGGACGGGGAGTTCCACCCGACCCTGCGGTTCACCCCGGCTGCCGACCATGCGCCCGGAGAGCTGCAGGACGTCAAGGACTGGAACGGCAAGGTGCTGCTGCGCGTCCCCTACCCCGCCCACACCTACGCCGTGACCGGCATCATGAACGAGCACCAGGTCGCGATCGGTGAGACCACCTTCGACGGCCGCCTGGAGCTCGAGAACACCCAGGGCGGCATCCCCTACTGGACGCTGATGCGGCTCACCCTCCAGCGGGCCCGCACGGCGCGCGAGGCGATCACGGTGATGACCGGGCTGGTCGGCGAGTTCGGCTACGCCTCGACCGGGGAGTCGTTCTCGATCGGCGACCCGAAGGAGGCGTGGATCCTCGAGATGATCGGCACCGGCCCGGGCGGCACGGGCGCCATCTGGGTGGCCGTGCGCGTCCCGGACGGCATGATCGCCGCCCACGCGAACAAGGCCCGCATCGGCACCTTCCCGTTGAAGGACCCGGCCAACTGTCTGTACTCGCCCAACGTCATCGACTTCGCCATCCAGAAGGGCTACTACGACCCGGCCAAGGACGGGCCGTTCCGCTTCTGCGACGCCTACTGCCCTGCCACCGCCCAGACGCTCCGCTACACCGAGACCCGCGTGTGGTCGATCTTCCGCCGGGCCGCCCCGTCCCAGACCTTCGCCGCCGATTACCACCGCGGCGTCGTGGGAGCCAGGCCCTACCCGCTCTGGATCAAGCCCGACCGCAAGCTGGGGGTCCAGGACGTCATGGCCCTCATGCGCGACCACTACGAGGGGACGCCGTTCGACATGACGGCAGGCGTGGACGCCGGCCCGTACGGCTCCCCGCTCCGCTCCCGCCCCATGACCTTCAAGCTCGACGGCGCGACCTACTCGTGGGAGCGTCCCATCTCCACCCAACAGACCGGCTGCTCCTACGTCGCCAACTCACGGTCGTTCCTGCCCGACGCGGTCGGGGGCGTCCTCTGGTACGGCCTCGACGACACCTCCACGAGCTGCTACGTCCCGCTCTACGCCGGCAACACCGCGGTGCCGCCGTCGTTCACCCAGGGCAGCCTTCAGAAGTTCTCCTGGGACTCGGCGTGGTGGGTGTTCAATCTCGTCGCCAACTTCGCCCAGCTCCGCTTCTCGGACATGGTCAGGGACATCCAGAAGGTCCAGCAGGAGCTGGAGGGCAACTTCTTCGCCCTGCAACCGGCGATCGAGACGACCGCCCGGGCGATGATCGCCACCGACCCCGAGCGGGCGCGCCGGTTCCTCACCGACTACTCGGTCTCCGCCGGCGAGCAGGTCACCCGCCGCTGGCGCGAGCTCGCCGAGGCGCTGTTCACGAAGTACAACGACGGCTACGTCAAGGACGACAAGGGCGACCCGAAGGAGCTCGGCTACCCCGAGAGCTGGCTCCGCGAGGTCGTCAGGGCCCGCCCAGGCCAGCTCACCCTGCCCCCGGACGGCGTGATCAAGAACCCGGAGTCGTACTGATCGTCAGGGAGGCGAAGGCCCACGACCCCGCCCCACACCTGCACGACAGGCTCCTACAGCTCGAGGAGAATCCGAAGGCGGTCGTTGACAGCGTCGAGTGTCGGGCTCCCGACCGCACCCACGCGGCTGGTCAGGCGCTCCCGTGAGATCGAGCGAATGTCCTCGCACTTGATGAAGCTGTGGGCATTCAGTCCGCTCTCCGCCCGTTCCAGTGGCACGTGGAGCGGGATCCGCCGGTCCCTGGTCGTCAGCGGCAGGACCATCACCAGCTCGGCCTGGCCGTGGTTGAAGACGTCGGTCGAGACGACAAGACACGGCTGCGTTCCGGCCTGTTCGTGACCACGTACCGGGTTCAGGTCCGCGAGCCAGATTCCGCCCCGGGAGGGAAGCTCACTCATGAGCCCTCCTCCAGGCCATCAAGGAGCGTCACGTCCCAGCCCTCGCGCTCCTCGACCTCCTCGCGCCACCCCGCGGGCTTCGAGCGGAGCCTGGCATATGCGGCGTTGGCCTCGGCGAGGAGACGCTGTCGACGATAGGCCTCCACCGCCTGCTCGACCGTTGCCTGGAGCGACCTCCCCTCCTGCCTGGCAAGGTCGCTCAGGACCCGGTGGGTGTGCTCGGCGATGCGGATTGTGACACTCATCGGTGTCCTCTCGTGCACACAGGAGTCCAGAGCAGCCTGCCTGGTTGACACAGTGGCTGCAGGAGCTGACACGCTCTCGCGGCCACCTCGCGCCATCTGGGACGGTCCATTCTGCGACGTCTGCTCGGGGCTCAACTGTCTGCCGTGGCAGCCGTCGCCTCCTGCCTCCATGGCAGGAATGCAAGGATTTGCTCGCGCGCGGCGCGGTACGAGCCCCGCTCCTCGGCCACGAGGCCCATGCGCCGCAAGTCCTGCAGGTCACGGGTGAGGGTCTTCCGCGTGCGGCCGGCATAGGCCTGGGCAAGAGCAGGCGTCAGGCCTGCGATCTCCACGACGCTGACAGCCTCCGCGCGCCGGGAGAGCGCCAGGACGAGGTCGCGGCGCCGTGTTGCCGCCCTGCCGGGGGCTCGGTCGAACTGACGGTAGACGTAGTCACGCCAGGCGATCGACCACTGGTGGTCGCGGATGCGGCCGATCTGCTCGCCCAGTTGGTCCACGAAACCGGCAAGCGCGTACTCGACGAAGTCGAGCTCTCCACCGGGCTTCTTGCTCGAGGCGGCGAGCTGCTGGTAGTACCTGCTGCGGGTCAGGTTGTAGTGGTTCGAGAGCAGGTGGGCCGCTGGCGTCGGGACTCCACTCGCAACCAGGAGCTTGAACTCGATGAGGCGGGCGGTCCGTCCGTTGCCATCACCGAACGGATGGATCCAGGCGATGTAGAGATGGGCGACCACCGCCTTGAGGATCGCGGCTGCCAGGCCAAACTCGGAGCCGAGGTCAAAGCTCGACGAGCCAAGCCACATGCAGAGCTTCTCGACCAGGTACTCACAGTCCTCGGCTGGGGCACCGGGATACCTGCCGACGCCGACCGCGTGCCGCCGGATTGATCCCGGCACCACCTCGGGCTCGACGTCGAGCCCACTCAGAACCTGCAGGTTGAACCCCATGATCTCCTTCGGCTCGACCGAAGAGGTCGCTCCCCCCTTGAGCGCCTCGAGAACCTGGTTGCAGGCTGTGACGATGTTGTCGATCTCCCGCGTCAGGTACGCCTGCGACCGGGGCAGCCGGAGGCGTCCCTCGAGGTGCTCGACCACCTGCTCCTCGGAGAGGGTGTTGCCCTCGATGGCGGTGGTGGCCAACGCTCCCTTGGCCAGGTAGAGCTGGTGGAGCTCCTTGGCCAGGTGCGGTGGGAGAGGAACACCGGCAATGTGATCGCACTTGGATCTTGCCTCTCCCAGGAGCATCCACAGGCGTGCCGAGGCCCGGCGCAGGTCCAGGGAGAAGGCCAGCCACGGATGAGACTTCTCGTATGGCCTGCTCTTTGTCCCCATCTCTGTCCCTCGTTATCCATTAACCCTATTACTTTTAGCTACAAGTTGATAGCACCTAGTGTCCACTCCATCTGAGGATACTACCAAATCAGATTGTTAGCAACCGACACCGGACAGTCGATCGCCACCAGAGATCGCTCAAAGCCAGCCATGACGACAGAAAGGGCGGGACCGAAGCCCCGCCCGTTGGGAAGAGACGCGAGTATGAGACGTGCTACGCGCTGCGCTCCTGGACGAGGAGCTTGCGGGTGTAGGGGATGAGGCCGCCGGCGTCGACGATCGCCTGGCGCGCCTTGGGGAGCGGCACCACCGGGTGGGACGTGCCCTTGGTGACGTTCTTCACCTCGGTGGGCGTGATCTCGAGCTCGTCGCCCTCCTCGGCGTCGATGGTCGGGCAGATCACGGTCTGCAGGCCGACGTTGATCGAGTTCTGCAGGAAGATGCGGGCGAAGTTGCGCGCCACCACGACGAGGCCGGGGGTGGCGAGGCAGCTCGCCGCCTGCTCGCGGCTGCCGAAGTTCTTGCCACCGAGGATGATCGAGCCGACCGGCAGCTCCTTGCCCTTGATCTTCGCGTTGATCTCCTTGAAGTCCGCGAAGGCGTACTGCGGGGTCTCGGAGGGCAGCACCGTGGCCATGAACCGGCCCGGGTAGATGGTGTCGGTCGAGACGTCGTCGCCGATCTTGAATACGACCTTGGCCATGTCACACCGCCTTTCGGGGGTCGGAGATCACGCCGGTGAGGGCCGACGCCGCGGCCACGGCGGGCGAGCAGAGGTACACCTCGGAGTTGGGGTTGCCCATGCGGCCCTTGAAGTTGCGGTTGGTGGTGGAGAGCGCCACCTCGCCGTCGCCGAGGGCGCCCTGGTGCACGCCCAGGCAGCAGCCGCAGCCGGGGTTGACGATCACCGCCCCGGCGTCGACGAGCGTTTCGAGCAGGCCGAGCTTCATGGCCTGCTTGTAGATGCGCCAGGTGGCCGGGAAGATGAGCATGCGCGTGCCGGCCGCCACCTTCTTGCCCTTGAGGATCCCGGCGGCGATCTCGAGGTCGTCCAGGCGCCCGTTGGTGCAGGAGCCGATGACGATCTGGTTGATCTTCACGCCCTCGACCGCGCCGACCGGCTTCACGTGGTCGACGGTGTGGGGGCAGGCGATGTGGGGCGCCAGCTCTCCCGCGTCGATCTCGACCACCTGGTCGTAGACGGCGTCGTGGTCGGGCGTGACGAGATCGACCGCCTCGGTGACGCCGGCCTCCTCGCGCAGGTAGCGGACGGTCTCCTGGTCGGCCGGGACGATGCCGGAGGTGGCACCGGCCTCCACCGACATGTTGCAGATGGTGAGGCGGCCGGAGGTGGACATGCGCTCGATGGCGCCGCCGTGGAACTCGATGACCTTGAAGTTGGCGCCCTCGGCGGTGAGCCGGCCGATAAGGTGCAGGATGAGGTCCTTGGGGCCGACGCCCGGCTTGAACTCGCCGCTGACGACGACCTTGATGGTGCCGGGAACCTCGACGTTGAGGACGCGGCCGAGCGTCCACACCGAGGCCATCTCGGTGGCGCCGATACCGAAGGAGAAGGCACCCAGGGCGCCGTGGCTGGTGGTGTGGGAGTCGGTGCCGACGACCACGTAGCCGGGGCGGATGTAGCCGTTCTCGGGCAGGATCTGGTGGCAGATGCCGCCCTGGTCGCCGCGCACGTCGTGGAAGTTGGGGATCCCCTGCTTCGCCACGAACTCGCGGATCTTCTTCTGGTTGGTGGCGGTCTTGGAGGACTCGGCGGGGACGCGGTGGTCGAAGATGATGACGATCTTCTTCGGATCCCACACGGTCGCCCCGAGGCCGGTGCCCTGGAAGACCTCGTTGAACTGGTTGATGACCAGGGCGGCGTTCTCGTGGGACATCGCCACGTCAACGCGCGGCTCCACGACGTCGCCGGCCTTCACGGCCACCTGCCCGGTGGCCCTGGCCAGGATCTTCTCCGCTACTGTCATGCCCATGCTGTCGCTCCTTCGGGCACCGGCTCGCCGGCCAGTGCGCCTCGTCGGCCTGTGTGCACGCCCGGTGCTGGCGCGTGTCCGTTGATTCTAGAGAACCGGGAATGGGGTGGCAAGGCTCGACCGGTGATGCCACGTGATCGTGGACGTCGTCGTGGCCGTGGTCGTGGTCGTGGACGATCCCATGAGACGAAACGGCGCCGAAGACCGGCCTCCTTCGGTCGGAGCCTGGCCTCCTCCTGACAGCACGTACCCGACTTCCAGGTCCACGTCCTCGACCACGTCCACGTCCACGTCTACGTCTACGTCGAGGTGGTCTGCTCTGGCTGCTCGCTACTTCCTCACCACCACCGACACCACGGTCTTGTCGTTGCCGCCCATGGAGATGAGCAGGCCGTGGGGCTTCTGCACCGCCACCTGGAACCCCTCCGCCAGGCCGGTGAGCTGCTTCCACAGGTCGACCGCCATGCGCACGCCGGAGGCGCCGGTGGGGTGCCCATAGCCGACCAGGCCGCCCGATGTGTTGGTCGGGTACGCGCCACCCCGCTTCATCGCGCCACCCGACACCAGGTCCGGCCCCTCGCCGGGGTTCGCGAGCCCCAGGGCTTCCATGGACAGGATGCCGGTGATCGTGAAGCAGTCGTGGACCTCGAAGACGCCAACGTCCTGGACCCCGATGCCGGCCTGGACGAGCGCCGTCTCAACCGCCTTGCGGGAGGTGGTGAGGGCCGTCAGATCCGGCGGCGCCTGCACGAGGTCGTCCACCACCTGGCCGTACCCTGCCACCTGCACGGCGGCGTCCCGGCCGACGCCGAGCCGGGCGAGGCCCTCCTCGGAGCACACCAGCACGGCGGCGGCGCCGTCGGAGACCTTCGAGCAGTCGAAGATATTGAGGTGCTCGGTGAAGCTCGTCGCGTCGGGCTTCGTCATCCCGACCTTCACGAGGTCCGGTGAGGTGTTGTGGAACTCCTGGGCGAGGGGGTTCAACCGGGCGTTCTCCACGGCATTGGCGTACCAGGCGGCCATCGCCTTGCGCGTGCGCTCGGCGCCGTAGCGCTCGTAGTACGCCCCGGCCCGCTCGGAGAACTTGTTGGGGAAGAAGTAGGCGTGGCCGGCCTTGCGCTCG
>JALOLB010000364.1 GCA_025456225.1 Thermoanaerobaculaceae bacterium
CGACACGGGCATCCCGGGGCCGATCGCCGGCTTCACCAGCGAGCGCGTGCTGCGTGCGCCCTGCGCGGGTGTCGTCGAGACCCGGCTCGAGATCGGACAACCCGTCCGCGCGGGCGACGTGGTGTGCACCGTGGCCGGCCGGCCCGTCGGGGCTGCGATCTCCGGCGTGCTGCGGGGCGTCGTCCACGGCGGCGTCGAGGTGCCCGCGAACCTCAAGATCGGGGATGTGGACCCCCGCGGCGATCCCGCCTTCTGCTTCACCATCTCGGACAAGGCCCGGACGATCGGCGGCGCTGTCCTCGAAGCGATCCTGTGCCGGTTTCCCCCGCGCTGGCCATGACGCGGGGCGACGACCTGATCGCGGCCTTCGACCTCGAGCGATACCGCTTCATCCACCTGATCGGAGGCGGCGGCAAGACGACCCTCATGCTCGACATGGCGAGGGCGCTGGCCGGGCAGGGGAGGCGCGTGATCGCCACCACGAGCACGCGCATCCGGAGGAGCGAGGGCGAGGCGCTCGAGGCGCTGCTGCTCGGCACCGACGTGGCAGCGCTCGCCGGGCAGGCGCGCGCCGTGCTCGCGAGGCGCAACCCCATCGTGCTCGCGGCCAGGGTGGAGGACGAGAAGCTGCTGGGCTTCTCGGCCAGTGACCTCGATCTTCTCGCCGCAGCGGGCATCGCGGACGCGCTGATCGTCGAGGCGGACGGCGCGGCAAGCCGACCCCTCAAGGCGCATGCGGAGTGGGAGCCGGTCATCGCACCCTCGGCGGACCTCGTGGTCGTGGTGGTGGGCGCCTGGTGCCTGGGGCAGCCCCTGGACGATCGGACGGTGCATCGAGCGGACCTGTTCGCCCGGCGCGCGGGGTGCGCGCCCGGCGCGCTGATCGAGGTGCGGCACGTGGCGGCCATCCTGTTGCACGAGGAGGGCTACCTCGCGAAAGTGCCCTGCGATGCAGACGTGATGCTGGCGGTCACGTCGAGAGGTGGGGATGACGGCGGGCTGGCCCAGGCGATCGAGGCTGCGGCCGAGAGCCAGCGCCTGAAAAGGGTGGTCCGGCTGGAGCCAGTCATGACGGACCTCCCCGGGGACCCGCTTGGCTGACTTGCTTCCTGTCGCCGTGCCGGATCCCGTCCGGGTCCTCGCACGGCTGCCGGCGAGACGGGGTGAGGCCGGGCGGCCAGGGGACACTCCCGCGCTTGCCGACGGGAGTCCGGGCCACTCGATGACGGACGGCTCCCCGGCCCCGCCTCGTGTGGCCGCACGAGCCCCCGGCTCCGTGGGGCGCCATCGTCGTCAAGGTCACCGGTCGTGAGCGAACCATTCGCCGGCCAGCCGCCAGCGCGAGCCGCCCGTCCGCCAGACGGACTTCGGATCAGGGAGGCGGAGGTTCGAGCCCGTCCCGGTGCGACACCTTCCTCCCCGGAAGGTGCCGACGCCACCAGGCGTCAGAAGCGCCGGACCGGCACTCGACGCGAGCTGTGCGGTTTCGCAGCACCCCGTCGCTGTCACAGGTGAAACCCGGTTTCGCGGAACGGGTGTAGAGTAACTTCAAACACCGCGATTCAGGGAGGACAGCATGCGAGTCATCCGTCCGTCCGTCACTGTCATGGCGCTGGTCGGCATCCTCTTTGGAGCGGCAGCGTGGGCGAGCTTCACCGGCACCGACGTCTTCCTGCCCTCGGTGGGAGCCAACCCGGGCACCCCGCCCGCGGTCTGGTACACCACCGTGTGGGTCCACAACCCCAACGCCACGGCGGCCAACGTCACGTTCTACCTGTTGGAGCGCCAGGCCAACCCGACGCCCATGAGCTACACCGACACCATCCAGCCGGGGGACACCGCCCGGTACGAGAACGCCGTCCAGCTCATGTTCGCCAGGCAGACGTTCGGGGCGCTGCGCCTGACCTCCAACGTCAAAGTTCTGGCCGGCTCGCGCATCTACTCCCAGTCCGGGGCGCTCAAGGACTCGGTCGGCCAGTACTTCGCCGGGACGCCTGCCTCCTTCGCGATCGGCTCAGGGCAGTCCACCGAGCTGGTGGGGGTGTACGCGACGCTGCCGTCGGGGGACTCCACGTTCCGCTACAACTACGGCTTCGTGGAGACGACCGGGACCGGCACCTGCACCGTGAAGGTGACGGTGAAGGACCCGGCGGGCGCCACGGTGGGGAGCAAGACCTACACCGTGCGGCAGTGGGAGCAACTGCAGAAGGGGTTCGGGAGCGAGTTCCCTGCGCTGTCGACCCAGAACGCAAGGCTGACGGTCGAGGTCACCTCCGGGACCGGC
Organism: Thermoanaerobaculaceae bacterium; assembly: GCA_025456225.1. Classification (GTDB taxonomy): domain Bacteria; phylum Acidobacteriota; class Thermoanaerobaculia; order Thermoanaerobaculales; family Thermoanaerobaculaceae; genus JAAYVZ01. The sequence goes on from JALOLB010000364.1 coordinate 2,285, forward strand.
AAGGTGATCGCGTTCGGCTCCGGGGTGGCGAACGGCTCCCAGGACCCGGCGACGTTCGAGATGCGGTTCCGCGACGACCTGCTGGCGGAGAACAGCTCGGGAGGCGGTGGTGACATCACCGGCGTTGCGGCGGGGGCCGGGCTGACCGGCGGGGGCACGAGCGGGGACGTGACGCTGGCAATTGCCGACCTCGGCGTCACCACGACGAAGCTGGCGAACGGGGCAGTGACGGCTGCAAAGGTCGGAACCTCGGGCGGGAGCAGTGGGCAGGTGCTGACGGTGACGGCTGGTGGCGCGGCGTGGCAGACGGTGTCGGGTGGTGGTGGCGGGGATATCTCGGCAGTTGCGGCCGGCGCCGGCTTGACGGGTGGTGGCACGAGCGGCGATGTGGCCGTGAGCGTCGGTGCGGGCGACGGCATCACGGTGGCGGCGGACACCGTGGGGATCGCGGCCAACGGGGTGACCACCGCGAAGCTCGCCGACGGTGCCGTGACGAGCGCCAAGATCGCCGACACCACCATTGCGACCGCCGATCTCGCCAATGCTGCGGTGACGACCGCCAAGCTCTCGCCGTCGGGTGGCGCGAGCGGCAAGGTGCTCAAGCACAACGGGACTGCCGTGATCTGGGACACCGACGACAGCGGCGGCGGCTTCACGCTGCCGTTTGCCAGGGAGCAGGCCCACACGACCTACCTGTTCTCGGTGACCAACTCAGGGACCGGGCAGGCGATCTCCGGCACCTCGGCGGCGCGGAGTGGCATCGTGGGAACCGCCATGGCGAGTGGGTATGCCGGTGTGTACGGAATCGCCGAGGCCGCCGGTGGCACGGGAGTCAGGGGAGTGGCGGACAAGGGCAACGGTGTGGTCGGGGAGAGCGATGCC
>JALOLB010000365.1 GCA_025456225.1 Thermoanaerobaculaceae bacterium
GGCAAGGTCGTCCTGCTTCACTCCGTGCCCAAGATGTACGTCGCCATCGACGGCACCGGCGTGCCTATGACCCCACGCGAAACCAAGGACCGACCCGGCTGTAGCCGCCCGCCCTGGGTTTCAGTAGCGAGCCGTTTCTGCTCGTCCCCGATTTCAGCGTAGGCTGAGCCTCGCGAGAGGGTGGTGCCTCGCGTCTGAACCACGCGAGGCACCGTGACCTTCCGCCTCCACGAGCGAGGCAGGGGTCGTTGTCGAGCATCGTTCTTCCGTGGACGGACATCAAGTCGTACCGGGCGCAGATTGGCCCGGGCTTGGGGCGGCCTCCACGGCCGACCGCTTGTCCGGTGTGTCCCTGCCAGTGGATCTGGTACGACGGCTGGCGCTTTGTGTTCAGCGTGGTGCTCGCCGAAAGCGGGCAGGCGCAGCGCCTCGGCGAAGGTCTGCCGCTCCAGCGCGTGGCTTGCGCTAGCTGCTGGAAGTCGTGGACGCTGTGGCCGGCGTTTCTCTATCCTCGTCGTCAGTTTTCCCCGGACGTGAGCGAGGCGGCGGCGCTGGCCTACCTGGCCACGCCCAGCGCGACGTACGTCGAGGTCGGTGCTCGGTTCGGCTGCTCATGGACGTCGGTATGGCGGTGGGTGGGATGGCTCGGGCGGCTGACGGCGGCGGAAGATCTGCTGGCCGCCATCGTGCGGCTTTTCCCCGACTCTCCGGCGATCGATCTGGTGCCGCGGCATGTGCCGCAAGACCACGACAAGGCCTACTCACCGGAGCGTGCGGCGCTGCTCCTGAGTTCGCTACGCACCGTGGTCCTCATCTCCTTGCTGTGGCGGGCGCTGCCCACTCCTCCCGCGGATCCGAGCCCTCTGCGGTGGCTGCTCTGGGTTCAGTTCCGGGCGTTCCCACGTCCCATCGGTCTGGGTGAGGGGATAGCGTCCCCGGCCTTTCATATCGACCGGCGAGGTCCGCCCAGCGCATAACGCTGGGCATGAGCTTCGACGACGACATCGACGATCGCCGACGCCACATCGCGCTCTTCCGAGAGACCGTGCTGGAGGAGATCGACACCGAGGATCGGCCTCGTGGGGAGCTCTCTGCCCAGATCGCGGAGATCGCCACGCGCAGCTTCGAGACGCCGTGGGGGAAGCTGCGCTCCTTCACCGAGCGCACGCTGTGGTCCTGGTGGGGTCTCTACAAGGAGCAGGGGCTGCTCGGCCTGGTGCCCAAACTCCGGAAGGACAAGGGCGTTTCCCGCGAGATCACCCCGCAGGTCCTGGAGGCAGCCATCCAGGCTCGCAAGGAGGTGCCCTCCCGCTCCACGAAAACGATCATCGACGTCCTCGTGCGGCGGCAGCTCGTACCGCCGGGGTCTATGGCCCGCTCCACTCTCGACCGCCACCTCGAGCAGGCGGGTTTCTCACGCCGCCGTCTCAAGACCCTCGGGGCCAAGCGTTACATCCGGCTGCTGTTCGAACAGCCCAACGAGCTCTGGGTCGGCGACTACCACGAGGCGCCGATCCTGTACGAGCCTCGGACCGACAGCTTCCGCACCATCCACCTCTGCGCGGAGATCGACCACTACTCGAAGCTGGTCCCGCACGGGCAGTGGTACCCGAACGAGCGCATCGCCACCCTGGAGGACACCTTCAAGAAGGCGATCCTCAAGCGGGGCTGCCCCAAGAAGAGCTACGTCGACAACGGCAGCGTCTATCGCTCACACGCCTTCGCCTTCGCCCTGGCCCAGCTCGACATCAAGCACTGCCGCTCCAAGCGCTACACCTCGGAAGGACGCGGGGCCATAGAACGGTTCAACCGCACGGTGGCCGAGCAGTTCGAGCCCGAGGTGCGCGCGGCCAGGATCGCCGAGCTCGACAAGATCAATCTCTTCTGGGAAGCGTGGCTGGAGGAGCGGTACCACCGCGAGAAACACGAAGCCACGGGGCAGGCGCCCATCGATCGTTTCGCCCTGGACGGGTTTGCTCCGCGCTTCCCCGACCCCGCCCTGGTCCAGGACACCTTCCGGGTGCAGGCCCGCCGCAGGGTCCATCCCAAGACCTCCACCGTGGAAGTCGACGGGCTGCACTTTCTGGTGGAGACCTTCCTCCGCGGGCGGTGGGTCACGGTCTACTACGATCCCCACCGCCTCGACGACGTGCTGGTCTTCCTGAACGGCAAGCGGGTGCAACGCGCCCTGCCCGCGCAGCCTAACGAGAGGCCGCTGCCCACTCCCGAGCGGCCCACCGCGGCCCCGCTCACCTTCGACTACCTCGCCGCCCTGCGTGCCGCCTACGACCAGCGCCTGGCCGAGGCCGCCCGCCGGCTCTCCCTTTCCGAGTGGACGCCGGCCACCAGCTTCGACCTCAAGGCCTTCCTCGACCTGTGCGCGCAGATGCTGGGCAAGGACCTCTCGCCCTACGAGCACGACGAGCTCACCGCGGCCTTCAACGGCGTCGGGCCCTTCTCCGAGCCGACCGCGCGCCTCGCCCTCGAGCACGCGCTCAAGCTGCGCGGCCGCGGCCTCCACGTCTCCGTCTACACGCAGTACCTGAAGACCTTCCACCTGGAGGCCCTCCGCGCTCTGGGTGCCAAGGCCAAGGAGAAGCCATGAACCTCGATGCCCTGCTCAACCACTTCGGTCTGGCCCTACATCCCTTTGGACGGGCCGTGCCCGAGGCCGCACTCTTGCGGCACCGCAGCTTCGCCGAGGCCCTGGTCCGGCTCACCCTCGCGGTCGACACGCGCACGCCCGCCCTGCTCACGGCGGAGCCCGGGCTCGGCAAGTCCACTCTCCTCGGCGTCTTCGCCGACTCGCTCGACAAGAGCAAGGTCCGACTGGTGTACACGCCCCTGTGCTCCTGCGGCCCCTTCGGCCTCGTCGGGCAGCTCGCCACCCACTACGGCGTGCGACCTCGCCGCTCCGCCGCCCAGACCGCCCAGGCCGTCCTCGACGAGCTCTCGCGCACCGAGCGCACGGAGATCCTCGTCCTCGACGAAGCGCACCGGCTCCCGGACCACAGCCTCGACGAGCTGCGTCTGCTCGGCAATCTCGACTTCGACCGCACGCCCCCCTTCGCTCTGCTCCTGGTCGGCCAGTCCCCCCTGCGCGCACGGCTCGCCGAAAGCGTCCATGCGTCGCTCGCTCAACGCCTGGCCATTCGCGCCACCCAACAACCTCGCCACCGCCTCGCTTCTGGCCGCCGCCACCCGGGGACGCAAGCACGTCGATCTCGAGGACGTCGACGATGCCGCCTTCGACCAGGAGCACAACTGATGGGGCCACGCACGATTGAGCCACTGGCTACCGTCCCCGCGGCCCAGCTCGTGGCCACCGCTTCCCCCGTGCAGTGGCTCGTGCAAGACCTCCTCCTCGACAGCGGCGCCGCCATCCTCGGCGGGGCCCCCAAGTCCGGCAAGACGTATCTCGCACTCGATCTGTGTGTCGCCGTCGCCTCGGGCACTGTCGCGGCAGGCCACTTCCGCGCCCTGTCGGCGCGCCCGGTCACGCTCCTCTGCGCCGAGGACCCCAGCCCCGTACTTGCGGCACGTCTGGCCGCACTGGCTCGCTCACGCTCGGTAGCCCTGAACGAGCTCGCCCTCGAGGTCATCGTGGAGCCAGCCGTGCGGCTCCCCGAGGCGCTACCGCGCCTGGCCGCCACCCTCGCCCGCTCGCGTCCCGGCCTGCTGCTGCTCGATCCCCTGATCCGGCTCCATCGGGCCGATGAGAACTCGGCCCAGGAAATGGCGGTGATCCTCGACGGCTTGCGTGATCTCGCACGAAGCGCCCACACCGCCATCCTGCTCGTCCACCACGCGCGCAAGGCCTCCGCTGGCCATTCCCCGGGAGCCGGCCTGCGTGGCTCCTCCGACCTGGCAGCTTTCGGCGACTCCAACCTCTACCTCCGCCGCCTGACCGACCCCGCCGATCTCGAACTCCGCATCGAGCACCGCGCCGCCGCCTGCCCCGAGCCGCTTCACCTCCGCCTCTGCGTCGAGGCGGCCGGCTCCACCGCGCGCTTCGAGGCACGAGCCCGCAGCGCCGCAGCTCACGACCCCTCCGCCTCTCGCTTGCTCGCTCTGCTCGAGGCCGCTACCACCCCCCTCTCCACCTCCGAACTCCGGACAAGCCTGGGCCTGCGAAACCAGACCGTCTCCGCCGCGCTGCGCACCCTACTCACACAGGGGCGCATCAACCGTGCCCGTAATGGCTGGGCCCTCATTCGCTCCAGCGCCGCAAATCAGTGACCCCCGGTCTGGCGTCCGGGCTGGACGGAGCGCAAAACCCTACCCCCCAGCCCCGTCAACGCCCCCGCTCCGGCAATCCCCTCTCGACCCACGACGCGCTGCCACCGTCATCCCGCCGTTCCCGTTCCCAACCCTATATGTGCGGAACGGGGAACGGACACGCTCGCTGAAGCACATCCCGCGCAGATCACAGCAGCAGTACGCGGGCGGCTACACCCGGCAAGGACGAGACCGGTCAAGCCAAGACTCGGGAAGCCAAGTTGGGCTGCGTCTTCACGCAAACACGTCTCGATCACAAGGGCCGCCCCGTGCG
>JALOLB010000366.1 GCA_025456225.1 Thermoanaerobaculaceae bacterium
CGGCGCCGGCCAGTGGGGCAGCTCGCTGGCGTTCGCCACCCGGATGCTCGGTATGGCCTGCCGGGTCTTCATGGTACGGGTGAGCTACGAGCAGAAGCCGTACCGCCGCACCTTCATGCGCCTGTTCGGGGCGGAGGTTCACCCCAGCCCCTCGCCGCTCACCCAGTCCGGGCGCGACATCCTCGCCGAGCACCCCGACTCGCCGGGGAGCCTCGGCATTGCCATCTCCGAGGCCGTGGAGGAGGCCGCCTCCCGGGACGACACCAACTACGCCCTGGGCTCGGTCCTCAACCACGTGCTGCTGCACCAGACGGTGATCGGCCAGGAGGCCCGCGCGCAGCTCGACCTGGTGGGTGAGGAGCCGGACTTCGTCTACGGCTGCCACGGCGGCGGCTCCAACTTCGGCGGCATCGCCCTGCCGTTCATGCCGGAGGTGTTCGCCGGCGGCAGGGTGCGCGCCGTGGCGGTGGAGCCAGAAAGCTGCCCGACCTTGACGAAGGGTCGGTTCGCCTTCGACTTCGGCGACACTGCCAGGCTCACCCCGATCCTGCAGATGTACACCCTGGGCCACGACTTCGTGCCGCCGGCGGTGCACGCCGGGGGGCTGCGCTACCACGGCGCCTCGCCGATCGTCTCGGCGCTCGTGCACCAGGGCTCCATGGCCGCCGAGTCGGTCGCCCAGACCGACGTCTTCAAGGCCGCCGTGCTGTTCGCCCACACCGAGGGGATCGTCCCCGCCCCGGAGTCCTCGCACGCCATCGCCGCGGTGGTGCGCAAGGCGCTGGAGCTCAAGGAGGAGGGTCGCGAGGCGGTGATCCTGTTCTCGCTCTCGGGCCACGGGTTCTTCGACATGGGCGCCTACGACGCGTACCTCGACGGCAAGCTCGAGGACTTCGAGTACCCCGGCCTCGCCATCGAGGAGTCGCTGGCGCGGCTGCCGCAGGTCAGACAGTAGCGATGAGAAGGGGGGCCAGATGGCCCCCCTTTGTGCGATCGCCCGAAGGGCGGTCGCGCGCTACTGGTCCTCAATCATGCCGAGGGCGTGCTCGATGCTGCGCTCCGGAGGCTGGCCCCAGACCTCTGGATGGACGAAGAACCCCTGCTCCTCGGGGGCCTTGTCGACCTCCACCTGGATCCGGTTCTGCTCGGCCCACGGGTCCTTGCGGATGCCGGTCACCTGCCACGAGACTTCCATCCCCGGGGTGCCGCCGGCAATGGCGAACCTGTTGTCCGTGACCTTGCGCGCCACGTGCAGGTTCGGTGCCGGGCCGCCGATCGCGGTGAGCTGGTAGCGGCAGTCCCGGTTGAGGGCGTCGAAGTAGTCGGGCAGCTCCACCACCGCCGTCCCGTCCGCGTCCAGTGTGACGTTGCCGTTGTACACGTTCATCATGTCCGGAGACTCGACGAACGAGTGGTACAGGTAGCGGTTGGCCGGGTCCAGCGGGTGGTCGATCTTGAACGACCCGCCGCCCTTGGAGAGGGTGCCGGTGATGCTGACTCCACCGGAGAAATAGCCGGCGTACGACCCGCTGTTCTGACCACCGTACACGCCCACGGTGTTGTGCCCGAGGATGCCGTAGGTGCTGTTGGCGTTGTTGCGCCCGTACACGGCCCACACGCCAGTACTGGAGGAGCTGACCTCGCCATAGATGGCGTAGTCGCTCGTGCTCTTCCCCTTCACGCCGACTCCGGAGGTGCTCGTGCCGCTCACACCCGTGCCCGTGGTGGCGAAGCCGCCGACGCCGGTGGCCGAGGTCGTTGTCCCGTAGACGCCGAAGTTGGTCAGCCCGGTGCCGGTGGTCTTGCCGTGCACCCCGTGCTGGATGCTTTCGCCATAGACCCCGTACCCGGTGCTCTCGTTCTTGCCCCACACGCCGTAGCTCGACATCTGGTTGGTGACGCCGTAGACACCCGCGGAGTTGGGACCGTTGGTTTCCCCGTAGACACCCCTTCCGGTTGGTGTCTCGCCGTGAATGGCGTCCGTGCCACCCAGGTAGGCCCAGTTGCCCACCCCCGTGTTGCGGCCATACACTCCGAACCCCGCGTTCTTGGAGTTCACGCCGTAGACGCCAGATCGCCCGGCCCCACCGGAGGTTCCCTGGACGGCGTCGTGGCTGGCGACGACAGCGGACACGCCGGGGCCCGCGCCGGTGTTCTCGGCGGTGAGGACAGACCCAGCGGCACTGGCAGTGATCGTGAGCGGCGGCCCCAGCTTGGCGCTCACGACGGCACCGTTGGCGAGCTGGGGAGTACCGACGCCGAGGTTGGCGATCCCGAGCGTCACGTCGCCGGAGGCCCCACCGCCGGTAAGGCCTGTTCCCGCCGCAACGCCCGTGATGTCCCCACCCCCGCCGCCCGACACCGCCTGCCACGCGGCACCGCCTGCCGTCACCGTCAGCACCTGGCCGTTGCTCCCGCCCGTCGTCCCGACCTTGCCCGCCGTCACCGCCCCGTTCGCGATCTTGGCGTTGGTCACGCCGTTGTCGGCAATGGCGAGGGTGACGTCACCGCTCGTGCCGCCGCCGGTCAGCCCGGCGCCCGCTGTGACACCCGTGATGTCACCGCCGCCCGCGCTGTTCTCCGCCAGCAGGTCGTCCCGGAACGCCATCTCGAACGTCGCCGGATCCTGCGAGCCGTTCGCCACTCCGGAACCGAACGTGATGACCTTGCCGGTGCCCGCCGTCACCTCGACCGTCAGTCGGGCATTCTGGGTGTTGAGGCTCGCAAACTCGCTCCCGAACCCCTTCTGCAGTTGCTCCCACTGTCGCACGGTGTAGCTCTTGTTCCCGAGCTCCGCCCCGGTCGCGTCTTTCACCGTCACCTTCACGGTGCAGGTGCCGGTCCCGGTCGTCTCCACGAAGCCGTAGTTGTACCGGAACGTCGAGTCCGCCGACGGCAGGGTCGCGTACACCCCCACCAGCTCGGTGGACTGTCCCAGGCCGATCGCAAACGATGCAGGCGTGCCGGCGAAGTACTGCCCGACCGAGTCCTTGAGCTGCCCCGACTGCGAGTAGATGCGCGACCCAGCCAGCACCTTGACGTTCGAGGTCAGGCGCAGCGCCCCGAACGTCTGCTTCGCGAACATGAGCTGCACGGCGTTCTCGTACCGCGCCGTGTCCCCCGGCTGGATGGTGTCGGTGAAGCTCATGGGCGTCAG
>JALOLB010000137.1 GCA_025456225.1 Thermoanaerobaculaceae bacterium
TGCAGATGAGGGGTCAAGTGGCCCAGGCGGGCGTCCGCCGCGGTATGGAGCCAGTCTGAGACACCTCCCGATTTCTTCACACGCTCTCAGGCCTCAGGCCTCAGGCAAGAAAGACCTCAGGCCTCAGGCCTCAGACCTCAGGTACGACAAGACAGGTCTGGACGGGTGGGGGAGCTGAGGCCTGAGGTCGGGCGGTTGGATAGACGGAAGAATCGAGTTCTGTATTGCCTGAGGTCTGAGGCCCGAGGCCTGAAGCCTGGGTGGGTGGGGGGTGGGGGTCCTACTCGTACCTCAGGGCCTCGATGGGGTCGAGACGGGCGGCCTTGGCGGCCGGGTAGATGCCGAAGAAGACACCGACCAGCCCGGCGAAGATGAACGCGACGCCGACGATCTCCGGAGCCACGAGGGTCGGCCACCCGGCGAAGCGGGCGATGGCGCGGGCGGCGAACACACCAATGGCGATCCCGACCACCCCCCCGAGCCCCGAGATCATCGACGCCTCGATGAGGAACTGGTTGCGGATGTCGGCGCGGCGGGCGCCGAGGGCGCGACGCACGCCGATCTCGCGGGTGCGCTCGGTGACCGACACCAGCATGATGTTCATGATGCCGATGCCGCCCACGAGCAGGGACACCGACGCGATCGCCCCCAGCAGCAGTGTCAGGACCCCGCTCATCTGGGTGGCCGCGGCGGCGATCTCCTGCTGGGAGCGGATGGCGAAGTCGTCGTCCTGGCGAGGGCCGATGCGGTGGCGCTGGCGCAGGAGCGCGGTGATCTCGTCGGTGGCCTGCTCGATCCTGGCGGGGGAGATCGCGGAGACCATGATGGTCTGGATGTGGGTGATGCCCATGAGCCGGCGCTGCGCCGTGGTGTAGGGGATCGAGATCACGTCGTCCTGGTCCTGCCCCATCATGTTGCCGCCCTTGCGGTCGAGCACGCCGATGACCCGGAACGGCGCGTCCTTGAGCCGGATCACCTGGCCGATGGGGTTCGAGTCGCCGAACAGGTTCTCCACCACGGTGGTGCCGAGCACCGCCACCTTGGTGGCGGCCTTGACGTCCTCCTCGGTGAAGTAGGCGCCCTTCGCCACGGCCCAGGCCCGGATCGTGGGGTAGTCGGGGCCGGTGCCCTGGATGCTGGTGAACCAGTTCTGGTTGCCGTACACGGCCTGGGCGGAGGTCCGCACGCCGGGCTCGGCGACCGCGACCGAGGGGCACTCCCGGCCGATGGCGGCGGCGTCGTCGACGGTGAGGGTCTGGACGCTCCCGGCGCCGTGCCGCACGCCGCCCGCCGAGCGCGAGCCGGAGAAGATGATCAGAAAGTTGGTGCCGAGCGCCCCGATCTGGCTCTGGATTGCGGAGGACGCGCCCTGGCCGATCGCCACCATCGCCACCACGCACCCCACGCCGATGATCACGCCCAGCATCGTGAGCGCCGACCGCATCGGGTTCCGGCGCAGGGCGTTCAACGCGATCTTGTAGACCTGCAGCAGGTTCAGCATGAGACACCTACCTCCGGCGCGGGCCCATCATGTTGACGAGGCCACCGGCATCCTGAGCCTGGGCGGTGGCGAGGCCGATGACCACCTTGGCGCTCTCCACCAGCCCGCCCTCCTTGACCTCCACGAACTGCCCGTCCGTGAGGCCGGGGGTGAAGGTGACCGGGCTGAGCGAGCCTCCAGGCCGCTCGGGCGCCAGGAAGACCCGTGCCTCACGCGGGCCGGGCCGCTGCTCGGCCGCTGACGTCTGGGCCGAGCGGCCGTTGCCTGGCCGACCACCACCGGCGGCCGGGCTCCGGCCGGCGCCGCTCATCCCCAGCAGCTCCGGCCGGAATCGCAGCGCCGAGGCCGGCACGCGGAGGGCGTTCTCGGCGCGCGCCACCTGCACGCGGACCTCCGCGGTCATGCCCGGGAGCAACGCCAGGTCCCGGTTCTGCACCTCGACGATCACGGGGTAGGTGACGACGTTGTTGGCGGTCTTGGGCGACAGGCGGATCTGGGCCACGGTACCGTCGAACTCGCGCTCGGGGAAGGTGTCCACGCCGAAGCGCACGAGCTGGCCGACCTTGACTTGGCCGATGTCGGCCTCGTCGATGTCGCAGGTGAGCTGCATGCGGGTGAGGTCCTCGGCGATGGTGAAGAGGGTCGGCGCCTGGAACGACGCCGCCACGGTCTGGCCGACGTCGTAGTCGCGGGAGACGACGATGCCGTCGATGGGCGAGCGGATCACGGAGTAGGTGAGGTTGGCCTGGTTGCGCTCGAGCGCGGCCTCCAGCTCGCTGACCTGGGCCAGCGCCTGGTTGAAGGCGGCGCGGGCCGAGTCGAGCTGGTCCTCGGAGACCAGGTTGGCTTCGAAGAGCGCCTGCTGGCGGCGGAGCTTGGCCTTGGCGTCCTCGGCCCCCACCCGGGTCCGCTGGAGCTGGGCCTTTGTCTGGTTCACCGATGCCTCGAACGGAGTCGGGTCGAGGGTGGCGACGATCTGCCCCTTCGTCACCCGGTCGTTGAAGTCGGCGTGGAGGGTGGCGATGATCCCGGAGACCTGGGAACCGACCTTGATCGTGGTGACGGCGGTCAGGGTGCCGGTGGTGGTCACGTTCTGCACCACCGTGCCGCGGTCCACCAGGGCCGTGAGGAACCCCGGGCCCGCCTTCTCGCGCTTGCCGAACAGCGCCCACGCCCCGGCGGCGGCGCCCACCGTGATCACCAGCCCTACCGCAACTCGCGTTCGTACACTCACGTCGAGACCCTCCCTGCCAGTGGAAGCCGGGCACCGATTCGGCCCAGGGAATCATACGCCCGTTTGATGGCGGAGGTCGTCCCACGCCGCCGCCGATGAAGGTAACGCAAGGTGACCCGACTTGACTTCCGGGCCAGCCGGGATGCCCGCGGTCGCAGGTGGGCCGCGAACTCCGTGCGCGGCATCCGCGAGGCACCGCCCAGCCGGTACGCTACGTGCTTGCGGCCCCAGGGTTGGTCGCGGCGCCGCCGCCCTGACGCGTGCGGCGGCTCTTGCGCCGGGCGCGGGCGAACTTGTCGCGGTACATCCGGGAGTCGGCGAGGCGCAGGGCCTCGGGCAGCGACAGGTCGGCGGTCGCCGTGGCCAGGCCGATGGAGAAGCGCACCCCGCAGTCGCAGTGCTCCCGGCCGTGTGCCCGCTGGTTGCTGCGGAGCCGGGCGAGGATGGCGGCGCCCGCCTCCTCGCCGGCGCCAGGGAGCAGCACCGCGAACTCGTCCCCACCGATCCGCGCCGCCACGTCGCCCGGCCTGAACGAGGCCCGCAGGATCTCCGCCCCATGGCGCAGGAGGTCATCGCCCGCCGCATGGCCCAGGCGGTCGTTGACGTCCTTGAGCCCGTCCACGTCGCAGATCATCACCGAGACCGGCAGGCGACCTCCCCGCATGAGGGCGGCCATGTGCTCCTCGAAGAAAGCGCGGTTGAACAGGCCGGTGAGGGCGTCGTGAACGCTCTGGTAGCGCAGGCGCTCCTCGATCTGCTTCTGGGCGGTGATGTCCTGTACGACGGCCATCCCGGCCCACACCGTGCCGGCGGCATCCCGGAGCGGAAGCGCCCGGAGGCTGTAGACCCGGTCCTCGATGGGTACCTCGAGGCGGGTGCTGCCGCCGGAGAGGGCCGCCCGCAGCGTGGGCTCGATCCGCGTGGCGCGCTCCGGGGGGAGAACCTCCCGGAGGGTCCGGCCCTCGAGCGTCCCCTTGCCGAGGCCGCTGGCGTCCAGGCCGGTGCCCTCGACCAGGCTGAAGCGCAGCTCGTGGTCGAACACGCACACCGCGCCGTCCGGGAAGTTGCGGGCCAGGGTGTGGTACAGCTCCTCGCTCTGCCGGACCGCCTCCTCGGCCTGCTTCTGCTCGGTGATGTCCACCAGCACGCCGTCGAAGTACTGCACGGCGTTGTGCTCGTCGCGGATGGCCCGCGGATAGTCCCGCACCCAGATCAGGCTGCGGTCGGCGCGGCGGAGCTGGAACTCGGCGGACGCCACCTCGGTGGCGCGCAGGCGCTCGAGGTGCTGGTCGCGTTCGCGGCGCGCCACGTAGAGCCTGGCGATGTTGACCTGCCCCAGAGAGGAGGCGTCGGCGAACCCGAGGATGCGGGCGAGCGCCTGGTTGGCCTCGAGGATCTGGCCCTCGGGCGTCGAGCGGTACACGCCGACGGGCAGGTGGTCGAGGAGCTGGCGCCGCCGCTCCTCGGCCGTCCGCCGCTCGGCCTCCTCGCTCTGCAGGCCGAGGGTGGCCTCGTGCAACGCTGCGGTGCGCTCGGCGATACGCGCGGCCAGCTCGCGCCGCTCCGCCTCGAGGCTCTCCTCGAGACGCTTGTACGCCGTGATGTCGCGGCCCGCCGTCATGACCGCGGCCACCCGGCCGTCGCCGTCGAACTCCGGCACGAGCTGCCAGTCGATCCAGATGCCGGCCGGCAGCTCGAACTCGATGCGGTGGGCGCGGCCGGTCGCCAGGACCTGGTCGATGGCGGCCTCCCACTGCGCGACGAGGGGCTCCGGGAAGCCCAGCTCCCGGTGGGTGCGCCCGATGAACCGATCGGCGGGGATGCCCGTCTGGGCCTCCACGATGGCGTTGACGTAGAGGTGGCGGTGCTCCCGGTCGAACCGCATGATGGTGTCGTGGGAGAGCTCGGCCAGGGCCCGGAACTTCTCCTCCGACTCCCGCAGGACCCGGCTCGCCTTCCGCGGGCGGGTGACTACGGGTCCGTCCGGCAAAGCCCTACGGGACGTCATGCGTCGAGTATAAACCGCAGCCCGGCGACAGCAGCCGCAAGCTCCGGCGGAGATGCCACGGGCGCACGGCACGCGGCGCTCTCGCAGAGATAGGCCAGGGGCTGGCCCGGGTTGGCGGTGTCGTGTCCGGCGAGCAGCGGGCTGACGTCGCCGGGGGCGGCTCCGGGGAGCGCGAGGAGCACGACAGTATCAGCGGGCGCGCCTCGGAGAGCGGCACGGTGGAGCTCCGCGGTCGCGGGCGAGCCGGGCTCGCCGACCACCACCACGCTGCGGGGCGGCGCCGCGAGGGCTCCCGCCGCAGCCAGCAGGGTGGCGAAGGCCTCCGGCACGCGCGTGGCGTGGAGACCGTCGGTGCGACACAGCCGCCCGGCCAGGGCTCGATGCCCGTCGTTCCCCGTGAGGGTGGCCAGCCGCGTCAGCACCTGGACCGCGACCGCAGCGGAGGAGGGCGCGGCCCCATCCGTGCCGCCGCGGGGGCGCAGGACGAGGGCCGGGCCGTCGTCGGGGGTGTCAAACAGAGCATCGCCGTCCAGGAAACGCGGCAGACGCCGCTCGATGAGGTCGGTGGCCGCCTGCAGCCACACCGGCTCGCCGGTGACCTCGTGGAGCTGGAGCCAGCCTGCCGCCACCCAGGCAGCGTCCTCCAGGGTCTCCGCGCCGCTCACCTGACCGTCGCGCCAGGCGCGCTGCAGCCGGCCATCCGGCGCGACCCGCTCGAGCAGGAAGCGGCCGGCGCGGTTCGCCGCAGCCTCGAGCCGAGGCTCGGGGAGCGCTGCGCCGAGCCAGGCCAGCGCCCACACCGCCATGCCGTTCCACGCGGCCAGCCGCTTGTCGTCGATGGGGGGACCGACCCGGCGCCGCCGCGCCGCGAGCAGGGCGCTCCGGGCCTCCCGGAGCGCTGCGTCCGCCTGCCCGGGCGGGACCCCGGCCGCCGCGGCGGCCTCGGCGAGGGGGCGCGAAGGTCGCAACACGCTCCGTCCGCCTTCGAAGTTGGCCGGCCCGTCGAGGGCGCAGAGGGTGACGAGCAGGCGCGCCTGGGTGTCGGGGAGGGCCGCGCGGATCTCGTCCGCAGTCCACGTGAAGTACGACCCCTCGCCTCCTGGGTCGTCGGCGTCCGACGAGGAGTGGAACCCCCCTTCCGGTCCCTGCATCTCGTCCACCATCCACCCGGCCGCGCGCCGGGCGATCTCCACCCAGCGCCCCTCGCCGAGCCGGAGGCCGGCCTGGCCGTAGAGCCGAGCCAGCAGGGCGTTGTCGACGAGCATCTTCTCGAAGTGGGGGACGAGCCACTCGGCGTCCACGGAGTAGCGGTGGAAGCCGCCGCCCAGCCAGTCGTGCATGCCGCCGGCGGCCATCCCGTCCAGGGTGCGGGTCAACATGTCCCGTGCCTCGGAGCTGCCCGGTGCCAGCTCGAGGAGCAGGAACAGGCGCGAGGGCGTCGGGAACTTCGGGGCGTCGCCGAACCCACCGCTGGCACGGTCGAGCTGCCGGTCGAGCCGCTCCAGAAAGCGCCGCACGCCGAGCGCGACATCGGGGTCGGACGGGCCGGCGGCGGCATCCGCCTGCCGCAGGTGCTCGAGCAGCCTGGCGGCGCTGGTGGCCACCTCGCCCCGACGCTCGCGCCAGGCGGAGGCGACCGCCTCCAGGACCTCGCGGAAGGAGGGGCGCCCCCAGCGCCGCTCGGGCGGGAAGTACGTCCCGCCGTGGAACGGCTCCCCCGCCGGGGTCAGGAAGACGGTGAGCGGCCATCCCCCGCCGCCGGTGATGGCCTGTACGGCGGCCATGTACACGGCGTCCAGGTCCGGCCGCTCCTCGCGGTCCACCTTCACCGGCACGAAGTGGGCGTTGAGCACGGCGGCGGTCGCCGGATCCTCGAACGACTCGCGCTCCATGACGTGGCACCAGTGGCAGGCGGCGTAGCCAATCGAAAGGAAAATGGGCCGGTCCTCGTCCCGGGCACGGCCCAGCGCCTCCGCGCCCCACGGCAGCCAGTCGACCGGGTTGGCGGCGTGCTGCCGCAGGTAGGGGCTGAGCTCCTTGGCGAGTCGGTTCGGCGGGCTCATGGCGTGTGCACTCCAGGCACCCGGCGCAACGCCGTGCCCGGGGGCGGGATTCCCCTTTCTGCTGCGCGGGCCTCATGCCTCAGGCCTCAGACCTCAGGAAAGTGGGCCTCAGGCCTCAGACCCCAGGCCTCAGGCACTACAAGGAACGACCTGGGCGGGTGGGGTGCTGAAGCCCGTCTTGCCTGAGGTCTGAGGCCTGGGTGGCAGGGTGGGGGTGCTGAGGCCCGGGGGCTGGGTGGGGGGGTGCGACCGGGGTCCAGCTCACGGTGCAGCGCCCGAGCTGCTCGCCACAGGTGGCCAGGATGCGCCCGCGCAGGGGCTCGGGTGGCGGGACGAGGTCGAGGGCGCGCCGGGCTCGCAACCCCGGCTCGGGAGGGAGGGCGGGGAGCTCCTCGACCAGGGCGTGCACACGGACCTGCCGTGCCCCCTCGTCGAGTGCCCAGAAGCCGGCCGCGCCTCCCACCCGGCGCCCCTGCTCCGCCAGTTGCCAGGTGAGGCTGTACCCTTCGACGGCGGAGGGTGGAAACCTGGGGCCACCCCGCCATCCGGGGTTCAGGAACAGGGCGGTCCGGGGCTCTCCGGCGGACTCCTGGGTTGCCCGCGCCGCGAGCTCGCGGAGTGAGGTCGTGCGGCGGTCGACGCGCACCGGGGTGTCCTCGAGCCCGCCGACGCTCCTGCTCCTGAGGTCCGGAGCCGCGCCGAGGGCGTGGGCCCACGCCATGTGGGCATTCAGGTAGTAGGCGATGACGTGGGCCTGGTCGGGGAATAGCTCCGGCGTGGTCTCGGGGCCGCCCTCGGCGAGGATGGCGAGATAGCCGCGCAACACCTGCAGACGCCTGGGATCCAGGTCCTGGCCGGGAAGCGGGAAGCCGCCGGCGAGCACGGCGGAGAGCGCGGCGTGCGTCATGGGGACGGCGGGCTGCCACCAGGGCGAGTTGAGGGGAAGGCGGACCGCGCGGGTCGGGCGACGCTCACAGGCGGTCGCTGCCAGCAGGCACAACAAACCGACGCCGAGCATGGCCGCCCGGCGTCGGAGGTCGGGAACCGTCAAGGGTGCAGAAGTCACATCGCCATTCTACCCTCTGGGCCGCGAGGACGAGCCGGAGGAGCCCCCGGACCGCGAGGATCCGGAGGAGCCGCTCGACCGCGAGGATCCGGAGGAGCCCCCGGAGCGGGACGATCCGGAGGAGGACGAGTGGGACGAGGACCCCGAGGAGGAGCGCGCCGACGAGGATCCCGAGGAGCCGCTCGACCCCGTGGAGCGGGAGCCTCCGGATGGCGGGGAGTAGCTCCGGCCGGAGCTTTGGGGGCTCGCGCTCCGCGACGAGACCGATGAGGTGGAACGGCTGGTGCCGGCTCCGCCGCTCGAGGTCGAAGGACGGGAGGAGCTCATCGACGAGCGGCCCGAGACGACCGGCCGCGACAGGGTGCGTGACTCGGCAGAGAGCTGCCTGGTACGTCCGACGCTGTTCCCGGTGCTGGTGACGCGGCCACTGCCCCACGCCCTGGTGCGTTCCTCGGCCAGCGCAGAGGCGCGCTCCGACTGCGGCGCGGGCGCGTTCAGCGCCCGCGCCCGAAAGGAGACCTGCTGCCGCCCCTTCTCGCGGGAAGGGGGATCGGCCTTGGCCGGCGAGGTGTCCCTGACCGGCGGGGGTGGAGCTGCGGGGGCCCGCTCGACCGAGCGGCCGGTGCCGGGGCTGGTCGGCCCACTACCCGTGCTCGGTGGCGTGACGGGACTGCTGCGGCCAGGCTCGGCGCGTCCAGTCGCGCGGTCGGACCCCGTCCCGGTCCGTCCAGATGAGCGATCGGTTCCAGGGTCGGTCCGCGTGGATCCGCGGTCGGTTCCGGCTCCGGTCTGACCGGACGACCGGTTGCTGCCCGGGTCGGTCCGCGTGGAACCGCGGTCGGTCGTCTGGTCGCGGCTGGAGTCGCGATCCCGCGTGCCGGGCACGACCCGAGCGGTGCCGGGGACGCTCGGCTCCGAAACGGTCCGGCGGGGAACGTCACGTCCGGTGGTCGGGACCCCGGATCCGCCCGAGGTGGTACGACTGCCACCGGGCTCGACCCGTTCCCGCACTCGCGACGACCCGCTCGTGTCGGGCGTCATCCCGGTGCGGGAGGGCAACGTACGGGTGATGAAATCACTGGTGCGGGTCGCGCTTCCAATCGTGCGCTCGGCGGGCACCCGCGCCAGGCCCTCGGCGTCACGACGGAGCACGACCCCGAGGTCCGGCGACTGGCGGTCGCCAGCGCCGGCACGGATGACGGAGCCGATGCCACGATCCGCGAGCTCCCGGCCAGGCGTGCGGGTGAGCAGAGGCCCCGAGCGGACGAAGCCGTCGCTGCGCGCGCCGACCTCCCGCAGGACGCGGTCGCTGTCCAGCCGCACGCGGTCGATGTGGGAGCTGGCGAAGCGATCCCCGGCCACGAAGGTCCAGGGGCGCGGGTCGACGTCGCGGAGTCGCACCCGGCCCGAGAAGTCGTAGGCGGTGTGCGACCAGCGGTCCGGCCCACCCGGGTGGTGTCCACCGTGACCGTGGTGGTGGTCGTGGTACCAGTAGTCGTAGTAGCCGCGCGGGCACCACCCGACGTAGTTGTCGGCCCACATCCAGTGCACCCATGCGGGGCCCCACACCCAGTCCCAGCACCACACCCAGCCGTAGCTGCCGTAGTAGTTCCAGGAGCCGTAGTGGTAGGGGTACCAGCCCCACGGCTCGTAGGAGACCCAGGTCCAGCCGACGGTCGTCCAGTACCAGCGACCCTGGGAGTAGGGCTGCCAGCCGACGGCGACCCGCGGGCGCCACGCCCAGGAGGAGGCGTCGCTCACGTAGACCCACTCCCCGTAGGTGTCCAGGACCGCGGCACGGCCGGCGTTCCGCTCGTCGACGTACTGCGCGGTCTGCCCGTCGCCGCGGGGGTGGCGCCGCTCCTCGACCCAGGCCCAGAAGTCGTCGAGCTCGTCGTCAAGGGAGGCCCGCCGGATGCCCTCGTCGTCGTCCTCGTCGAGAGTCGTCTGCTGCCCGGCCCGCAGCATCTCGGAGCCGACGCCGACGGGTAGCTCAGCCAGGCCCGCGTGGGTCTCGACGTGGAGCTCCTCACGGTCGAGGCCGAGGCGATAGAGCCCGGGCCTCGAGAGGAAGACGCTCCCGCGCGCCGTGTCGATACGCACGTTCTCCTCCACCTGAGCAGTGGAGGGAATCTCGATGGCCAGACCTCCGGCCACGAGGCCCAGGGCCGTGCGCTGCGCCTGGCTGTCCCGGGACATCGCCAGCGCGTCGAAGTCGACGGTGGAGAACTCGTCGAGCCACACCGTGCAGCCATCGGCGAGCTGGATCTCGACCCGGGCACCGCGCGCCGTGTCCACACGGTCACCGACAAGGACTGGCATGTTGACCTGGGCGTCCAGGGTCTCTGCGTTGCTGGCCGGGTACACCGTGGCGTACCGCTCCAGGTACGAGATGTAGCTCAGGGAGGTCAAGTCGTCATCGCCAAAGGCCACGCCGGCGGTGCCCATCAGGGCGGCAACCATCACCAGGCTTGAAAGTCGGCTTGTCATGGTGCGCCTCCTTTCGTTCTCCACACCGTGCTCAAGCAAGAGGTGTGCCACCGGGGGAAGTCGAGAGTCGAGAGTCGCGGGAAGTCGAGAGTCGAGAGTCGAGAGTCGAGAGGCAAGAGTCCGGAGTCGAGAGTCGAGAGGCGGGAGTCTTTCCCAGCACTGTTCGCCCAACCCCCTGTCGTGGGGTGGGGGAGGACTCTCGACTCTCGACTTTCAACTTTCGACCGGGCGAATGGGTGGGCGGGGGTCAGGGCAGGTCCAGCTTGTCGAGGACGACCTGCTGCTGGGTCTGCCGGAGCTTGATGAGGGTGCGGGCCGGGTAGAAGCCGGACCGGAGACAGACGTTGGGGTAGGTGATGCAGCCCGGCCCCATCAGCACGCCGGGGTTGAGCACCGAGTTGCAGCCGGTGCGACAGCCGTCGCCGAGGATGGCGCCGAGCTTCTTGAGGCCGGTGTGGATGGTGTCGCCGCCGGAGCGGAACGAGACCTCCTTGCCCACGTTCTTGACGTTGGAGAGGATGGTGCCGGCGCCGAGGTTCACATTGGCACCGAGGATCGAGTCTCCCACGTAGTTCTGGTGGGGAGCGCGGGCGCCGTCCAGCAGGATGGCCGTCTTCAGCTCGCTGTGGGCCCCGACGATGCAGTTGCGGCCGACGATCACGCGGCCCCGCAGGTACGCCCCCGTGCGGATCTCGGTGCCGGCCCCGACGATCAGCGGCCCGCGCAGCACCGCCCCGGGCTCGATGACGCAGTCCCGGTCGATGAAGATGGAGCCCCCCAGGATGTGCACCCCGTCCGGCACGGGGGACAGGATCTCCCAGCCGTGCCAGGACGTGAGGTAGGTGTCCATGGCACGACCCAGGGCGTCCCACACCGGCGTCTCGTCGGAGAAGAGGGCGGCGTGCTCGAAGCCGTCCAGGCCGAAGAACTCACGGGCAAAGAACGTGGACATGGAAGAAGTATAGCCCGCCCCCGCCCACCTAGGCCTCAGGCAAGACAGGCCTCAGGCCTCAGGCAAGACAGGCCTCAGGCCTCAGACCTCAGGCCTCAGGCAAGGCAGGCCTCAGGCCTCAGACCTCAGGCAAGACAGCCTCAGGCAACACACGACGGTCTTGGGGTGGGTGGGGGAGCTGAGGCCTGAGGTCTGAGGCCTGGGTGGGTGTGTGGTGGGCTGAGGCCTGTCTCTCCTGAGGTCTGAGGCCCGGGTGGCTGGTCAGGTGGAGGACCTGACTTCTGCCTTTCCTGAGGCCTGAGGCCTGAGGTCTGGGGCCTGTGTGACTGGGGGTCGGCGGACGATGACGACTGTCTGGTCGTCATCGGGGCTGGCGAGGCCGCTGTGACGGTCGGCTGCCTCGAAGATGGCTTGGACGACCTCCTGGGCCGGACGGTCGGCATGGCGGCGCACCACGGACTGCAGCTTCTCGATCCCGAACTCCCGGTCGGAGCGACGGTTGCGACACTCGGTGATGCCGTCGGTGTAGAGCACCAGCAGTGCACCCGGCTCGAGGTGGGCGAAGCCACGCAGGTAGCGGGCGTCCGGGGAGGGGCCGAGCACCATCCCCCCCTCGCGGAGGTACTCGATGCTCTTGTCGGCGTGGAGGATGAACGGCAGCACGTGGCCGGCGTTGACGTAGATGAGGTTCCCGGAGGTCTCCATCTCGGCCAGGAACAGCGAGACGAACTTGGAGGTCAGCTTGGAGCGGTTGATGATCGCGTTCAGCCTCTCGATCGTCCGCGAGAGCTTGAAGTCCCGGGTGAGCCCCATGCGCAGGCCCATGTAGACGTCACGAACCTGCAGGGCTGCAGGCAGGCCGTGGCCGGAGGCGTCGGCGATGGCGAGGTCGAACATCTCGGGCGTGATCGGGATGTAGTCGTAGAAGTCCCCGCCCACGGTCTCGGCGGCGCGCGACTCGCCGGCGATCTCGAAGTCGGCGTAGCGCGGGCTGCGCTTGGGCAGGATGGAGGCCTGGATGCGCCTGGCGTCCTCGAGGATGCCCGCGAACTTCTCCTGCTGGAGCTTCTGGTTGATGGCGAGGCGGACGATGTTGAGGGACGCCTGCAGGTCCTCCACGGCGCCGCGCCCCGGGGTGACGTCGAACGAGATGATGTAGTCGCCCTCGGCCACGGCGATGGCGGCGAACCGCTCGCCGGTGCCCAGGCGGTTCTCGAGCTCGGCGTCGAGCACCGGGGCTCGCCGGTCCATGACCACCAGGCCGCTGTCGATCGTGTCCTGGATGCCCACGTAGTCACGGGAGACGTGGGTCCCGAGGGGCTGGTCGCTGGCGCCACCGAATACCTGCACCAGCTCGTACTCGTCCTCGTCGAGACGGTAGATGCGGCCGCCCGAGATGCCCAGCTCGTCGCGGAAGTTGGAGACCATGTACTGGGCCACGTTGCGAATCGTGCCGAGGAGGTCCTCGGCCTGCTGGATCAGGCCCAGCGTGCGCTCGACGCGGCGGAACAGCGACTTGGGCGCGCTGGCGGGCGACGGGGTGGGACGATGATGGGGTCTGCGGTGTGGCATCGGGTGTCAGTCCTTGCTCCGACTCGGCGACGCAGCGGCGGCACGGGCGAGGCGAGCGGCGATCATCCTGGGAAGTCGTGAAATCACGGTGAACGCTCCGGATCAGTTGGTCGACGAGAGGCCACGCAGGCGATGATCGAGGTCCTGGGCGTCGCGGTTGCGAGGCTCGCGCTCGAGCGCCTTCCCGACGTAGGACAGGGCCTTGCGTGTGTTGCTGCGTCCGTACTCGAGCCGCGCCAGGGCGATCAGCGGATCGGCCAGCTTCGGCCCCACCTTGTGAGCACGCTTGTACAGGCGTTCGGCGCGGTCCGGCCGGCCCTGGGTGAGCTCGAGATCGCCCCGGACGATGAGCACGTGGGGCGAGGCCAGGGTCATGTTGGCGGCGGTGAGCGCGTTGTCGGCCTCCTGGTGGCGGCCGAGGGCACGGTAGAGGGACGACAGGTTGTTGAGGATCGTCGGGTTGTCCGACTCGATCGCAAGCGCCTTCTCGTACGCCTGCAGGCCGCCGTTGATGTCGCCGAGCCGCCTCCTGGCAACACCGAGGTTGCCCCACGAGGCGGCGAAGTCGGGCGCGAGCTTGACGGCATCCTCGAAGTACCGGATGGCGATGTCCGGGTGGCCGGTGCGCAGCTCGTCGGCTCCCTTGTTGTTGAGGTACAGGGCGGTGATCCACAGGTCGTCGAGCGGCTTGAACTGGGTGGGGGGCTCGTGACGCCGCTGGTCGAAGTCGAAGAACTCGGCCTTGGTGTTCCAGTCGAAGGTGGCCACGACGTGGTTGTTGACGACGATGAGATCGCCCTCCCTCTCACTGGCCCGGGTGCGCTTGACGAGGGCCGTGGTGACCGGGAGCTGGATCGAGCGTGCCAGGGACACGAAGAGGTTGGTGAACGACAGGCAGTTGCCCTCGCGGCGGAAGAACGCCTCGGCGGCGGTCAGGGTCTCGCGGTTGGAGTACCTGAACGGGAACTCCGCCTCGTCGAAGAGCCGCACCTGCAGGAGTCGCAGCCGGAGCAGGTCGTTGCCGATGTCACCCGCCAGCCGGGTCGCCGTGGCCCGCATCGGCTCCGAGTACGCCAGGGGGTTGGGCACGCGGGAGGGGTCCACGCCCCGCTTGCGCACCTCCTGCTCCCAGCGGTCCGCTGTCAGGTAGGTGAGGCTCACGGTGCCGGTCGAGCAACCGGTTCCCAACACGGCCAGCAGCACCAGCGGCAGCGCCCTCTTCACGCGGCAAGTATACGGGCAAATGCTGACCGGGTTCAGCCACCACCGCCCCGCTTCCCCTCCCTCTCCGGGGGGAATGGGGCCATCCCTTGAGGATCAAAGGTGATAGCGTCCTCAAGGGCGACCGAGCAGGACCTGGATGCGGAGGGCAGGATCCACATCCCTGGCGGTGAGGGCCGCGGCATCGTGCGTGGTCAGGCTCACCTGGAGATAACCCCAGCCCAGCGAGAGGTCGGGGTGATGCGCGGCCCGTTCCGCCTCCATGCCAACCCGGACGGCAGCCGCCAGGGCGCATGAGAAGTCCGGGAAGCGCCAGCGGGCCACCAGACTCCGACCCTCGACCTGCCAGCCCGGCAGCTCGGTCTGAACGCGGTCAAGCGTTGCATCGCTCACCAGTCTTTCCCCTTCGCCAGGAAGCCCAGGAACTCCTCGCGCACCTTGGTCTCCGCGAAGCAGCCGCGGATCGCGGAGGTCACAGTCAGCGCCCCGTGCTTCTTGACGCCTCGCATCTCGACGCACAGATGCCGCGCCTGGATGACCACCATGACGCCCAGGGGGTGGAGCTTGTTCTGCAGATAGTTGGCCACCTGCTCGGTGAGGCGCTCCTGGAGCTGGGGCCGCTTGGCATAGAACTCCAGGATGCGGGGCAGCTTCGAGAGGCCGACGATGCGCCTGCGGGGGATGTAGGCAATGTGGGCATGGCCGTAGAACGGCACGAAGTGGTGCGCGCACATGGAGTAGAACGGGATGTCCCGCTCCATCACCATCGAGGAGTAGTTCTCCTCGTTCGGGAAGGTCGTGATGTTGGGCTCCGCACCCTCCACCAGACCGTGGAACATCTCGAGGTACATCTTGGCGATACGACGAGGGGTCTCGCGCAGGTTGGGGTCGCAGCGATCGAGGTGGAGCAGGTCGATGATCGCGGCCATGTGCTCGGCGATCCTGTCGATCGCCTCGCCGGTCTCGTCGGCCGAGATGATGTTGGCGTCGCGGTCGGAGAGCACCGAGCCACCAGGCTGGTCGGGATGCTGCGTTGGGTCCGCCATCTGTCCTCCTGGACGCCTGGGCCAGGCGATCCGTCGGGAAGTGTAGTCCCTTCCGCCCACCCGCCCAAGGGCAAGGGAAGAGGGAAGAGGGCAGAGGGGAGAGCGGAGAGGGGAGAGCGTGGAGGGTAGAGCGGGCAAGCGCGATCTGGACCTCGACCTCCGGTCAGCGTCGTCTGGCCATGTGGTGCTTTCCTTGACAAAGGTTCCCCGGGCGGCGAGATTCTGGGCAGAGAAAGCAAAGGGGGACAGGCGATGAATGCGTGCTTGAATTGCGCACGGTCCAGAGGCGGGCGTACGCCGCGCCTCGGTCTCACGGCCGTGGGGCTCGCGATTCTTGTCGCCTTCTGCGGCGAAAGGGGCGCGAGCGGCCAGCCAGCCGACCCGGCGATGGCACCGCTGGCCAGAGCCGCCGAGCTCATGGATCTCCGCCAGGAGTCGACCGGGCCGTTCCGTCTGCGAGTCAAGGCCAGGCTGCTGGGGCTGGTCACCGGCGACCGGGACGGCGAGTACCTGCTGCTGCTCTCCACTCCGGACGCCTGGTTCGAGGCGACGAGGTTTCCCGGGTACAGCAGCCTGGAAGGCCGCTCGGGACCCAGGGAGTGGCGCAAGCGGAACGTGCTGGAGAAGCCGTACCGGATGCACCAGTTGACCACGCTGCTGGACCCTGTGCGCCATCTCCGCCTGGCCCCCGGTGCCCGGGTGGAGAAGAGCTGGACCGGTGAGGGCGGGCTCACCTGCCTGGAGGCAGGGCCGACCAGCGACCTCTGGCAGCACGACCGAAGTGGCATCAGCGCCCTCGCACCCATCGACACATCGGACTCCAACCCGGTCACGCTCTGCTTCGATGCGGCCAGCGGTGCCCTGCGCCGGGCGGACTACGGCCTGCCGCTGCCCCGGTTCGAGTACGAGGGCGAGGTGGTGCTGGGCTCCAGGCGCTTCCCGGCCGTGATGAAGGTCTTTGAGGCCAAGGACCTGGCGATCGAGGCGACGGTGGTGGAGCTGGCCGCCGACACCGCCCGGGAGGCTTCCGAGCTTGCCGTCCCGGAGGGTGCCGAGGCGTGGCCGTTCTGTGCCGACCTTGTTCCGCCGCGCATGATCGCCAAGCGCGAGGCCAAGCAGACCGCGGTCGCCAGGGGAAAGGGGCAGTTCGGCACCGTCGTCGTGCAGGCCGAGATCGGCAGGGACGGAATCCTGCACGACCTCACGTTTGTCGACTCGCGTGCCAAGTTCCTGCGCGCGTCGATCGAGAGGGTGATCGATGAGTGGAAGTACCAGCCGGCCTCGTGCCACGGTGAGTCGGTCCCCTTCACCATCTACATCAAGTACACGTTCCTGCAGAGGTAGACGCACGCTGCGGGAGCGCCGCGCCGGGTCGGAGGCGCCGCGTTCAGGGCCCGCCACCCCCGGCCGTCCCTGCGTGTAGAATTCCGCGTTGCCGTGGGGTGGGGCTCGGACCCGAGGTCTCCCCGCGCGGAGGTGGCATGGGTCAGAGGGTTCTCGTCACGGGCGGATGTGGTTTCATTGGCTCCAACTTCGTGCGGCTCGTCCTGGCCGAGCGCCCGGGCTGGGAGGTCGCCAACCTCGACAAGCTGACCTACGCCGGGCGGCTCGAGAACCTGCAGGACGTCGCCGGCGATCCCCGCTACCGTTTCGTCAAGGGCGACATCTGCGACCCCGAGGCGGTGCGCGAGGCCATGGCCGGCTGCACCATGGCCGTCAACTTCGCCGCCGAGACCCACGTGGACCGCTCGCTGCTCGGCGCCACCCACTTCCTCGACACCGACATCAAGGGCGTGCTCGTCCTGCTCGAGGAGGCGCGCCGGATCGGCCTGGGGCGCTTCGTGCAGATCTCCACCGACGAGGTGTACGGCTCCATCGCCGACGGCTCGTTCACCGAGGAGTCGCTACTCAACCCCCGCAACCCGTATGCCGCGTCCAAGGCCGGGGGCGACCGCCTCGCCTACGCCTACTGGGCCACCTACGAGGTGCCGGTGATCATCACCCGGGCCTCCAACAACTACGGCCCGTTCCAGTACCCCGAGAAGCTCGTGCCGCTCTTCGTCACCAACGCGCTGCGCGACCTGCCGCTGCCGCTCTACGGCGACGGGCGCAACGTGCGCGACTGGCTGCACGTGCACGACCACTGCCGGGCCGTGCTCTTCGCGCTGGAGAACGGGCAGGCGGGCGAGGTCTACAACATCGCGGGCGGCAACGAGCGCGAGAACATCGAGATCACCCGCACCATCCTGAGGGAGCTCGGCAAGCCCGAGACGCTCATCCGGCCGGTCGCCGACCGGGTCGGGCACGACCGGCGCTACTCCCTGGACGCCTCCAAGCTCCGGGCCCTCGGCTGGCAGCCCCGCGTGGCGTTCCCCGGAGGCCTGATCGAGACCGTGCAGTGGTACGCCGAGCACGAGTGGTGGTGGCAGCCCGTCAAGGACCACGACGGCGAGTTCCGCAAGTACTACGAGCAGCAGTACGGGGCACGGCTGGCGTGAGGCTGCTCCTCACCGGCTCGCGGGGCCAGCTCGGCCTGGCGTTGCAGGCGGCGGCTCCGGCCCTGGGCCATGACTGCACGGGGTTCGACAGCCGGACGCCATCGTCAACTGCGCCGCGTTCACGGCCGTGGATGCCGCCGAGGCGGACGAGCCCCGCGCCACGGCGGTGAACGGCACGGCCGTGGCGGCGATGGCCGACGCCGCGGACGGGGCCGGCGCCCTGCTCGTGCAGATCTCCACCGACTACGTCTTCGACGGCCGCCCGGGCCGCCCGTGGCGCGAAGACGACCCGCCCGGGCCCCTCGGGGCGTACGGCCGCGGCAAGCTGGCCGGGGAGGTCGCGGCGCGCGGGGCACGGCAGCACCTCGTCGTGCGCACCGCGTGGCTGTTCGGCCAGGGCGCCAACTTCGTGGAGGCGATCCGCAAGCAGGTGGCCGCCGGCCGGCGCGAGCTCTCGGTGGTCGCCGACCAGGTCGGGTCCCCGACCTCTGCCGTGGACCTCGCGGCGGCCATTCTGGAGCTCCTGACGGTGTGCGCCCGCGGGACGGTGCATGCGGTCAACGACGGCGCCACCTCCTGGCACGGGTTCGCGGCGGAGATCGTGCGACGTCTGGGCGTCGAGGCGGTCATCCACCCGATCACCTCGGCGGAGCTGGGGCGGCCGGCACCGCGCCCCGCCAACTCGGTGCTCGACACCACCCGTCTGCGGGCGCTGCTGGGCCATCCGCTCCCCCCCTGGCAGGACGCGCTCGGCCGCTATCTCGGGCAGCAGGCGGTGCGCCCCGTGCAGCCGGGACCTGGTGCGTGAGGCGATCGCCGGCACATCCGGAGAGCCGATCTGTGGTGTCCTCGCGGACGACCCGCGACGCGCGAGCCCCTGGCCTCCCGTGCTGGCTCGCCGGCGTTGCCATGCTGGTCGCGGTGGGTGTGACGGAGGCAGCAGGCGTGAGCGGAGCTCCCGCCGGCGCCTCGATGACCCTGCCACCGGAGCTCGCAACGCCGGAGGTCAGGTCGTCGGCCGGCATGGTGGCCTCGGCGGATCCGGTGGCCTCGTCCGCCGGCGCGAGGATCCTGGACCAGGGCGGCAACGCCGTCGACGCGGCCGTCGCGACCGCGCTGGCCCTGGGCGTTGTCGATCCGACCTGCGGTGGTCTCGGCGGGCAGGTCCTGATGCTCGTGCGGTTGAGGGACGGCCGCCTGGTGGTCATCGACGGGTCGGCGCCGGTGCCTCTGGGGGCGTCGGCTCGGGAGATCCAGGCGCTCAAGGATGCCGACAGGCTCTTCGGGTACAGGATCTCCGCCACACCGACGACCCTGGCAGCGCTGGCGCACGCTCTCGAGAGGTACGGCACCATGACCCTGGCGCAGGTGCTGCAGCCGGCCATCGAGATCGCCGAAGGTGGCCACCTCCTGCGGCCCTATGTCTTGGCGGACCTCGGGGCCGAGGCCCATAAGGTCAGGGAGAACGAGTACCTCGCGGGCCTGTTCCTGCGAGACGGGCTCGAGGTGTGGCCGGAGGGGTGCCTGATCCGGCAGCCGGCGCTGGCGGCGACCATGCGGCGCCTGGCTGCAGACGGTGCGGCCGACTTCTACCATGGCAGGCTCGCCGCCGAGATCGACGCGGACATGAGGGCCAACGGCGGGTACGTGCGGGGGACCGACCTCGCGGCGGTCAAGGTCACCGAGATGCCGCCGGTCCGCGGCCGCTACCGGGGCTTCGAGGTGGTCTCGGTGCCAAGCCCCGGCGGCGGGGAGATCCTCCTCGGCGCCCTCCAGATCCTCGGTGCCTTCCCGGACACCCTCCTGCGCAGCGACTCGGTCGATCGCCTGCACCTGCTCGTGGAGGCGGTGCGCATCGCGATGATCGATGTTCGGAGCTCGGCGTCCACGGTCCGTCTCGATGCCGACTACGGGAGGCGACGGTCGGCGCTCGTCCGGTTCGACCGCGCGCTGCGCAACGCCGAGATCCTCTCGCAGCGCCCTCGCTGGAACGAGGCGCGAGGCACGACCCACGTCTCGGTCGTGGATCGCTGGGGCGCTGCGGTGGCGATGACCCAGACGCTGGGGGTGAGCGCCTTCGTGGCGACGCCAACGCTCGGGTTCCAGTACAACTCCTTCCTGGGGACGTTCGACACCACCCACAAGCAGTCGCCTGCGTACCTCGCGCCGGGACGGGTCGCCCCCACCTCCATGGCCCCCACGATGCTGCTCAAGGACGGTGTCCCGGTTCTCATCCTCGGCAGCGCGGGCAGCTCGCGGATGCCATCCTCGCTGGTGGCGGTGATCTCCAACATCGTGGATCGAGGCCTGCCGCTCGGCGAGGCTGTCGCCGCGCCCAGGGTCGTCGTCGACCCGCCCAGTGACACGCGGGTCCTGCTCGAGCTTGCAGGGGCCATCACCACCGAGCAGGCCGACATCCTGGCCGCCCGGGGGTTCGGCAACCAGTTCCGGCTCACCTTCCCGCCGCGGCCGGTCGACATCTGCGCCTTCGGTGGAGTCAACGCGGTGCAGGTCGGGCCCGACGGCGTGCTGGTGGGGGTCGGCGATCCCCGTCGCCAGAGCGGCGCCGCGGGAGCCGGGGTGGTCGCCGGCGGTCTCTCGCCCTGATCGGGCCTCATCGGGCCGGGATTCCGCGCCGTGGGCCACCGTCGCCGCTTTGACCTTTGGCAAGGACCCCGGGATAATCCACGGCGTGTCGGCTCTCCGCGACTTCCTCCGTACGCCAGCGGGCCGCTTCGTGGGCCTGTACGCCCTCATCCTGACGGTGGGCTTCACCGTGCTGGCGCTCAAGCCGGTCAACGACTCGGTCGTGAACGGCTACACGACCTTCGTCGCCCACCAGGCGCGGCTGACGCTCCTGGCGTTCGGCGAGCACGCCACGGTGCAGGGGCAGGTGCTGAGCTCGCCGCGCTTCTCGGTGGCGATTCACAACGGCTGCAACGGGCTGGAGGCGATCCTCATCTTCGTGTGCGGCGTGGCGGCCTTTCCGTCGCCGTGGCGGCGCAAGCTGGTGGGGGTGGCGGTCGGGTTCGCGGCCATCCAGCTCTTCAACATCGTGCGGATCGTGGCGCTCTTCTACACCGGGGTGTTCCGCCCCGAGTGGTTCGGCGCCTCCCACGTCTTCGTCTGGCAGTCCCTGGTGGTGGTCTTCGCGGTGGGGCTGTGGGTGCTGTGGGTGCAGCGACATGCCAGGCCGGCCGCGACGAAGTGACTCGCGGCGCTTCTGGCGCCGGCTGCCCTGGACGCTCCTCGGGGCCGCGCTGGTGTGGCTTGTCCTCCGCCCCGGCTACAACACGCTCCTGACCTCCACGGCCCAGGGGTTGTGCCGCATCGGCGAGAACCCGCCGGTGACGCAGGTCAGCTCCGACGGGGAGGCGGCTGTGATCGGGCGGGCCGACATGCGGGTGGACTCGGGCCGGCTGCGCTTCTCCCTCACGCAGATCCACTTCAACCTCGTGCCGTTCCTCGCCCTCGTGCTCGCCCTGCCGGGCTGGTCGGGGAAGGGCGGGTGGCAGGGGTTGGTCTCGGCGCTGCTGCTGCTCGCCATCTCGCACGTCCTGGCGTTGCTCTGGCACGTGCAGTTCTTCTTCGCCACGGCCCTGGGGCCGTGGAGCGCGGCGAACTACTCCGCGCTGTCGCGCGAAGTGCTCGGCGGCCTGCAGTACTTCTTCGACATCGCCGTCACCTTCACGCTGCCCCTGCTGCTCTGGGTCGGGTTCTTCAGCGGGCCGGTCTCGGCGTTGCTGGGGCTGGGTCCCCGACCGGAGGCAAAGTGAGGGCCGTCTCGAACGGGGCGCGCAGCTCGGGGGGGATGACGGTCGGGCGGCCGCTGGCCCGGTCCACCGCCAGGTGGCGTGTCTCGGCCTCCACGAGCAGGTCGCCGGCCGGGCCGGTGATGCGGTACTCGAACACCACCCTGCGGCTCCCGAGCTCCCTGACGCGCGACCACACCGTCACCTCGTCGTCGTAGCGGGCGGGGCGCCGGTAGCGGCAGACCAGCTCGGCGACCACGAGGTAGACGCCGCGGTTCTCCCACTCGATGTAGGGCATGCCGGCGGCGTGGGAGAGGGCGGTCCGGCCGACCTCCAGCCACACGGGGTAGACGGAGTGGTGCACGACGCCCATCTGGTCGGTCTCGGCGTAGCGCACCCGCAGGCGAATGGGAAAGAACCCGTCGAACATGGTGCGGATTGTAGCGGTAGCAGAGTAGCCTGGACGTGGACGGATGACCTGCGCGCCTGGCATTCACCCCAAGACCGTCACCTAAGCCCATCGCCGGCCTGCTCTTCCCCTTCGACACGTACTGACGAAAGGGGTGGGTTCAGGTTGCCGTCCACGTCCACGTCCACGACCACCTCCACAGCCAGGTTGGCGCCGAGGCGGGCTTCACGGCCCGGCCGATGGGTCTCTCGTGATGTCTTCACACGCCCTGAGGTCCCAGTCCAGGTTCTCGGAGACCGTGCTAGGCTTAGGGCAACTGATGCCGCTGCTGCGGCGAGAGGGTCGGTCGGATGCTGGAACTGGTGCTGCTCGACGGGACCGAAAGGCGATTCCCGCTGGAAGAAGGCGCCGAGCTGATGGTGGGCGTGGCGGCCAACTGCACCGTGCGGCTCACGGCGGTGGACGTCTCGCGTGCCCACTCCCTGATCACCTGTCAGAAGGGCAAGGTCGTGGTGCTCGACCTGGGCAGCACCAACGGCACGTTCGTCAACGGCCGCCGCATCAAGGAGGCCGAGCTGCACGCGGGCGACTTCATCCGCTTCTCCTCGGTGATGGCCCAACTGGCACCTCCGGCGGAGTCCAGCCGCGCGTCCCGGGAGGGACCCAGCAGCGGCGACCGCGAGATGAAGCCGGCCACGCACCCCGGCGAGCCGCGGCACCCCACCTCCGACCGCATGCCGATGATCCTCCAGGAGAGCATCGCGTGGCTGCTGGGCCGATGGGCCAACGCCGGCGACCAGGCGGCGGGCGCCCTCATGGAGTGGATCGTCCAGCACCGGGGGCTGCGGGGCGGTGCGGTGCTGGAGTGTGTCGAGGGCGAGATCCTGGTGGTTGCGACCCACGGGGACGTGCTGGACCTGCTCGACGACCCGAGCCTGCGCCGGCTGGTGCTGGAGCCGGTCTCCCGGGCCCAGCCCTTCGAGGCCATCGAGATCTACCCGGCCAGCCGCAAGACCCTCGCCGTCAAGGCCACCGAGCTGCCGTGGTTGCTCCTCGTGCCTGCCACCGGCATGCCCGACAGCGCCGAGCTCGGGCTGTTCGTGCGGCTCCTGGCCGTGGCGAGGCGGCTGGACGGCGTTCCCGCCAGCCGTTCCCGCGCCAAGGGC
>JALOLB010000367.1 GCA_025456225.1 Thermoanaerobaculaceae bacterium
CTGAGGCCTGAGGCCTGAGGCCTGAGGCCCTGTTCCTGAGGCCTGAGGTCTGAGGCCTGAGGCCCTGTTCCTGAGGTCTGAGGCCTGAGGCCTGAGGCCTGAGGCCCTGTTCCTGAGGCCTGAGGCCCTGCCGGGTGGGTGGGCGGGCGGTCCCTACTCCACCACGAACTTCGAGCTGGCGAGCACCTTGCCGTCGGCATCCACGACGTCGACGCGCCACGGCCCGGTCATGGTCGCCGCCACGTTCTTCACCGACCAGGTCCGCCAGCGCTCGGCCTTCACCGGCAGCTCGACCCGCCGGACCTCCGTGTCGCCGTGGTACCAGACGTGCACGACCTTGTCGCGACCGTTCTTGATCTCCGAGAAGCAGGTGAGCTGCCCGACGCTCGCGGGGAACTTCTCCGCCGCGCCCTCGGGCGTGCGGTCCTTGACCCCCGTGCAGACGATGGCCGTGGCGAACGGCGCATCCTCCGCGAGAACCAGCGCCACCCCGAGCACGGCGAAGGCCACCAACCCGATCACAACCGCCTTGCGCATCGCACGTCTCCCTTCGTCCATCCATGGTACCCCTGGGCGACGGCTTGTCGCACACCATCGAGCCTTCGTTCGAGGCGTCCGGTGATAGTCGGAGCCACGTGTGCCAGCGCGCTGTCATCGACTCTCGACTCTCGACCTTCGACTCTCGACCAGTCGGGCGGTGGGGAGGGTGTGGTACGATCAGCTCCCGATGCGAGGTGAACCCGGTCTGCAAGGAGGCATCATGCACAGAGTGCAAGTGCTTGACCCCCGAGAGCTTGCGCGCGTCCTGGAGCGCCTGGCTGCGGAGATCGTCGAGCAGGTCCCCGAGGACAAGCTGCTCTACCTGGTTGGCGTGCAGACGCGCGGCGTCCCGATCGCCCAGCGCCTGGCCGCCCTCATCGGCAGCTCCACCGGCCGCAAGCAACCGGTGGGCGCCATCGACATCTCCCTCTACCGGGACGACATCGGACCGTGGCGGCCGGCGCACCAGCAGCCGGTGATCCGCGACACGCGCCTGGACGAGAGCATCGAGGGCCGCATCGTGGTCCTGGTGGACGACGTCCTGTACACCGGCCGCACCGTCCGCGCCGCCCTCGACACCCTCATGGACTTCGGGCGCCCGAAGGCGATCCGCCTGGCCGTGCTGGTGGACCGCGGCCACCGGGAGCTGCCCGTCGCCGCCGACTTCGTGGGCCGCACCGTGCCCACGGCCCGCAGCGAGGACGTGCAGGTTCGCATCAAGGAGGTGGACGGCGAGGACGGGGTGTGGCTCTATCGCGAGGTGGAGCCATGAGCGTCAAGCCCGCCTCCCGCCTGCGCGGCAAGGACCTGGTGGGCATCGACCCCCTCGACCCGGGCGAGATCCAGCTCATCCTGGATACCGCCGAGCAGATGCGCAGCATCGCCCAGCGCCCGATCAAGAAGGTCCCGGCGCTGCGCGGCAAGACCGTCGTGAACCTCTTCTTCGAAGCCTCCACCCGCACCCGCTTCTCCTTCGAGGTGGCGGAGAAGCGGCTCTCCGCCGACTCGCTCAACTTCGCGGCCTCCACCTCGGCGGTGACCAAGGGCGAGACGCTCATCGACACCGCCCTCAACCTCGAGGCGATGCAGCCCGACTTCATCGTCATCCGCCACCAGTGCCCGGGCGCCCCGCACCAGCTCGCGAAGATCCTCAAGTCGGCGGTGGTCAACGCCGGGGACGGCGCCCACGAGCACCCGACCCAGGCCCTGCTGGACGCCCTCACCATCCGCAGCAAGCGCGGCACCCTGGAAGGCCAGGTGGTGGCCATCGTCGGCGACCTCCAGCACTCGCGGGTGGTGCGCTCCAACGTCATGCTGCTGTCGCGCATGGGCGCGAAGGTGCGGGTGGCGGCGCCGCCCAGCCTCATCCCGTTCGGCATGGAGAAGCTGGGGTGCGAGGTCCACCGCCGCCTCGAGGACGCCATCGCCGGCGCCGACGTCGTGATGATGCTGCGCATCCAGCTCGAGCGCCAGGGGCGGATGAACTTCCCAACGCCGCGCGAGTTCTACGACTTCTACGCCCTCACCCCCGAGCGGCTGAAGCTCGCGAAGAAGGACGCCCTGGTGATGCACCCGGGGCCCATGAACCGCGGCGTCGAGATCGACTCGCGGGTGGCGGACGGCCCCCAGTCGGTGATCCTCGAGCAGGTCACCAACGGCGTGGCCGTGCGCATGGCGGTGCTGTACCTGCTGGCCGGAGGTCAAGGTGAACCGACTGCTGATTAAGCACGCCCGCGTGGTGGACCCTTCCCAGCGACTCGACGAGGGGCTGGACATCCTGATCGCCGACGGCAAGATCGCGCGCCTCGGCGCGCGCATCGAGGACCGGGACGCGACGGTCCTGGACGGCACCAGCCTGGTCGCCACGCCCGGGTTCATCGACGTCCACGCCCACCTGCGCGAGCCCGGCTTCGAGCACAAGGAGACGATCGCGACTGGCTCCGCCGCGGCCGTGGCGGGCGGGTTCACGGCCGTCTGCTGCATGGCCAACACCCGACCGGTCAACGACAGCGCCGCGGTCACCGAGTTCATCCGCTCGCGCGCCGCGGCGGCCGAACTGGCCCGGGTGCACCCGATCGGCGCGGTGTCCAAGGGCCTGGCCGGCGAGGAGCTGGCCGAGCTCGGCGAGATGGTCCGCTCGGGCGCCGTGGCGTTCTCCGACGACGGCAAGCCGGTGCGCAACGCGTACCTGATGCGGCGCGCCCTCGAGTACGCCCAGCTCTTCGACGTGCCGATCGTCGACCACTGCGAGGACCCCGACCTGGTGGCCAAGGGCGTCATGCACGAGGGCGCGGTGAGCACCCGCCTCGGCCTGGAAGGCATCCCCAGTGCTGCCGAGGACGTCATGGTGGCGCGCGACATCGTGCTCGCCGAGCTGACCGGCGGGCGGGTGCACATCGCCCACCTCTCGACGCGCGGCGCCATGGAAGCGGTGCAGGCCGCCAAGGCGAAGGGCCTGCAGGTGACGTGCGAGGTGACGCCTCACCACCTCGCCCTCACCGACCAGGCCGTCGCCGACCGGGAGTTCGACACGGCGACGAAGGTCAACCCGCCGCTCCGCTCCGCCGAGCACCGGGACGCTCTGGTCCGCGGGGTCATGGACG
>JALOLB010000368.1 GCA_025456225.1 Thermoanaerobaculaceae bacterium
TCCAGGCGTCTGGCTCGAGCCGAGGCTCTCCGCGAGGAGGGGTGGGCCTTGTACAAGGCTGGCCGGTCTGGTGAGGCGTCGGAGCGCCTCCGGGAGGCCGTGGCTCTCAACCCCGCGGATCCCCTGGCGCCGGGCTACCTGAGCATTGTTGAGGAGCGGCTGCGCGTCGGCCGGGCGGGACCGCGGGTGCAGGCCCCACTGCCGCTCCAGACGGTCCTTCCAACGCCCGCACCGGTGGTGGCTGAGACCCGGTTGGAGGTCTACTTCAACTGCCCGCTCAGTGCGGCGACCCTCGAGGTCGATCTTGACGGCGAGGCCCTGGCGAGGAAGCAGCTCAACTACTACACCAAGGGTTTCCTGGGGATCAAGAAGAAGGGTGCCGGCGTCTACCAGGAGGTCTTCACGATCCGGTCCGGCAATCGCAGCCTCGGCGTCCGCCTGCGCGACGAGGCAGGCGTCGTGCTGGCAGAGCAGACGCTTCCAGCGGCTCTGGTGCCAGGTGGTCGGGCGATCCTCAAGGTGGAAATGGAGAACGAGCGCGCGGTGCCGCGCTTCTCGCTCACGGCGGCGCGGCCGCGCTAGCCCCGGTGGCTCGAAAGGAGCGTAGAGAATGCGACATGGAGTGATCATCGTGCTGATGCTGCTCGCACTTGCCTCGGCGGTGCCGGCGGCAGAGAAGGTGCAGGTCAGGCTCGAGACGAGCAAGGGGGTCATCGTCCTGGAGCTGGACCCCGTCAAGGCCCCGATCACGGTCAACAACTTCCTCGACTACGTGAAAGCCGGTCAGTACGAGGGGACGGTGTTTCACCGGGTCATCCCGGGCTTCATGATCCAGGGTGGCGGCTACACGGCGGATCTGGCCCGGAAGGAGACGCGCGAGCCGATCGTAAACGAGGCCGCAAACGGGTTGAAGAACCTCAAGGGAACCATCGCCATGGCGCGCACTGGAGAGGTGAACTCGGCCACGGCGCAGTTCTTCATCAACCTCGCAGACAACGCTTTCCTCGATCACCAGAACAACACGGACCAGGGATTCGGCTACTGCGTGTTCGGCAAGGTCGTGGAGGGGATGCAGGTCGTGGACGCCATCGGTGGCACGCCGACTGGCGCCGCCGGACCGTTTGGCAAGGATGTGCCCAAGACGCCTGTCGTCATCAAGAAGGTGACCCTGGTCGGGGCGAAGGCGCCGGCCAACCCACCCGCACGCTGACTGTTGCACCCACGAGCTCCTGCAGGATTCTCGGCTTTGTGCCGGGGTTGAGGTTGACCAGCAGGGACGGCAGGTGGGACTCGAAGGCAGCGGCCAGCCTGGCCGCTGCCTCGCTGTCACGGCAGCGCACCACGAGCGCCAGTGCCCAGGCGCCGTCGGGCCCGGTGACCAGCCGCGCCCGATCCGCGTCCCACCCCGACGCGACGCGGGAGGCCTCGGCAGGCGCAAGACGGAGCCGCAGCCAGGTTGCCAGGGTCCACTCGCCCAGGGTGTCGGTGAGCACCGTGGTCCACCCCGGGGGTGGAGCGGGCAGGACCTCGTCCCCGAGGTGGGCCGGGATCCCCGGTCGCTCGGGGTGCAGGAGCTGGGCGGTGGTGCGGGGCGGGTCGGCCAGCAGCCCGTCCACGGCCGGCCACCCTCCTCGCTCGAAGGCTGCGAGCACGGTGGAAAAGCCCTGGGCATAGGGGAACACCAGCTCCTTGACGAAGTAGGGGGGTACCCCAGGCGGAGGCGCCAGCGTCTCGGCCTGGGCCGCGAGCTGCCGTTGCATACGGCGCAGAGCCGGCAGATCCGGGCCGTCCTGGTCGAGGACGAGCATGACCAGAATGGCCTCGCCCTCCGCGATGGCCGAGGTCGCCCGCTGCCGGTCGCCATCGTCGCGCATCGCCATCAGGCGGGTGGGAAGGCCGAACCGGCGCTCCTGGGCGGCATGGGCCAGCTCGTGAGCCCACACCGGGGTGCCGGACACGGATGCCGGGTTCTCCTGTCGAAGCAGCACCATCTCGTCTCTGGCGGGCTCGTAGAACCCGAGAACCTGGCTCGAGTAGAAGTCGAGGAGACGGGGGTAGACGAGATCGGGCTCCTGGTCGATGAG
Organism: Thermoanaerobaculaceae bacterium; assembly: GCA_025456225.1. Taxonomy (GTDB): domain Bacteria; phylum Acidobacteriota; class Thermoanaerobaculia; order Thermoanaerobaculales; family Thermoanaerobaculaceae; genus JAAYVZ01. The sequence continues at coordinate 2,085 of JALOLB010000368.1, forward strand.
GCCCAGTCGCCAGAGAGACTCGAGGTAGCGTTCCGGTGGCAACGGAAGATCCCGCCTGAGCTTGGTGTCCAGCTCGCCACGCAGGCTGCCGGGAGCGATGAACCGGCAGGGTGGGAGGAAGGGGGCTTCCACCCGACGGAGCGCGGCCAGGTCCCTGGCGATGACCTGGAGTGCCTGTGGGCAGGGCTCGGCCGCTGCCACGGAGCAGGCGAGAAGCGTGCCGATGGCGGTGCTATACTTCGCACGCATGACGCGAGCAGCCCAGTTGCAGCTCCTGTCGCTGTACGAGAACATCGAGCTGGTCGAACGTGTGCTGAGCGAGATGTGTCACAGCGAGCAGATCGCCGAGGAGACCTGCTACTGGGTGGGGATGGCCGTGCGCGAGGCGCTGGCGAATGCGATCAAGCATGGCAACAAGCTTAACCCGGACAAGCGGGTGTTTGTCGAGGTCCGGCTCGACCCGCAGCAGGAGCTGGAGGTTGTCATCGAGGACGAGGGGGACGGCTTCAACCCCGAGGCCGTTGCCGATCCCACTGATCCCTCCAACCTCCTGCGGTCGAGCGGGCGTGGTGTGTTCTATATGCGGCAGTTCATGGACGAGGTACACTTCAGCCCGGCCGAGCAGGGCGGGACCCGCCTTCGGCTGCGCAAGAGCTTGACTACGAGGAGGAGCGAATGAAGACCAAGGTTCGTGACGTCGGGGATGTGCGCATCCTGGATCTCGAGGGGAAGATCACCATCGGGGCCGGCGACGTGGAGCTGCGGCAGCGGATCGAGGAATCGGTCGGTGCCGGGTACAACAAGATCCTGCTCAACTTCGGCGGGGTCTCGCACATCGACTCGTCGGGAATCGGCGAGCTGGTGGGATGCTACACGACCCTGTCGCGGCGGGGTGGGAAGATGAAGCTGCTCAACCTCACCCAGAAGATCACCGACATCCTGCATGTGACCCAGCTCATCACCGTCTTCGACGTCTACGACGCCGAGCCGGAAGCCCTGACGAGCTTCAACACCTGAGCATTCTCACCTGCGGTGGGGCGTCCAGCGGCGTCTGCGGGGCTTCCCCCGCGGGAAGCTCGAGCGAAGGGGGGTCGCGACCGTGGTGAGGGCCCTGATTGCGGATGACAGCCGGGTGTTCCGGGCGTGGCTGGGGGAGCTGCTGCGGGAGCGGGGGCTGGATGTGCTCGAGGCCGCCAACGGCCGCGAAGCCCTCGATCTGATTCTCGCGAACCGTCCGGACTTTGTGGTCCTGGATGCCCTCATGCCGCTGATGTCGGGCTTCGACGTGCTCACCAAGCTGCGGGAGAAGGTGCCCGGGTACCGGCCGGTGGTGTTCGTGGTGACAGCCGTCTACAAGAGCCGGCGCTGGGAAGCCGAGGCCCGGCAGCAGCACCACGTGCAGGAGTACCTGGAGAAACCGCTCGAGGAGGCGACGATCCTCGCGGCCCTGGCCCGTCACCTCCCGGAGGTCTTTCCCCCCACCCCGTAGGTCAGCCGATCAGCACGTGAGCGAATCGGCAGCCCAGGTCGTCCGGGGCTCCCTTTGAGTGGGGGAATGGGCCTGATGACTGGCTGACAGGACGCAACCCAGTTGGGCGGGGGTCCGAAGCCTTGAGCCTGGAGCCTTGAGCCCGGCTGGGCGGTGGGCGGTCCTAGGCCTCGTCTTCCTTCTGCATGCGGCGCAGGGTGATCTCGAAGGCGGCGAGGACCTTCTCGATGTCCTTGACTCCGTGGGCGTGGGAGATGAACGAGGTGACCGCCGAGCGGGATGGGAGGAGGACACCGTTCTCCCGCACGCCCTTCACGAAGCGGGCCCACAGATCCTGGTCGACGCGCGCGAAGGACGTGCCGTCACTCACGCCGGTGCGGGAGAAGCAGCACGAGAAGATGGAGCCGATACGGGTGCACCGCAGGCTGCGCCCGAACTTGTCGGCCAGGGCCTCGATGCCGCTCTGTAGCTGCGCCCCGCGCTCCTCCAGCCGCTGGTGGATGGACTCGTTGCGCAGCACCGAGAGCGTTGCCGTGGCGGCCAGGACCGCGATCGGCGGCGCCGGTGCCGGCAGCTCGTCGCCCGGGGACGCCTGGAGGTGCCGCGGCCAGGTCACGGCGCCGATGGACGACACGCCGCCGCCCAGGGCTCCGCCCAGCACCACCACATCCGGCTGCAGCCCGAACGCCTCGATCGCCCCGCCCCGCGCCAGGCGGAACCCCGTGACCGTCTCGTCGAGGACCAGCCGGGCGCCCGCGGCCCGCGTGCGCTTCTGGACCACCTCCAGGAACTCGGCACCAGGTCGGAGCACCCCGAAGAGACTGGCGATCGGATCGAGGACGACGGCGGCCGTGTCGATCCCGATCTCGTCCAGGACGTCAACAAAGGCATCGACATCGCCCCAGGGGACGACCCGCACGAGCCGTGCCAGCTCGGGGGGGATGCCGGCCACCAGGGGCTGCGACATGCCCAGGGGGCCGGCCGCCGAGACCTGGAGCGCCTCGGTGGAGCCGCGGCGGTTGCCGTCGAACACCACGAGCCGCTGGCGCCCGGTGTCCCGGCGGCACCACCGCAGCGCCAGCTCCCAGGCCTCGCTCTCGGCGGGCGTGAGGACAGAAGGTCCGTAGTCGGGCAACATCTCCGAGAGGATCTCCAGGAGCTCCACCTCGGCGGCGGCGTGGAACCCGGCAGCGAGGCCGAAGGTCGACGCGCGCCTGACCGCGTCGAGAAGGTACTGGTTCCCGTAGCCGAGGAGGTTCGCGCCGCCGCCGCCCAGAAGATCGACAAAGGCCACGTTGTCGACGTCGAAAACCCGGCACCCCTGGGCCTTGGCGAGCAGGA
>JALOLB010000138.1 GCA_025456225.1 Thermoanaerobaculaceae bacterium
GGCCACGAGGCCACCGCCTCGGCGAGCCGGAGGCGCCACCCGGCGCCGTTCGGCAGCGTCAGCCCGCTCACCGCGGCACCTCGCCGACGTACAGGCGTACCGCCCCGGCCTCGAGGGGCCGCGCGGTGACCCGGGTGAGACCGGCCTGCGCCATCAGGGAGGAGAACTCGCGAGGGGAGGGAAACGCTTCCATCGAGCGCCGCAGGTAGCGGTACTCGTCGGCGCTCGACAGCACCCTCCCCGCCAGCGGCACGACCCAGCGCACCCAGGCCCGGGCCAGCGGCTGGAGCGGCCCGTGGTCGGGGACCTGCAGCTCGAGCACGCCCACTCGCCCGCCCGGGCGCGTGACCCGGGCCATCTCGGCGAGCGCCGCGAGGCGGTCCGGAACGTTGCGGATGCCGAAGGCGATGGTCACGCCCGCGAACACCCCGGTGTTAAACGGCAGCCCGCTGGCGTCGCCACCCACCAGGTGCCAGCCCCCGGCCGGGTGGCGGTTCCCAAGCTTGGCGGCCCCGAGCCGGAGCATGGCGAGCGCCGGGTCGATGCCCACTGCCACCACCTGCGGGTGCGCCCGCAGTACCTGCAGGGCGACGTCCGCGGTGCCCACCGCGACATCGAGCATCCGGTCCCCGGCGTGGAGGTCCAGCGCCCGCACGAGCGCCCGCCGCCACGCTCCGTCGCGGCCCAGGGAGAGCAGGCGGTTGAGGAGGTCGTAGCGCGCGGCAATGCGGTCGAACATCGCCCCGCTCCCGGGCGCCACCTCGCCGCGTCCTGCCGATCGTTCGGGCACCATCGATTCTCGCATCGTTCCGTCAGCATGGTACCAAGAACTGCGGGCCTGCTCCCGCAGGTGCCCGCCAAAGGAAAGGGCCGCGGTTGCCCGCGGCCCGAGTTCACTGCACCTGATCCCAGCCTAGGGTGCTGCGGCCGCGATTGTCACGCTTAGGGGCTTCTCTACGCTTCTGTTCTCGCTATCCTTTACCCTCACAGTCAGCACGTAGGTGCTGGCTGCGGCTGGCGTGCCAGAGAGTACACCCCCAGCGCTTAGACTCAGACCAGAGCCGGCATCGCTCACCAGTGTCCAGTTATAACCCCCGCTTCCTCCGCTTGCAGCCAGTGTCTGGCTGTACGCAACGCCTACCGTACCGGCCGCAAGAGGGGAGGTGGTCGTAATCGTCAGTGCAGCGCGGACAATGATCGGAGGAGTGGTCTGTGCCACCCGGGTACATGGGCCGGTGCCGGTCTGCGCGATGATTGTGCCGGCGCCTGCCACCGTCGGCGTGACGCTGAACAGGAAGGCGGCACTGCCCAGGCCCCCTGGTACCGTAACCTCGGTCGGGGCCGCGTCAAACCCGACGTAGCTGAGGCGCACCACGACGTTGGTTCCTGCCTGAGGCGCAGAGGTCAGAGTGACCGTCACATCAAAAGGCACGCCAACCGTGAAGCCCTGCACCACGTTTGGGTCTCCTACAGGAGGAACAGCGATGGTGATTGCACTGATCGCCGGCACCTCGCGGCACCGCTGGTCGCACGGCACGATCACGATCGCCCCGCCAAGCGTATCCGAGCAGTTGCTGCGGAGGTTCTTCACCGTCAGCGCCACAGGCGTCTGCACGAACACGAGCCCGCACGTCCCGGTGCCAGCGATGCACGAGATTTCCTGCATCCCGACGCCCGTGAGGTCTGGCAGCATGAACCACAGCTCGTTGGCGCTCACGTAGGTGGTCGGCAGCTCGGCCGTCACGCCCGGGATGGAAATGACCATCGCGGAGCTGCCCGTCGCGGTCTTCTGGAAGTTGCTGCCGCGCACCGTGACCTTGTAGTTGCCCCAGTTCGAGTTGGTCGAGCAGCTTCCGTAGCTCGATCCAGGGTTGTACTGCGGCACTGTGTTGTCGTTGCCCGTCTTGGTCGGCGCGGTGATCTCCACCGCGGTGATGAGCGGGGCCGGCGACTCGTAGTAGAACGTCACGCCGCTGGCGCTGATGTTGGAGTTGAGGTTGGTGACCGTCACCTCCGCCGCAACGATCCCGCAGGCTCGGCGGTTGTCGGGAAGTGGCCGGATCTTGGCGATGATCTCGGTGCCCGAGACCGACAGCACGTTCGCCTGGATCCGCTCTTGGCCCGCCTCGGTCACGACCTCCACCGGGCCCACGAACCCCTGGCCGTAGATGGTGACGGTGGTCTCCTCGTCGGCCGGGCCGCGGTTCGGGGAGATCGCCGACAGGAACATCGCCTCGCCGTAGCGGAAGGTGACGGCGTTGGAGCGCTTCCCGGTCGTGGTGTTGAGGACCGTCACCTCGACGTTGGTCGGGGTGCCGGGCTGGCTCGGCGTGATGCTCGGCGTCACGCAGATGACCTGGTTGAAGTTGTTGGAGATCACCTGGGCCTGGCGGTCGCCGAAGTACACCTGCACCGGGTACTGGAACCCCTGGCCGGTGATGGTGACGCGGGTGCCGCCGTCCACCGGGCCGGAGTTCGGGGACAGGGCGAAGAGCTCCGGGGTGGGCTCGTCGGCGAGGAAGAGGTAGCCGTTGGTCAGGGTCGCCGAGCGATCCCGCCCGGTTCCCGCCTGGGTGGTCACGGTGACGTTGGAGAAGGTGTCCGCATCGAGGGGCTGGATGGACGCCGCCGGGACCTTGACGGTGATTGCCGTCTTGTCGGCGGAGACCTCCTCCACCACCGCCAGTCCACCGAGCGAGAACTGCACCTGCACCGGGGCCAGGAAGTACTTGCCGTAGATGGTGACGGTGTCGCCGCCGCGGGCGCTGCCCTTGTTGGGGGAGATCCCGAGGATCTGCGGGTCCCCGGCCTCGCCCACGAAGGTGTAGAGGTTCGTGAGCGTCGCCGAGCCCTGGGGGTTGGTGACGGTGATGCTCGCGTTGGCATCGGTGAGCACCGGGTTCGGAGAGATGGACGGGGTGATGACGACGAGGCTGGAGCCGTCCTGGGCGTAGCTCAGCACGGTCGCCGTGCGCTCGCCGAAGCCGTCAACGTCGAACCTCACGGCGGGTGCCGCGACGCACTTCTTGGTGATCGTGTCATAGGCGTTGCAGAGGTTGGCGCCGAGGAGGGTGACCTCCTGCCCGCCCCGCGGGCTGCCCCTGTTCGGGTTCACCGAGTAGAGGACGGGAGCCAGCGGCTCGGTGACCGGCGGTAGCCAGGCCCAGCCGTTGGTGCGCGTGACTCCGCCAGCGTTCGTGGTGACCACGACGTCGACGTACTCCTTCTGCGTCGACCCGGCAGGCCGCGAGTGCTTGGGCGTCAGGAGCAGCAGGGACGAGTGGTCGGAGCTCGTGGACACGACCTGCGCGTTCTCGTCGCCGAGCTTGACGGTCGGCGAGTAGAAGTTGGCGCCGTAAATCGTGACCTGCTCCCCGCCCTTGTCCAGACCCTCGGACGGCACGATGGAGTAGATGGCCGGCGCGCCGGGGGTGAACGGCCTGGTGTAGGTGAAGATCTTCTCGGCCGTCTCCTCGACCTCGGATTCCGTGCCGACGCCCGCCACCACCGTGATGTCGGCCGCGGCCGAGACGTCGCCCTCGAGCGGGGCCTTGGGGGTGATCACCACCATCTGGGTGCCGGCGGCGTTGACCTCGGCCACCTGGGCGCTGCGGTCGACGTTGGCCACCTTGAAGGTGACCGCGAGAGGCTGGGCGAAGCCCCTCCCGTGAATGGTGACCCGCTCGCCGCCCTCGGGGCTGCCCTCATCCGGCACGACGCCATAGATCGCCAGGCTGCGCGGGTTGACCGGGTTGAAGAACCTCAGGTTCTTCGAGAGGGTCTGCCCGCGCACGAGGGCCGACACCGAGTACGTCCCCTCGGTTCGGGACACCACGGTGGCCGTCGCCGCGCCCGAGGTCGTGGTGCGAATGATCTGGCACATGCCGTTCTCGAACGATGGGTCGCTTATCACGCCGGCGCCGGGGCAGGAGTAGAAGGAGAACGTCACCGACGTGTTGTCGGCCGCGTTCCCCCCGCCCTGGGTGACGCGCGCCGTCAGGAGGATCGCCGCACCAACCTCGGCCGAGCTGGCGGAAGACTCCAGGGTGATGGAGTACGCGGTAGGGGTCGGCGACGGCTTGGGCGCGGTCGGGCTGTCCGCCGAGCATCCGGCGAGGACGCCGGCCAGGCCGAGCACCAAGGCAACGATGAGAGTTCTCTGCTTCATGGTCGTCTCCCGCATTTCCGGCCTCATGCTCCGTAGTAGAATCGGATGGTCACCGGGAACGTCAGGCTCACCTTCCGGCCCCCGATCGTCTTGCCGTAGAGGCTGATGGTGAGTTCCTGCCTGATGTTGTCCTTGCCCGTCTCCCTGTCGAAACCGCCGTTCTCCGGGAAGAGCTGGTTGAGAGGAGGCTGGCTCAGGTACTCCACCGGCATGATCCGGTAGTTCTCGAGCGTAGCGGTGCCGCCGTTGGGGACGTAGACGTTGTAGGTGTTGTTCCACGCCGGCGACGTCGCCGTCCCGCCGTCCGTGCGCCGGAAGGTCACCACCCACTGGTCCAGCACCACGTCGTCCTGGGAGGACAGGTTGGCCCCGGGCGCCTTCGGGAAGGACTTGATGGACATCGATGGGATGATCACGTCGGCGCCCAGGTTGACCGGGGCGTCGGCGACTCCCTTCGTGATGTCGACGGTCAGATAGACCGGAGCGTCGGTATCCGCGGAGTGGTTGCTTCCGGAGCACCCGGCCATCACTGCCGCCGCCACACTGCAAAGCGCCACCAGCACCAGGCGATTTGTCTTCATAGTGTCCCCCCTAGTACTTCACGATCCGCGGCGTGATGAAGATCAGCAGCTCGTCGTGACGGTTGTTGATGCCCTTGTTCTTGAAGAGATTCCCCAGTAGCGGCAGGCGCCACAGCCCCGGGATGCGGTCCTGGGACGTCTGGTCGCTGAACTGGTAGATGCCGCCGATCACGGTGGTCCCGCCGTCGCGGACCATGAGGATCGTCTTGGCGTCCCGGGTGATGATCGGTGTGTTGGCACCGCCCCCCGCCGCCAGGCCGGCCGCGGGCTCGCGCTTCTGCAGGTTGATGTCCAGGATCACGGTGCCCTCGGCGGTGATCTGCGGGGTCACCTGGAGCTGGAGCGTGGCGTCGACATACTGCACCGTCACCGTGTTGTTGGAGACCGTCTGGATCGGGATCATGACGCCGCTCTGGATGCGGGCGGACTGGTTGTTCTGGGTCGTGACCTTCGGCGAGGAGACCGTCTTGGCGAGGCCTTCGTTCTCGGCAGCGCCCAGGATGAAGTCCAGGTTGAAGGCGTCGAGGATGTCGGCGAAGGCCATGCTGAGGACCGGGGTTCCCTTGAGGAGGTCCGAACCACCCTCGACCGCGTAGCTGTAGGGGAACGTCCAGCTCGTGGTGTTGCCATGCCGGGCGTCACCGGTGCCGGTGAAACCCCAGGAGATACCGAGGTTGCGTGAGAACGTCCGGGTCGTCTCGACGATCCGGGCCTCGATGATCACCTGCTGGATCGGCGTGTCCACCTGGTCGAGGAGCGCCAGCACGTTGGGCAGGCGGTCGGCGTTGTCGCGGATGATGAGGAGGTTGCTGCGCTCGTCGATCACCACCGTGCCACGGGCCGAGAGGAGGAAGTTCCCGCTCTGGAGCAGCGTCCGGGCGTCGGTCGCCTTGATGTACGAGAGCTGCTTGGTGACCGTCCGCATCGGCTTGGTGTTCTCCTCCTGCTGCTTGAAGGAGACCAGCCGTGCCTTCTCGTCCTGGAGCTTGCTGAGCTTCGCCACGCGCAGCACGTTGTTCTCAACCACGTAGTCCAGACCGTTGATGCGCAGGATGATGTCCAGGGCCTGGTCCCACGGCACGTTCTCGAGCTGCACGGTGACCGAGCCCGAGACCTCCGGGTCCACCACCACGTTGAGGCCGGTGATCTTGGCGAATGTCCGGAGCACGTCCTTGACGTCCGCGTCCTTCAGCTCGAGGGACATCGGCTCGCCGGTGAATTTCTTCTCCTCGCTCTCGACCTCGCGCGTGCTGCCCTCACCCGGCTCGGACTGCCCGGCCTGCTCGGCCATGGCAGCAGGTGTCGAGGTCCAGGGGGAGTCCACGGGAGGCACCTGAGGCGCCGCCGCGGCCACCACCGTCGGAGGTGGCGCCACGAGCGCCGCGGGAGGCTCCGCCACGACCCGGGCCGGCTCGGCCGGCTGCGCGGCAGGGGCGATCGGCTCGTCGACGATCGTCGTCTGACCGGCCACCCGGGGAGCCGCCTCGGCCACGACCGGGGCAGCCTGGGGGGCCGCCTCGACGACCGGGGGTTGGCTCACGGCCGCCGGCTCGGGGGCCGCGACGACCGGCGCCGCCTCCGCCACCATCACCGGTGGCGCTTCGGGGGCGGCCCCGATCCGGAGCATCGCCCCGTCGGCGGTGGGCTCCAGGGTGTAGGTCGTGGCCTGATCGAGGTCCACCGCGATGCGGACGACCGGCGTCGGGTCGGTGGCGTGCTGCGCCACCCGCACCCGGAGCACACCGCCCGCTCCGACCGGGTGCACTCGCCGCGCCACGCGGTTGGTGACACCGGGCAGGTCCACGACCACCCGTGGCGGGTTGTCGAGGGTGAAGACCTTGCCCTCGAGCCGCCCGGCGCTGGCGAGGTGGATCGAGACGCCGGTCGCGTCGGCGACCGGCACGACGTCTGCCAGGTCCTTGCCGCCGGCGCTCGGGGCCTGCACGCGCACCTCGATGCCAGCCGGAAGGACCGCCACCGAGACCTTCGCCGCCGGGTCGACCTCGATCCGCAGCCGCACGGCTCCGGCGCCCTCCGCGAGCGCCGCCAGAGCCGCTCGACGCAGGCCCACCTCGGGCACGGTCACCGGGGCCACTGGAGCTGCCAGCGTCGCACCGGGGAAATCGAGGAGCACAACGCCCGGCTCGGGCCGAGCCTCCCCGAACCGCAGCGGTCCCGAGGCGCTGATGACCAGCGCCTGCGCCGGCTTCTCTGTCCACGCCATTCCGAGAATGGAAACGTTCTCCTCCGCCCGCACCACCAAGGGCAGGAAAAAGACAGAGATCGCCGCCGCCACCAATGCTGTCACCGCGCGAGAACGTATCGCCATCATCGCAACCCCCAAGACGGAATCACTGCAGCACCCTGACAACCTCGCGGTAGGGCTTGAGGCTCTTAGGATCGGCCACTTGCAACCTGAACACGACCTTGCCCGGCTCGACTCGCTCCACTGTGCCGTCGTAAAGCACCGTACCAGCACCGATCATGTAGCTCAAGTTGTCGGTGCCCTGCACCATCGCCACGTATCCTTCGTGCAGATTGAGGATTCCCTGGAGCTTGATCTCCTCGACCCCCATGCCACGCAGGCCCGGCGGCCGCTCGCCCAGCTCTTCCTTGAGCGGACCGGCGAGCAGCGAGCGGAACGGATCACGGCGGTTGGCCGGGTCGTAGGTGAAGCCCTGGCCGGCATCCGCCGCCTCCTCGCCACGGAGGATTCCCTCGATCGCCGAGGTGTCGATCGGCGCCTCGCTGGCAGGAGCCGGCGTCGGCGATGCCGGCGCCTGTCCGAGGGCCACCAGGCTCAGCAGCAGCATCGCCACGCACAGCGTCACGGCCCTCATTGTGCACCTCCCGGCTGCTGCACCGACCCGTAGATGAACGTCTTCATGATGAAGCTCGTGCTGATCGAGAAGCCGCCCCGCTTGCCGGCCAACGCATTGACCGTCATCGAGTCGACGTTGATGATGCGCGAGAAGCGCGAGAGACGGTCGAAGAAGAGCGCCAGCTCGTGGTACGAGCCCTCCATGTTCACGGTGATCGGCCACTCCGAGAGGAAGTCCCGCTTCGTGAACGCGCCGGGCTGGAAGGTGAGCAGCCGGAAGGCAGCTCGCTCGGTCAGCGACTTCACCTTCTTGATCAGCTCGTCGGTCTGGCGGGCGGTCGGCAGGATGCGCAGGAGGCGCTGCAGCTCGGTCTCGAGACGCTGCGCCTCCTCACGGAACTGCGGCAGCCTGTTCTCCGCCATCTTGCCCTGCCGCACCTTCTCCTTCAGCTTCTCGAGCTCGGCGGTGCTGTTGACGATGTCCTTCTGGAGGTCCTCAAAGACCAGCCGCTGCATCCCCCAGAAGATGCCACCGGCCAACAGGACGCCAATGATCGCCCCGTAGTACCAAGGCTTGTTCGTCAGTTCCAGGTTGGCCATGAGCCCCTCGCTCCTTTGCTACTGCGCCTTCTGGGTCTCGGTCGTCTGCCTCGGCACGTAGTTGAAGACACAGACGAGGTCGAAGCTGAACACGCCACCAGCGTCCTGCTGCATGATCCTGAGGCTGGGCTCCTGGAAGAACGGGCTGCTCGCCAGGTTGGAGATGTAGTTGGCGACCGCGTTCTCGTTCAGGGCCTGGCCACGGATCGTGAGGGTGTTGCCCGTCAACTGCATCGAGGTGAGCCACAGCAGGTCAGGCAACGCCTTGCTGACCTCGTCCATGATCCGCACCGGACCCCGCTGGTTCTGCTTGAGCTGCTCGATGACCTCGATCTTCCGCTTGAGCTCGGCGTTCTTCTTCTTGAACGCCTCGACCTCGTCGATGATCGGCTTCAACCGCTCGTACTCCTTCTGGTTGACGGCGGTCTCATCCCTGATCTCCTTGAGCCGGGAGTCGAGCTGCCAGTACCGGATTCCGGCCACGGCCAGACCCACCACCAGCAAACCCAGGATGATGTAGTTGTTCAGATTGGCGGCACCGAGAGAGATGAGCGGCTGCCGGGAAACCTTCTCAGCGCGAACTTCGGCCAGCAGGTTGACCTTGATCATACGCGTCAGTCTCCGGTGGTTCGCAGGGCCATCCCCACCGCAACCACCATGGCGGGGGCATGTCGGTTCAGCCACTCGGGGCTGAATTGGCTCTCCGAGTACTGGATCTCCCGGAACGGGTTCATGAGCTCGATCTTGGCGCCCAGCCGCTCACGCAGCACCCCGTCCAGGTTGAGAACCTGGGAGGCACCGCCCGCCAGCACGACCTCCTCGACCTGGTCGTGGCTCGATGTGGTGTAGAAGAACTCGAAGGTCTTCTGCAGCTCGGCCGCGAGGTCCTCGCTCACACCGTTGAGCACGCCGAGGATGGTCTGGGGTGTGTGATCCCCGAGCTGCTCACCGGACTTGACGGCCTCGGCCTGCTCGCGCGTCAGGTTGAGCTCCCGCTGGATGGCCTCCGTGTAGGCGTTGCCGCCGAAGACGATGTCGCGCCAGAACACCGACTGCCCGTGGGCCAGGATGTTGACGTTCATGATGTGCGCACCGACGTTCACCAGCGCCACCACCCGGTCCTGAGGCACACCGTAGTTGTACTCGTACGCGTTCTGCAGGGCGAAGACGTCGACGTCGACCAGCGCGGGGCTCTTGGCGAGCTGGGTGATGATGCCGGTGTAGTCGGCGATGCGGTCCTTCTTGGCCGCCACCAGCAGCACTTCCATGTTGTCCGCGTCCTGCGCCAGCACGACATAGTCGAGGTTCACCTCGTTCACGTCGAAGGGCAGGTACTGCTCGGCCTCCCAGTGGATGGACTCGGCGAGCTCCGCCTCGGACATGGCGGGCACCTGGATCTTGCGAATCGCCACCGACATCCCCGACAGGGAGATGCCGATGTTGGGGTTCTTGACGCCTTGTTCCTGGATGAGCCGCTGGGCCACCTCGACCACGAGCGAAGAGTCCATCACCGTCCCCTCGACGATCGCCTCCGGGGACAGGGGTGCGTGGGCGGCGTGCAACAGGGTGTACCGTCCGCCCTTTCCAGCCTTGAGCTCCACGAGCTTGATGGCCGAGGAGCCGATGTCAAGTCCGACGATCCCCTTCTTCTTTCCTAGCAGCACGGATCACCGCCCCCTCTTCACGATTGCCGGTAGTAACGTGATGGTACTCACGTGCATCCCATCTTTTGGAGCCAATCTAGCAAGCAGATACCGGCTTGTCAAGAAGTCCACGGCCACCAGATACATTCTCGGCGCGGTTTGCGGGCACTTCGGTATCCCGGATCACAACTCGGCCCGCTCTCTTGCCGCCCACGCCCCTTCCCTCTTGGCAAACGCCAGCAGGAGTGCTAGGATGCGCGCTCCCTCGCGTGGGGGAGGAGGATGTATGGCTCGGGCGTGCGAAATCTGCGGCAAGTCGACGATGGTGGGGAACCGCATCTCCCATGCGCACAACGTGACCAAGCGGCGCTGGCGGCCAAACCTCCGCTCTGTTCATGCTCTGCGTAACGGACAGCCCAAGCGGATCGAGGTCTGCACCCGCTGCCTGCGCTCCGGCAAGGTCACCAAGGCCCCTCACTAGGGTCGACCTGCACCCGTGAACTCCAGGGCCGTGCCTGCTGGCGCGGCCCTGACGCTTTTGTGCGCCAGATCACACAACCGCCCACCCGCCCGCCCGGTCGAGAGTCGAGAGTCTCCCCCACACCCGACGCGAGTCGTACCTCTCGACTCTCGACTCTCAACTCTTGACTGTCTTTCTCAGAAGGAGGCACGGCGGGCGAACGACGAGGGGCCCGAGCCGACGCCGGTCACGCCGGGCAGCACGCGCAGCGCCGCGAAGATCCGGTTGAGGTGCTCGCGGCCGTCGATGTCGACGATCAGGTCGGCGGCGCCGTGACGACGGTCGTGGGTCCCCATCTGGCAGCTCCGGATGTTGGCATCCTCG
>JALOLB010000369.1 GCA_025456225.1 Thermoanaerobaculaceae bacterium
CACCCCCCACCCGGTGGTCGCGCACGGTGAGGCGGAAGGTCATGGTGCGCGTGCGGTTGGACATCCACTCGCCGAACGTCTGCGTGCTCGAGAGGATGTCCGAGAGCTTGGGGAACGTGCGCGACGGGCTGGTGCTGGGAGTGAAGCTCCGGAAGATCGGTCGGGTGGCGGTCGTGTCGCCCTGGGGAGGCGAGGCTGTGCCGAGGTCGTACTCCTCCCAGAGGTAGGAGAGCACGTCGCCGTTCGGGTCGGTGGCGGACCCCGTGAGGATGAACGGGGTCTGCCTGGGCACGGTGTAGCTGGCGCCCGGGTCGACGGTCGGCGGTGTGTTGCCGGTGGCGGTCTGCTGTGCACAGGTGTTGCCGGTCCCGGTGGAGTACGCCACGATCTGGTCGAAGCTCTTGGTGTGGAAGACGTCGTCGGAGTTGGGCTGCAGGTCCTCGGTGCCGCAGATTCCGGCATAGGCCATGATCGTGGAGCCGCTGCCCGGCTCGTACGCCGCCGATGAGCTGCGGTTGCCGCTGCAACTGCCGGTCGTGCCGTTGAAGGTGTGGTAGCCGCCCCACTGGTGGCCCATCTCGTGAGCGACGTAGTCGATGTCGAACGGGTCGCCGATCGGGGTCCCGCGACCGGTCACGCCCTGAGCCTTCATCCCTGCCTGGCACGGCACTCCGACGTAGGCCACGCCGCCGCCCCCGGTCGAAAAGACATGGCCGATGTCGTAGTTGGCCGAGCCGATCACGGCGTCAAGGTTGGACTGGTTCTCCCCGAGCATGGTGCTGCCACTGCCGTTGGTGTAGGGGTCCTTGGCGCCGCTGGTGTACACGAGCAGGTCGTTGTTGGCGACCAGCACCATGCGGATTGCCACCTCGCGCTCGTAGACGCCGTTGACCCGGTTCATGGAGGTCACCATCGCCGCCAGACCGCACGTCACGTCCGCAGGGTTGGGGGCGCAGACCGCGGTCGTGTACTCGCCGGTGCCGGCGAGCGCCAGGCGGTAGGTGCGCAGGGTCGTGCCGGAGGGGGTCGCGGGAAGAGTGACCCGGGGCAGGGTGGAGCCGTCGTCGTCGGCGTGCCCCTCGGGATCCGTCACGTGACAGACGAACGGTGGCTCGTCGGGGTTGCGGCGCAGGTCGCGCTTCAGGTAGCTCTGGTGCAGCACGGTCTCGCCTCGATACAGGGGGTCGATGTACACGCTGTCCCCGGCCCGCAGGATCTGGGCGTGAAACCCGCGCGGTGTGAGGTCGAAGCGGAGGGTGGCGGTGGGGTCGTCGAGGTCCTGGCCGCGGTAGGTGCGGATCTCGGGAAAGCGCCGCGCCAGCTCCGGGGCCATGACCGGAGTCTCCACAATTTGGAAGCGCGAGAAGGTGCCATCCGGCATCGGCAGGGGCAGCTCGACGGGCGCAGCCTGGACGGCCGCGGAGGCCTCGGCGGGCACCTGCGCGAGGAGGCCCTCGAGGGCCGCCCGATCGAGAGCGACAAGGCGGAACGCCACCGGTGTGGTGCCCCGGGTGGTGCCGCCGGTCGGGAGTGGCGCCTCGGCGACGTCCTGCCAGATCGCGGGGGATGTGGCACCGGCCGCCACCGACCAGAAGACCACCAGGCCAAGTGCGACAGTGCGGATGCGTGTGGGGGCGGGCATGCTACGCGACCTCCGTGCGTGACGGAGGATACAGCAGCTCAGCGCGTGTCGCCGAGCCGGAACTGCACGGTCAGGGTGGTGTCCATGGATACCGGGTCGCCGTTCCGGGTGCCGGGCGCGTAGTTGGCGCGGAACGCCGCCAGCCGCGCGGCCTCGTCGAAGCCGAGGCCGATGGGCGTTCCGATCGCGGTCACCGCCACGACCTTGCCGGTGGCGTCGACCCGCACCCGCAGGTCCACCACGGCCTCGCGGCCGAAGCGCCGTGCCACCTCCGGATAGGAGGGGCGTTCGAATCGCAGGAGCTGCGGGGCAACCTCGGTCGTGAAGGTGGGAGTCGGATGCGTGAGAGGCTCGGTGAGCGAGGGGGTTGGCGCGGCGGACGCGCTCTCGGAGGTTCCAGAGGGGAGGGGTGAGGCCGCGGGCGGCGGAGCGGGGTCGGGTGTGGGCAGGGCGAGGGCCCCCTGTCCCGTGTCGAGCTGGCCTTCGAGCTGGAGCAGCCGTGTGCGGAGGCCCTCGATGTCCTGGCGATCCGCCTCGGGCTGGGGACGGACCTCGGCCCGTCGGACGCGAGCGTCCAGCTCGAAGCGGAGACGCTCGATCTCGACCAGCAGGGCCAGCTCACGGGACCACTGCGAGGAGGATTGGAGGGGAGCACGGCCCTCGACCGTCACGGTGGGGCGGGGCGCGGGCAGCAACCCCATGACCAGACCCACCACGGCGGCCACGGCTGCAACGCCGAGCCCGGCCAGGAGAGCGGCCCGTCGCAGCGTTCCCGAGCGGCCCCTCGCCTCCGGCTGCCGGACGCGCTTGTCGAGATAGAGCCGCTCGTCGGCCAGCCCGAGGATCACCTCCCCCAGCTCGCCGTCGTCCGGGAAGGTGGCGACCCCGAGGCTGAAGGACACCGGCACCTCGATCACCGTGCCGGCGGAGGGCGCCGTGAAGGAGCTGGTGACGAGGGCGTGGCGGGCGCGCTCCGCGAGTACCCCCGCCTCCTCACGCCCGGCACCCGGCAGGAGCACGACGAACTCGTCGCCTCCGAACCGGATCAGGATGTCGTTGCCGCGGAACGTCTGACGCAGGATCTCGGCGACCCTGCGGAGCACCACGTCGCCGGCCAGGTGGCCGTAGGAGTCATTGACCTCCTTGAAGTGGTCGAGGTCCAGGATGAGCAGGGCCATCCGCTGGTGCTCCGACGCCAGCTCGCTCCACCAGTGCTCGAACAGGTGCGAGAGCAGGCGCCGGTTGAACAGGCCCGTGAGGTCGTCCTTGAAGGCGAGGCTTGTCGCCGCCTCGGCCAGGTGACCGGTGAGGTGGCGCCCGCTCACATCATGCCCCCGACGCGCGACCGGACGGGCGCGCACCATCCCGCGAGCACCGCGGGGCGCCCACGTCGGGTGAATCCGAGATCAGGGGCTGGCTGCACCATGTCTCCGGTCTGGACAGCGGCACGATTGTACACAGGTGGCG
>JALOLB010000370.1 GCA_025456225.1 Thermoanaerobaculaceae bacterium
TGGCTCACCGGGCTGCCCTGGGGCACCTTCTCCGAGGACGACCTGGACCTCGCCCACGGGCGCCGCGTCCTGGACGAGGACCACTACGACCTCGAGAAGGTGAAGCAGCGCATCCTGGAGTTCCTGGCGGTGCGCAAGCTCAAGGCCGACAGCAAGGGCCCGATCCTGTGCTTCGTGGGGCCGCCCGGCGTCGGCAAGACCTCCCTGGGCCGCTCCATCGCCCGCGCACTCGGCCGCAAGTTCATACGCATCTCCCTCGGCGGCGTCCACGACGAGGCGGAGATCCGCGGCCACCGACGCACCTACGTCGGCGCCATGCCGGGCCGGGTCATCCAGGGGATCAACCAGGCCGCCACCGCCAACCCCGTGTTCATGCTCGACGAGATCGACAAGATCGGGGCCGACTACCGGGGCGACCCGTCGGCGGCGCTGCTCGAGGTCCTCGACCCGGAGCAGAACTACTCGTTCCGCGACCACTACCTGGACGTGGCGTTCGACCTTTCCAAGGTCATGTTCATCGCCACCGCCAACGTCACCGAGACGATCCACCCGGCGTTCCTCGACCGCATGGAGGTCATCCGCCTGTCGGGCTATACCGAGGACGAGAAGCTCCACATCGCCCGCCGCCACCTCATCCCCAAGCAGGTGGCCGAGAACGGCCTCTCCAGGACGCTCGTGCGGTTCACCGACGCCGGCGTGCGGTTTGCCATCAACCGCTACACCCGGGAGGCCGGGCTCCGCAACCTCGAGCGGGAGATCGGCTCGATCTGCCGCAAGGTGGCGCTCGCCGTGGCGGAGGGCTCCTCGCGCCGGCACACCGTGACCCCGAAGGTCGTGGAGCGTTTCCTGGGCACCGTCCGGTTCCTGCCCGAGGAGCAGCTCACCCGGGACCGGGTCGGCGTCGCCACCGGCCTCGCCTGGACGCCGGTGGGGGGCGACATCCTGCACGTCGAGGCGCTCGCCCTGCCGGGCAAGGGGGAGCTGCGGCTCACCGGGCACCTCGGCGACGTCATGAAGGAGTCGGCCCAGGCCGCGCTCTCCTTCCTGCGCGCCAACGCCTCGATCCTCGGCATCGACCCGCAGTACTTCGAGGAGCACGGGTTCCACGTCCACGTGCCGGCCGGGGCGATCCCCAAGGACGGCCCCTCGGCGGGCGTGACGCTGCTGTGCGCCCTGGCCTCGGCCGCGAGCGGACGGCCGGTGCGGCGCGACCTCGCCATGACCGGCGAGATCACCCTCCGGGGGCAGGTGTTGCCGGTGGGAGGCATCAAGGAGAAGGTGCTGGCGGCACTGCAGGCCGGCATCCACGACGTCGTCCTGCCGGCCGAGAACCAGCGCGATCTCGCGGAGCTGGCCGCGGAGATGCGCGCCCAGCTCAGGAGCCAGCTCGTGAAGGACGCCAGCGAGGTGCTCGCCATCGCGCTCCGGCCGCCGGCGGCCGGGCCTCCAGAGGGCGCGTGAAGGCGGTCTATCGCCGGCTCGAGACGCGCCTGAGGAACACCTTTGGCGCCAAGGAGCCCCCCTCGCGAGTGGCCGCCGCCCTCGCCCTCGGGATCGCCATCAGCTTCAGCCCGTTCCAGGGGCTCCACACGCTGATCGCCCTCCTCCTGGCCTTCCTGCTGCGGCTCAACAAGCCCGACGTCCTGCTCGGGACGCTTGTCATCAACCCGTGGACACTGACCCTCTACTTCCCCAGCGCCTGCTGGCTGGGCAGCCGCCTCACCGGCATCCCGATGCCGCGCTTCGCCCTCCCGAGCCCCGGGGAGCTGCTCCAGCGCCTGACCTCGCCGTCGCTGGAAGGCTGGGTGTGGGATGTCCTCCTCATCTGGGGCGTGGGGTCCACCCTGTGCACCCTCGCCGTCGGCCCGGCCACGTTCTGGTTCCTCCGCCGCTTCATCACCCGCCATCGCGCGCGCCACCCCCACCCACCCGACCAGGCCTCAGCTCCCCCACCCACCCAGTAGAAGGCCTCAGGCCTCGGGCCTCGGGCCTCAGCTCCCCCACCCGCCCAGCAAGAGGCCTCAGGCCTCAGGCCTCAGCTCCCCCACCCGCCCAGCAAGAGGCCTCAGGCCTCAGGCCTCGGGCCTCAGCTCCCCCACCCGCCCAAGAAGTGCATTGTCGTTCCTGAGGCCTGAGGTCTGAGGCCTGAGGCCTGTCTCTCCTGAGGCCTGAGGCCTGTCTCTCCTGAGGCCTGAGGCCTGTCGCTCCTGAGGCCTGAGGCCGGGTGGAGGGGTGGGCGGAGAACCTGAGGCCTGGGTGGTGGAGAGGGGGTCCCCAGGCGCATAATCCCCCGCGGAGGTGGACGGAATGGCGAAGGCACGGGCCGTGGTGACGGGGGGAGCAGGGTTCCTGGGATCGCACCTGTGCGAGCGGCTGCTGGACGAGGGGATGGAGGTCATCTGCCTCGACAACCTGCTCACCGGCAACCTCGCGAACATCGAGCACCTCATCGGCCGGGACGGCTTCATCTTCGTCAAGGTCGACGTCACCGACTACATCCACGTCCCGGGGCGGGTCGACTTTGTGCTCCACTTCGCCTCGCCGGCCTCGCCGATCGACTACCTCGAGCTACCGATCCAGACCCTGAAGGTCGGCTCCCTGGGCACGCACAAGGCGCTCGGCCTGGCCAAGGCAAAGGGGGCCCGCTTCCTGCTCGCCTCCACCTCCGAGGTGTACGGCGACCCCCTGGTCCACCCGCAGCCGGAGCACTACTGGGGGAACGTCAACCCGGTCGGCCCGCGCGGCGTCTACGACGAGGCCAAGCGCTTCGCCGAGGCGATGACCATGGCGTACCACCGCTTCCACGACGTGCCGACCCGCATCGTGCGCATCTTCAACACCTACGGGCCGCGCATGCGCGCCCACGACGGCCGCGTGGTGCCGGCGTTCATCTGCCAGGCGCTGGCCGGGAAGCCGCTCACCGTGTTCGGGGACGGCTCCCAGACCCGGTCGTTCTGCTACGTCGACGACGAGGTCGAGGGCATCGTGCGCCTGCTCTTCTCGGAGGTCACCGACCCGGTCAACATCGGCAACCCCGCCGAGATGACCGTGCTGCAGTTCGCCGAGGCGATCCGCCGGCTCACCGGCAACCACGTCGCCATCGAG
>JALOLB010000139.1 GCA_025456225.1 Thermoanaerobaculaceae bacterium
GCCGAGGTAGCGGTCGATGGCGTGGTGCATCGCGTACAGCAGCGGCGTGATCCCCACGGCGATCCCGAGCTTGTAGGCGTAGTTGGTGCCGGCCAGGCGCAGGAAGTCGGCGGTGCCGAGCTTGCCGGGCAGCCAGAAGGCGATGCCCAGGATGACGAAGGTGTCGATGAGCTGCGAGACGGCGGTGGAGCCGGTGGCGCGCAGCCACAGCATCCGGCCGCCGGTGCGGTGGCGCACCAGCCAGAACACCACGACGTCCACGAGCTGGCTCACGGAGAACGCCGTGACCGACCCGGCGAGAATCCACAGCGACTGTCCGAACACGGTGCGGAACGGGGCGTCCCCGACCGGCGACACCCCTGCTGCCGGCGTCATCATGGCGGCGAAGACGATGAGGAAGGCGTACAGAATCATGCCGACGGTGAGGAGGGTGAGCCGCCTCACGGCCGGCCGTCCGTAGTACTCGTTGACCAGGTCGGTGGCCAGGAAGACCGCCGGCCAGGGGATGACGCCCACCGACATGATGAACGGGCCGGCCTGGATGAGCTTGCCGCCGATGAGCTCGGCGACGATGGCGTTGGTGACGAAGAAGCCACCGAGGAGGTAGAGGAGTCCGTCGCGGCGTGTCATCCCGGTCATGGAGCGTCCAAGCGCGACCAGTCTACCCGCATTCCGCGACGCCCGTGGAACGGGGCTGGTCACCTGGCAGGGTGGGAGCCGGCCGACTGGTGGGCCAGGCGTTTCATGAGGTTCCGGAGGCGGCCCCAGAGGGCGGGGTGGCGGGGGGCGAGCGTGCGGTAGGTGTCGCCCAGCTCCTGGGCGCGGCCGGCCTTGAGGGCGTCGGCCTCGAGGGCGGCGAGGAGCTTGGCGTTGTCGGCGTGCTCGGGCAGGGCCCGCAGGAACAGGTGGCAGGCCAGGTCGGGCGCCAGGCGGCGATGGCACACCCAGGCGAGGCTGATGAGGGTCCGCGGCGGCCGCCTCGACTCGCTCTCGGCCACCAGCGCCCGGGCCCGCTCGACCTGAGCCTGGGCCAGGAGGCTGTCGAGGTACTCCGGGAGCAGGGCGTCCGGGATCTCCTCGCCCAGGCTCACCAGGGTCTCCACCTCCTCCTGCACGCGGTCCGGGGTCAACCCCCTGGCGCGAAGGCGCTGGAGCTGGGCCGTGACCCAGTCGTTGTCTGGCTGGTCGCGTCGCATCGCCTCCAGGATCTCGATGGCCCGCTCGGGGCGCTCCATGCGCTCGTAGAGCCACGCCAGGTCCGAGCGGGCCGGCGGGTACTCGGCGGCGGCGGTGACGAGCACGGCCTCGGCCTCCTCCAGGCGGCCGGCCTGGGTGAGGGCCTTGCCCAGCCAGTGGCGGGTCTTGGAGTTGGGAGACTGGTGCTCGGCCTCGGTCAGGAGATCGGCGGCCTGGGAGTAGGCGCGGCGGCGGTAGGCGAGCTGGCCGCCCAGGAAGTGGACCCGGGCCGAGGCGGGGAACTGGTCGAGGAGCTGACGCGCCAGGGCCTGGGCCTCGTCGAGGCGGCCCTCCAGGAGGAGCAGCTCGAGCTCGCTGCCCCGGGTCTCCACGGCCAGCGGCTCCTGCTCCTTGAGCTGGTCGAGCAGGAGCCGGGCGTCCCCGAGCCTCCGCTCGCGCAGGGCTTGCGCGAGGTTACGCCGCAGTAACGCGATCACGGGCGAGGGCTGCACGCCGTCAGAGTAGCGCAGCGGTTGGACATCCGCACGCCCAGACCGCTAAAGTGTTGGCGTGCAAGGACCGCTGATCCGGGATCTGGTTCGGGTGGTGCCGCGGCCCACGGTGGTGCGGCTGTCCGACCTGCAGGACGCGTCGGCTGGCTGGCTCGTCGAGAGCTACCACCGCACCACCGAGATCGAGCGGCATCTCAAGGCTTTGCAACATGTTCTGCAACAGCCTCACGGGTCCGGCGCGTTCCTGATCGGTGCCTACGGGTCGGGGAAGAGCCACTTCCTCGCCTACCTGGCGCGCCTCGTGGAGGCCGGCGGGTGGATGGGCGGTCCGGCGCCCCGGGTGGTCCCGGTCTCGCTGCTCAACTTCCGGGCCGAGGCGGGGCTGGAGGACCTGGTCGGCGAGGCGGTCGGTCTGCCTGGCGGGGGCGCCGACCGGCGCCAGGCGTGGGGACAGCTCGCCGAGGACAGCCCGGCGGGGGTGCTGCTGCTGCTCGACGAGGTGTCGGAGTTCCTGCGCTCCAAGCCCACGGCCCAGGCGTTCAACGAGGACGTGCGGTTCCTGCAGTTCCTGGGGGAGTGGGCGCTCGACCACCGTCTGTGGGTGGTGGCGGCGGCCCAGGAGCAGGTCGAGCACGCCGGCAAGCTGGAGTCCGCGCTCTACCGCAAGCTCAAGGACCGCTTCCCCTTGCGCCTGCTCCTGACGCCCACTCACGTGCGCGAGCTGATCCGCGATCACCTGCTCGTCAAGGAGCCGGCGTACCCGGCGGCGGTGCGGGCACTCTCGGGCGAGATCCAGCAGGCGCTGCCAGGGGCCGCGATCGACTTCGCGGCGCTGGAGGAGCTGTACCCCCTTCACCCCGTGACCCTCGAGCTGCTGGAGGAGGTGCGCGACCACTTCTCCCAGACCCGCGGCGTCGTGGACTTCGTGCTGACCCGCCTGGGTGGCGACACCGCCCGCGGCGTCGAGCCATTCCTGGATCGGCGGTGGGGCGAGCTGCTGACCCCCGACGCGATCTTCGACCACTTCGCGGACCTCTTCGAGGTGCAGCCGGAGTTCTGCGAGATCGCCCAGAGCGTGCTCGCCCACTACCGCCGCCACATGGGCGAGCTGCTCGGAGCGGAGGCGGCGCAGCTTCTGGCCTGGCGGCTTCTCAAGCTGCTGGTGCTGGTCCAGGTCTCCCGGCAGCGGGAGGGGATGTCGGCGGCCGAGGCCTCGTCCTGGCTCTTGTTCCGGGCCACCAGCATCGCACCGGAGAAGAACCTCCAGGTGGTGGAGCGGACCCTCCACAAGCTGGCCGCCGAGGGGCGGTTCGTGCGGGAGCGCGGTGGCCGGTTCGACCTCGACCTCAAGGACGACTCCTCCCAGCGCCTGGAGGCGGTGCTGGCCCGGGAGGTGGCAGAGCTCGCGGCAGGGAGTGAGGACGCGGTCTTCGAGCTGCTGGCTGGTGGCATGGCAGGCGAGGGGTTCAACCCGTTCGAGCTGCACCGTGAAAGCTGGCAGCACCGAACGGTGCGCTGGCACTTCCACGAGCGCCACTGGGCGGTCTATCTGGGCAACGGGGACCCGCCTCCCTGCCCCGGTACGGCCCTGTGCATCCGTCTGCCGTGGGGGCAGCCGGCGCCGGCCGCCGGGGTTCCGACCCTGCTGCCCCAGGCCATTCCGGTCTCCCGGGAGCTCGTGGAGCTGGCCGCGCTGCTGCGACTCCAGACCCAGCCGGGCAGTCGCGAGCTGCGCGCCCTCATCGAGCGGCGGATCCGCGAGCGGCACGGGTTGCTGGCGGCCCAGGTGCGGTCCGCCTACGGTGATGCGGTCGTGGCAGGAGCAGACGGCCGGCGCGAGCGTCTTGCGCAGCCCCAGACCAGCGTACCGTTCGGGGAGTGGTTGGACCGACAGGCTATCTGGTTGCTGCAGCGCAGCTTTCCTTCCTTCGAGCGGTTCGCACCGTCCCACGGGCCGCTGCCGCGGGAGGCCTACCGCGCCCTGGCCCGCACCGTCGCCGAGGGGGGTGGCTGGGAACGCACAGGGAACGACCTGCTCACCCTGGTGAGCGAAGGCTACCTGGTGCCGATGGGGCTGCTGCGACGGGATGCGGGCGGCTACCGCCACCCGCGGCTGGACCAGCACGAGCTGGCGCGCCTGGTCATGACCCTGGTCGATCAGCAGCCGCCCGTGAGCGCCGTCTACCAGGCCCTGTCCGGCAGCGTGTACGGGCTGGTGCCGGACCAGATTCACGTCCTGCTCGTCTTCCTGCTGGCCCAGGGCGAGCTGGACATCCAGAAGTCCCGCCGTTCCTACCGGGAGCTGTACGAGACGTTCCCGACGCCGGCGCAGTACGACCGCATCGTGCCGGGCCGTTCCCTGAGCGCCGAGCGCCTCGCGGCCCTCGAGGAGCTGTGCACGGCGCTGGACGTGCGTCGACCCAAGCAGTGGACCCTGGCGTCCCAGCGCCTGGCAGTGCGTCAACTGCGCGAGGCGGCGAGCCGGCTGCGCGGGCGCCTGCGAGGGCTGGCGGCCCGGCTGGAGGGGCTGCCCGAGGGCGAGAAGCTGCGGCTCGCGATCGGCAGCCTGATGGAGCCCCTGGCGTCGCTGGACCGAACCCCGGACGAGCTGGAGGCGTTCGAGCAGCTCGCATTCGAGGCTGGCTCCATGCGCCGCCTGGCCGTGGAGATCGCGCGGCTGCAGGACATGCCCGATCGGCTTCCCGTGGTGCTGGGGGAGGCGCGCCGCCTCGCCCACCTGCGAAGCCACCCGGCCCTCTCCAGGGTGCGGGACGAGGAGCTGCGCTCGCGCCTGGACGGGGTGGGCGGACTACCGGAGCTCGATGACCTCGTGGCGGTGGAGCAGACTCTGGCCCGCGCCCGGTCGGCCTACGAGGCGTGGTGCGTGCACTACCGGGAAGCCCACGGAGGATTCTGGCAGGGGGTAGCCGAGCACCCGGCGTGGACCTGGCAGCCGCCGGCGGTGGCGACGAGCCGCCATCTCGGGCTCCGGGAGGAGCTCACCGAGCTCTCGGCCTGCCGGGAGCGGGCCGCGGCCAGGCGCTGTGGGGGCCTCGGGAGCCTCGAGTTCCAGGCGATCTGCGCCTGCGGCTTCGACGGGGAGACGGCGCCGGTCCAGACCGAGCTGGCGCGTTGGGAGATCCTGCACGACTCCATCGAGTCCACGCTCCGGCGCTACTTCGCCCAGCCCCGGGTGGGGGAGCTGCTGCGGAGCTGGCACGGCGAGGGCGTCGAGCTGAGCGACGGTCTGCAGGCCTACCTCGCAGGGCGGGCGCCGGTGCCGGAGGTCTCGGACCTCGACGCCTTCGACCGCCACCTCGCTGGGGTGGAGGTGGTGGAGGAGGTGGACGGCGACGAGCTGCTGGCGTCGATCGCAGACCGCACGTGGGAGCCGGGGGAGCTGGCCAGGGAGCTGGAGCGGCTCCTGGCCGGCCGGGGCGACCGGCGCCTGCGCATCGCCCGGCGGCGGGAGCCGGGCGTGCCGGCGCCGCTGCTGCGATGGTGCGTCGAGCAGGCCCTGCGTACCGCCACCGCGGTGCCGAAGGGGCTGCCGGCCATCTCGCCGGACGTCGCCGCGCTGGTGCGACCTGGCTGGGTCCACCCGGCGAGCCTGCTGCGGCTGGAGACGCTCGATCTGGGTGAGGCGGTCGAGGACCGGGTGCTGGGCTTCGTCCTGGACGGGCATCTGGAGGTTCCAGTTGAGACCGTTCCCGGCAGCCTGGCGGAGGCAGTGGCGGCCGTCGTAGCGACCGCGTCGCGGCCGCTGAGCCTGGAGGAGCTGGCGACGCTTGCGGCGGGCCTCTACACGTGGCACCCGCGGCTCGAGCGGGTGGCTGGCCGCAGGTGGCTGGACCGCTTGCAGGCCCTGGCGGACACGCGCCTGTCCATCGACGTGCCGGATCTGGTGGAGGCGCTCGGGGCGTTTGCCGGGCACCAGTTGGTGATCGTCGACTGCCTCGGCCTGCCGTTGCTGTCGGCCGCTCGCGGCGTGCTGGCGGCGGCTCTCCCGGCGTGGTTGCCAGCCCTGACCGTCTTCGCCCAGGTGCGCCCGCCCACCACCACCGAGTCATGCCTGGCAACGCTGGCCTCCGGGGGCGTGAATCGGCCGCTCCACAAGCTCAACGCCGTCGATCGGCTCCTCCACGAGCGGCACCTGGCGTTCGCCGAGCTGCGGCGCCTGGCCGCGGCGGAGCTGGAGGTCGGGTTGCGGCAGCTTGGCCGGCGGTTGGATCCCGCCCAGCCGGTGCTCCTGCTCGCCGACCACGGTTTCCGCCTGGCGCCGGACGGGCGCGCGTTCGTGCACGGCGGCGCCTCGACCCTGGAACGGGTGGTGCCGCTGCTCGACCTGCAGCCACTCTGACTGCAGCCCGCGGTATGCTCGGGGAGGGTGGAGACGGGATGACGCACGAAAGAGACGACCGACAGTCGGCGCTGCGGGTGATGCCGGGCGTGGAGGGCGGCCACGACGGTTTGCCCGGGACGCGCCGAGGGCAGCACCGCCGCGCTCCCGTGCGCCGGGCCCTGACGACCGAGGAGTACGTGCAGGGCGTGCTCTCCGGGGACCGCACCAGGCTCGGCCGGGCGATCACTCTCATCGAGTCCAACGCCCCGGCGCACTTCGACCAGGCCCAGGAGGTGCTGCGCCTCCTCCTGCCGCACAGCGGGCGCTCGGTCCGCATCGGCATCACGGGGGTGCCCGGGGCCGGCAAGAGCACCTTCATCGAGGCGTTCGGATCGTTCCTGACCGGGCAGGGCCACCGGGTGGCCGTCACGGCGGTCGACCCGACCTCCAGCCTGACGGGCGGCTCGATCCTGGGCGACAAGACCCGGATGGAGCGGCTGGCCGCCGACCCCGGCGCGTTCATCCGGCCTTCCCCGTCCGGCGGCGTGCTGGGAGGCGTGGCCCGCAAGACCCGGGAGACGGTCCTGCTCTTCGAGGCCGCCGGGTACGACGTGATCCTCGTCGAGACGGTCGGTGTCGGGCAGAGCGAGATCACGGTCCGCTCGATGGTCGACTTCTTCCTGCTGGTGCTGGTCGCCGGGGCGGGGGACGAGCTGCAGGGGATCAAGAAGGGCGTGGTGGAGCTGGCGGACGCGATCCTCGTCAACAAGGCCGACGGCACCAACAGGGTCGCGGCCGAGGTGGCGCGAGGCGAGTACGAGCGGGCGCTGCACTACCTGCAGGCCTCGACCGAGGGGTGGCAGAGCCAGGTGCGGTGCGCCTCCTCGCTGACCGGCGAGGGGGTGCCCGAGGTCTGGGAGATGATCGGGGAGTTTCGGGCTGCCGCCACGGCGTCGGGTGCGCTTGGCCGGCGCCGCCAGGAGCAGGAGCGGTCCTGGATGCACGCCCTTGTCGAGCAGCAGCTCCGGGAGCGCTTCAGGACGCACCCGGCGGTGGTGGCGCTGCTCGGGGAGCTTGAGGCGGCAGTGATGGAAGGTCGGTTGCCGGCCACCACCGCGGCCAGGCGTCTCCTCGACGTGTTCACGCTCTGAGCGGGGGAATGCAGCAGCGCACTGCGGGCTTGTGACACCAGGCGCGGTCACGCCGCGCGGAGGATGAC
This sequence comes from Thermoanaerobaculaceae bacterium, assembly GCA_025456225.1. Lineage (GTDB taxonomy): Bacteria > Acidobacteriota > Thermoanaerobaculia > Thermoanaerobaculales > Thermoanaerobaculaceae > JAAYVZ01. The sequence goes on from JALOLB010000139.1 coordinate 7,250, forward strand.
AATGAGCGAGCGTTCCGGAGTGGTCACGTTTCTCGGCAACCCCCTCACTCTCGTGGGCAACCCGGTCAAGGTGGGCGAGACGGCACCCGATTTCGGGGGTTTGCGCGGCGACCTGTCTCCATTCAAGCTGTCCGAGCTGGGCGGCAAGGTGGTGATCATCAACTCGGTGCCGTCCCTGGACACGTCGGTATGTGCCATGCAGGCGCGGCGGTTCAACCAGGAAGCGGCAGGGTTGGGGGCTGGGGTCAAGGTCGTGGTGGTGTCGATGGACCTTCCCTTCGCGCAGAAGCGCTTCTGCGCCACCGAGGGGATCGCCAACCTGGAGACGATCTCCGACCACCGGGATGCGACCTTCGGTCAGGCGTTCGGCCTGCTGATCAAGGAGCTGAGGCTCGACGCCCGCGCCGTGCTGGTGGTGGACAGCGCCGGTGTCGTCCGCTACCAGCAGGTCGTGGCCGAGATGACCCATGAGCCGGACTACGAGGCCGCCCTCGCTGCCGTTCGCTCGCTGCTGTAGCACGTCCCCGAGCCACCCACCCGTGGTCGGTGCTCGGTGGTCAGTGGTCGGAGGGAGAGAGGACACTCTCGCTGTCACTGCCCTCCGATCACCGAGCACAGATCACTGACCACCGCTCAAGGCGTGACGGCAATCTCGCTCCGGCCGACGAGCTGGCTGTCGTCCGTCCAGATCTCCACCTGGTAGCGGCCGGGCTGCACCGGACCGCGGGCGGGCTTGTAGACGTCCCAGATCCGGAACCCCTTGTCGTGGGCCACAAGCCTTACCGTGCGCGACCAGCGAACAGTCCTGCCATTGTGGAGGAAGCGGAACTGGAGGGCCGCCGGCAAGCGGGACGGGGCGAAGATCGTGGCGGTCGCGTACAGCTTGCCGTTGGTCAGATTGCCGGCGGGCGTGCTGGCCCCGAGCTCGGCCGGGATGCGGAGGGTTCTCGGGTCGATCTGTGCCGAGAACCGGACCTTCGTGAGGCGGAGCGGGACGGGCGGGATCGCGAACCGCATTGCCCTCACGAACGCGAGGGTCAGCACCAGGGCGATCCCCAGGCGCAGGAGCACGCGGCCCCGCTTGAGGTCGTTCCAGGAGTAGGCGAGGGGGATGGCGGCCAGGAAGGCGACGCCGGCAGCGATCAGGGCGCCGTGGGTGAGACGGATGCCGAGCAGCAGTGGGACGAAGAACTGCAGCGCCGAGAAGGTCACCACCAGGAAGAAGGCAAGCGCGAACCACGGCCTCTCACGCAGCAGGCGGTCGAAGAGCATGTCGAAGCACGAGAGCACCGCGAGCGCCGCCAGCATGACGACGTAGGCGTTGTTCCAGGACGGGAAGGTCGTCGAGTAGAAGTAGAACGGGATGAGGAAGAACAGCGTCTCCTGGTACATCACGCGGGTGAGGTAGGAGACGAACCCCCTGGCGAAACGGAACGCCGAGGAGTCGGAGAGCCCGGCAAACCGGGAGAAGAAGAGGGTCGACACCCAGGTCAGCCCCAGGAACAGCACGACCCACTTGAGAAAGCCGTAACGGTTGTGGGCCAGCACCAGCACCACGATGCCGGTGACGAGCGCCCACGCCGAGTGCAGGCTCCAGAACAGCCGTGAGTAGCGGCCGTGGAGGTCGTGCAGCCGCTGGGTCACCAACCGTCGGGTGATGCGCAGGCGGCGCCGGATGCCGGGGGCGTCTCTCACGAGGCGCCATTGTAGGGCGGCCCTTGCGGGCTGGCGAGAGCGGCGTACACTCGCGCCCCGTGATGGACGAGCGGACGAACGGCCTGACCACCTGGATCGAGGTTTCGGAAGCGGCCCTGCGCCACAACCTCGGCATCTTCCGGAGCCTGGTCCAACCCTCCACCCGCCTGCTGGCCGTGGTCAAGGCCAACGCCTATGGCCACGGGCTCGAGCTGGTGGCCAGGGCCTGTGCGGCCGAGGGCGTGGAGATGCTGGGTGTCCACGGTGCGGACGAAGTGCGGGACCTGCGTCGGGCCGGCATCACGACGCCGGTGCTGCTCATGGGCTTCCTGACCGGTCGCCAGGTGGAAACCGTTGTGGACCCCGGGGTCGAGGTCCTGGTCTCGACGCTGGAGGTCCTGGACGCGCTGGCGGCGCACGCAGCGCGGCTGGGGCAGCAGCTCGGCGTGCACCTCAAGATCGACACCGGCACCCACCGGCAGGGCGTCGCCCCGGGCGAGGCGAGGCGCCTGGCGCAGGCCGCGCTGGACCGGGGGCTGCGCGTGGCCGGTCTGGCCACCCACTTCGCCAACATCGAGGACACCACCGACCACACCTTTGCCTACCGGCAGCTCGCACGGTTCTGTGAGGCTCTCGAAAGCGTGCGGACCGTGGCGCCCGGGGTCGTGGCCCATGCTGCGTGCTCCGCCGCCGCCCTGCTGTTCCGCGAGACCGACTTCGGGATGGTGCGGCTGGGCATCTCCCTCTACGGTCACTGGCCGTCCAGGGAGACCTACCTCTCATGGCTGCTCGCGCACGGACGCGACGGCGTCAAGCTGGAGCCGGCGCTGCGCTGGCGCGCCCGCGTCGGCCAGGTCAAGGACGTCGCTGCCGGCGAGCCGATCGGCTATGGCCTGACCTTCCGCCCGACGCGTCTGACGCGCCTGGCCGTGCTTCCCATTGGCTATGCTGACGGCTACCCGCGGGCGCTCTCCAACCGGGCGCGGGTGCTCCTGCATGGACGGCCCGCGCCCGTGATCGGCCGGGTGTGCATGGACATCGTGATGGTCGACGTCACCGACGTACCGGGTGTCGCGGTGGGAGACGTGGCGACGCTGATCGGGCGGGACGGCACCGAGCAGGTGACCGTCGAGGAGCTCGCCGAGCTCGCCGGCACCATCAACTACGAGATCCTCGCCCGGTTGTCCCCCCTCGTCCCCCGGCTCCCCTTTGAAGGATAGGCCTCAGCCCCCCACGCGCCCGCCCAGGCCTCAGGAAATACAGGCCTCAGGCCTCAGACCTCAGGCCTCAGGAGAGACAGGCCTCAGGCCTCAGACCTCAGACCTCAGCTACTACAAGACAGGACCGGGTGGGTGGGGGAGCTGAGGTCTGAGGCCGGAAGGGTGGGTGGGTGGAGAACCAGAGGCCTGTCTTACCTGAGGTCTGAGGCCGGAGGCAGGGGTGGGCGGAAATCCTGAGGCCCGGGTGGTTGGGCGGGCGTGACCTGAGGCCTGAGGCCGGAAGGGTGGGTGGTCGGAGAACCTGAGGCCTGTCTTACCTGAGGCCTGAGGCCGGGGGCAGGGGTGGGCGGAGAACCTGAGGCCCGGGTGGATGGGTGGGGGTGACCTGAGGCCTGGGAGGG
>JALOLB010000140.1 GCA_025456225.1 Thermoanaerobaculaceae bacterium
CCTTCTGCCTGACCCTGAGCGTGCATTCGGCCTCCCGAGGGGGCCGGCCGCAAGGGAACACCACGGCTCCGCGACGTGAATGGGGAGCTCGCAGACCACGGGTCAAGACCGAGGACCACGACCACGTCCACGTCCACGTCGACGTCCAGGTTGCCCGAACCACCTGAGCTAGTTCTTGCTCCCGTCCTTCGAGCTTCGAACGGGCGTGCGGTGGCCTGTGTTACGCTCCTTCCCCGAGGTGGATGCCATGGAGCTTGCCATCACGGACCTGCTGGACGGCTTCGAGCCCGTCCCCAAGTCCTACTCCCGACCGCAGCCGCTGGCTGGTGTTGAGATCCTCCCCTTGCAGCGCTTCGTGGATGACCGCGGGCTCTTCCTGGAGCTGTACCGCGCCGAGCCGACGCACCCGGGCACCGAGAAGCTGACTGCGTTCTTCGCCGGCGTGCCGGTGGCGCAGCTCAACTACTCCCTCGTCACCGCCAGCGACCACGTCAAGGGGTTGCACTACCACCTCGGGCAGAGCGACATCTGGTTCTGCCCTCCGCCGTCCAAGCTCAAGGTCGTGATGCTGGACCTCCGGAAGGGCTCCCCCACCGCCGGCCAGACCCAGGTGGTGGTGCTGGGGGACGGCAAGGACGCCCTCGTCAAGATCCCCCCGGGCGTCGCGCACGGCTACAAGCCCCTCACCGTCCCGTGCGGCCTGTTCTACGTGGTCACGAGGTGCTTCGACCTCGACGCGCCGGACGAGTACCGCGTGCCCTGGGACCACCCCCTCGTGCGGGACCTCTGGCCCGTCCGCAACGAGTGACGCCCCGGCGGTGGTCGGTGATCGGTGATCGGTGGTCAGAGGTTGAGTACCCAACCCCAGCAGAGCCAGCCGGCAGCAGAGCAGCCGCTGTGTACCTCGGAAGAGCCTCTCCCCAATTAGCCTCTGACCACTGACCACCGGACACCGACCACTCCCGGCAAGGGCGGACGGTCAGGGCTTCCAGTCGTCCACCAGGACGGGTGCGCCCCAGCCGTCGCCCTGGCGCGGGACCACCGCGATGTTCCAGTCGAGCTGCCCGGGCGTGTAGCGCGGGATCCGGCAGAACACCCACGATCCGTCCGCCACGGGAGCGGCCTCGAGCAGCGGTCGGCGCTGCTTGCCGGGCAGGCGCACCTCGCGGACCATCTGGTTCTCGAAGAGGAGCTGCCGGTCACCGCGACAGAAGTAGAGGATCGACTTGGGGCCGAGCCGCGGGGAGTACTCCGGCCCCATGGTGTTGATGCGGGGCTCGAGGATCTGCGAGGGCTTGTCCGGCGACTGCAGCCACAGGTCCGAGGTCTCGGGCTCGTAGGCGGTCCAGATCATGTAGGTGAGCTCCGGGCCGAAGCGCTGGGCGTCACCGACGCTCCTGCCGCTTGGGAGTGTGAGCTGCTCGAGCGCGCCCCACGGCTTGCGGGCGTCGTCGCGCCGGGCCGCCCAGAGCTGGCGCTCGCCCGAGAGCAGGAGCACCTCGATCAGGCAGGCGGTCTCGTCCTTCCTCACCCAGGTCATGCGGACGTTGGCGTCCTCCGGGATGCCGGAAAGCTGTACGGGCTCCGGCTTACCCCAACCATCCTTCGACCACTCCACCCGGTACGGCCGGAAGCCACCGACCGCCCAGGTCTGGAGGCTCTCGGGGGTCCCCATCCCGGCCCGCACCGCGCCCATCGGTGCCGGGTGCAGGTCGGGCCGGGCCGATGGTGTCAGGCCGGCGGCGAAGTACAGGACCTTCCCCCCGTACAGCGGCAATGGGCTCAGCTCGGCACCCGCGGAGTTGATGCGTGCAGGGTCGGACGGCTCGGCGACCTCGGGTGGCAGCTTCTCGAGCGAGCCGGCAAGGTACCGGACCTGGAACGCCGAGAAGACCGAGAGCTCCGCGGCGGTCGCCAGCAGCTTCTTCGAGCCGACCATGGCACTCGAGCCCGGGACCGGGACGACCGCGACCTCCTGCCCGACCCGGAAGCTGTCGATGTCGGTTGGGAGGTAGTCGGCCAGGCACAGGGTCTCGGCCGTCACCTTCAGCGACACCTTGAGGTCCTTCTCGAGCTGGGGGACCGGTCGTCCGTCACGCTGCAGCGCGCTGCTCATGGATTCCGGCAAACCGGCCTGAATTGCCACATCCACGGCACCTTCCTCGCCGGCCACGGGTGTGATGCCGGCGATGCGACCGAAGATCGTGGTGTCCGGCTGCGGGACCGGGGTGTTGACGTCCTGCAGACCGCATCCCGTTCCAAGCACCGCCATGACCAACCCGACTGCCACCGCAACCCTCATGGGACCTCCCCGTGACCGGCCGAGCTTCGCCCGTCCAGCCCCGCGATGATACCGGAACTCGAAGCTCGAGGTCGTATGCGACACCGCCAGGGCAATCAGTCCGAGGTTCCCACCGCGTGCAGCACGCCCACCGGGGCGGCAGCGAGCAACCGCTCGAGGCACGCGCGGGCCTCGCCCGCCACCCCGACCGCCACCGGCAGGTATGCGACCAGCAGGATGTCGGAGGAGTCGGCCTGCACCTTGACGCGCTCGCTGTCGGTGATCGGCGTGCCGAACACGCCCCGGCCGTCCTCCAGCAGCGGCTTGCCATCGAGGTCGAAGTCGCCGCGCATCGAGAGCATGCGCTCTCCCGGACGGCCGGCCCGCAGCACGAACGGCGGCGCCACGTGCCGTGCGTCCATGACACAGGATGGCACCGCCAGCTCGATGGACAGGAGGTTGTTGAGGTCGACGGCAGGCAGGATCGCCGGCAGGTCGTCACCCCTGAGCACGCGCCGCAGGAGCGCCTCCGAGGAGGGGCGATAGCGGGTCGGGTCGCAGCCAGTCTGCCGGAACAGCGCGCGGACCGCCGCCACCGTCGGCTGCTGTGCCAGCGTCTCCAACGTCCACCGGGAGCGCACGTCCGCCTGGGTCCTCCGCCCGAGGGCACCGAGCGCCTCCCCGGCACCGTCCTGCATGGTCAGATGCGCCCACAGCAACTGCCAGCCGGGCAGCTCGTGTCGGACCCGGGGAAGGCTCTCGCTCATGGGCGAATCGTGCCACACTTGGCGGGTGACGGGTAGACTGCGCCGGCTCGCACGCTCCTCCGGGAGTTGGATCTGCCTGCAACGGCCACGTCGAACGTCAAAGGTCGAAGGTCGAACGCCCGCCCGCCCTCGGTGCAGTGCGCCTGCTGTCCTGGCCTTCGACCTTCGACCTTCGACCTTCGACCCGTACGCACCTCACGATCCAGGCCACCTTCCGGCCCGGGAGGATCCGCTGTCATGACCGCCTGCTTCTTCGCCAGCGACCTGCACGGTCACCCGGACCGCTACGAGTCGCTCCTGGAGGCGATCGCCGAGGATCGCCCGGAGGTCGTGTTCCTGGGCGGGGACCTCCTGCCGTCCGGAGTGCGCCGTCTCCTGTCGGACGACGACGAGGACTTCCTGGGAGGTCTGGCTCGCGAGCTCGGGCAGCTCCGGGACGCCCTCGGCACGGAGTACCCGCGCATCCTGCTGATTCTCGGCAACGACGACGGCCGGGACGCCGAGGTCGAGCTCTGCCGGGGCGAGGCCATGGGCCTGTGGGAGTACCTGCACGGACGGCGTGCCGAGGTGGCGGGCTTTGCGGTCTGGGGCTACGCCTTCGTCCCACCCACGCCGTTTCTCTTCAAGGACTGGGAGCGCTACGACGTGTCGCGCTTCGTGGACCCCGGGTGCGTCTCCCCGGAGGAGGGCGTGCGCACGGTCGCGGTGCCCGAGAACGAGGTGCGCTTCGGCACCATCGCCCGCGACCTCGATGCCATCCTTCCGGACGGGGATCTATCCCGCACGGTCGTGCTCTTCCATGCCCCGCCCCACGACTCGCGACTCGACCGCGCCGCCCTCGACGGGAAGACCTTCGAGGGCGTGCCTCTGGATCTGCACATCGGCAGCATCGCCATCCGCCGCTTCATCGAGGAGCGTCAGCCCCACCTCACCCTGCACGGCCACGTCCACGAGTCGACCCGGCTGACGGGCAGCTTCATGGAGCAGCTCGGTCGCACCGTCGCCCTCCAGGCCGCCCACGACGGCCCCGAGCTCTGCCTCCTCCGCTTCGACCTCGAGACCCCCGCCACCGCCACCCGCACCCTGCTCCGGGCGTAGTCCGTGGCCCGTGGTCCGTGGCCCGTCGCTCCCACCCACCCGGGCTCAAGGCTCCAGGCTCAAGGCTCAAGCTCCCCCACCCTCCCGGCAGATCCGCACATCAGGCAAACAGGGGATCAGCTCCGGCACTCGCCCGGACCCACAAGCCCAATGTAGTTCCTTGAGCGTTGAGCCTTGAGCCTGGGCGGGCGGGGGAGCTGAGGCCCGAGGTCTGAGGCCTGAAGCCTGGGTGGGCGGGCGGTTGTGATACTCTTCACCCGGCGGGCCATCCAGCCCGACCGGTCAATCGGCAGCCTCCAGCCGTGGGCTCCGTTTCGCCCCTCGAGCTCCACCTGTCACTCTCCTGGGCGCTGCCACCTCGGAGGAGCAATGTCCGCGCCCCCCTCGGAAGCTGGCTCCCATCATCCCCCCACCCTGACCGCGCACCTGCGCGCCACCACCGGCGTCAACGTCGCCGCCTGCTACCAGTGCGGCAAGTGCTCGGCGGGATGCCCCATGGCCGTGGAGACCGCCCTGCGGCCCCACGACGTGATGCGCCTGGCCGCGTCCGAGCAGCGCGAGCGCCTGCTCGCCGCGGAGTCGTTGTGGCTCTGCCTGACCTGTGAGGCCTGCACGGCCCGCTGCCCGAACGGCTGCGACCCGGCGCGCGTCATCGACGCCCTGCGGGAAGAGGCCGCCCACCAAGCGCCGCGAGCCATCGGCGCCTTCCACCGGTCGTTCCTGGACCAGATCCGGGCGTTCGGGCGCTCCTTCGAGCTCGGGCTCGTCATGACCTACAAGCTCCGCTCCGGCAAGCTCACCCAGGACGTCACCACCGCCCCGGGCCTGCTCGGGCGAGGCAAGCTGAAGCTCGTCCCCCACCCCATCGCCGGTGTCTCCGACGTGCGCCGCATCTTCCGGGCGTGTGAGAAGGAGGAGGCATGAGGATCGGCTACTACCCCGGCTGCTCCCTGCACGCGACCGCCCGCGAGCTCGACGAGAGCCTGCGCGCCGTGGCCTCCGCCCTCGACCTCGAGCTCCAGGAGCTCGACGACTGGTCGTGCTGCGGCGCCACCTCCGGGCACGCCACCAATCACCTGCTGTCCCTGGCGCTGCCGGCCCGCAACCTGGCGCTCGCCGAGGCCCAGGGGCACGACCGGGTGCTGGCACCCTGCGCCGCCTGCTACAACCGCCTGGCCACGGCCCGGCACGAGATCGCCGCCGACGCCGCATTGGCGGCGCGGGTCGCCAGGGTCCTGGAGCGCCCGTTTGCCAACCGCGTGACGGTGGCCAACCTGGTGGAGGTGCTGCGGGAGCTCGGCCCGGCCATCACGGCGAGGGCCGGCCGGTCCCTCGCCGGCCTCAAGGTCGCCTGCTACTACGGCTGCCTGCTGGTCCGGCCCGCAGCGGTGGTGGGGTTCGACGACCCCGAGCAACCGACATCGATGGAGGACGTGGTCCGCGCCGCCGGCGCCACGCCCGTCGCCTGGCAGATGCGGCTCGAGTGCTGCGGCGGGGCGTTCTCCCTCGCCCGCACGGCCTCGGTGGTGCGGCTCGGCCGCGCCATCCTCGACGACGCCCGCCGGGCCGGCGCCGAGGCGCTCGTGGTGGCGTGCCCGATGTGTCACTCCAACCTCGACTTCCGCCAGAGCGCCATGCTGGAACGCGGCGAGAAGCCGCTGCCGGTGCTCTACCTCTCGGAGCTGGTGGGCCTGGCGCTCGGGATTGCGCCGGACACGCTGGGGCTGCAGCGCCACTTCGTGGACGCCCGGCCGCTGGCGGCCCGCGCCGCGGCGGAGGTGCACTGATGGCCCGCATCGGCGTGTTCGTGTGTCACTGCGGGGAGAATATCGGTCGCACCGTCGACTGCGCCCGGGTCGCCGACGCGCTGCGCGAGCATCCGGGCGTCGCGCACTCGGTCGACTACAAGTACATGTGCTCGGACCCCGGGCAGGCGCTCATCAAGCAGGCGATCGCCGAGAAGCGGCTGGACGGGGTCGTCGTCGCCGCCTGCTCGCCGCACATGCACGAGAAGACGTTCCGGCGCGCCTGCGCCGGCGCCGACCTCAACCCGTTCCTGTGCGAAATGGCCAACGTCCGCGAGCACTGCTCGTGGATCCACGAGGACCGCGCCCGCGCCACCGACAAGGCGATCGACCTGGCCCGCACGATCGTCGAGAAGGTCAAGCACAACCGCCCCCTCCAGACGATCCGCATCCCGGTCACCCGGCGGGCGCTGGTGATCGGCGGCGGGATCGCCGGCATCCAGGCGGCGCTCGACATCGCCGACGGCGGCGCCGAGGTGGTGCTGGTGGAGAAGGAGCCCTCGATCGGCGGGCACATGAGCCAGCTCTCGGAGACCTTCCCCACCCTGGACTGCTCCCAGTGCATCCTCACGCCGCGCATGGTGGAGGTCTACCAGCACCCGCGCATCAAGCTGATGGCCTACTCCGAGGTGGACGCGGTGTCGGGCTACATCGGCAACTTCACGGTCAAGATCCGCCAGAAGGCGCGCGCCGTCGACGCCAGCACGTGCAACGGCTGCGGCGCCTGCACCAAGGCGTGCATCCAGCGCAAGATCCCCTCCGAGTTCGACGAGCGGCTGGGCCCGCGCTCGGCCATCTACGTGCCGTTCCCCCAGGCGGTGCCCAACACCCCGGTGATCGACCGCGCCAACTGTGCCTACTTCAAGGCCAAGGCGAAGGGGGCCACGAAGGCGGCGTGCGGCAAGTGTGCCGAGGCGTGCAGCCGGGGCGCCATCGACTTCGACCAGCAGGACTCCTTCGTCACCGAGAAGGTGGGCGCCATCGTCGTCGCCACCGGGTTCCAGCTCTACCGGATCGGCGCCGACCAGCCCCAGGGGCTCACGGGCTACGGGGAGTACGGCTACGGCACGGTGCCGGACGTCATCGACGGGCTGCAGTTCGAGCGGTTGGCCTCGGCCTCCGGCCCGACCGGCGGCAAGATCCTGCGCCCCTCCGACGGCAGGGAGCCGAAGCGCATCGTCTTCCTCCAGTGCGTCGGCTCCCGCGACCCCGCCAAGGGGATGGCCTACTGCTCGAAGATCTGCTGCATGTACGTGGCCAAGCACACGATGCTCTACAGGCACAAGGTCCACGACGGCCAGGCCACGGTGTTCTACATGGACATCCGCGCGGCGGGCAAGGGGTACGACGAGTTCACTCGCCGGGCCATCGAGGAGGACGGCGCCCGCTACGTGCGCGGCCGTGTCGCCCGACTGTACCGGGACGGGGATGTCATCAAGGTGCACGGCTTCGACACCCTCTCGGGCGAGCCCCTGGTGCTGGACGCCGACATGGTGGTGCTGGCCACCGCCATGCGCCCCCAGCCCGGCATCGAGGCGCTCGCCCAGAAGCTGTCGGTCTCCTACGACCAGCACGGCTTCATCAACGAGGCGCACCCCAAGCTGCGGCCGGTCGAGACCAACACGGCCGGGGTGTTCGTGGCCGGCGCCTGCCAGGCGCCGCGTGACATCCCGGACTCGGTGGCGATGGCATCGGCAGCCGCCTCCAAGATCCTGGGGCTGTTCTCCCAGGCCGAGCTGGAGCGCGAGCCCACCGTGGCTCGCGTCGACACGGGCCTGTGCTCGGGGTGCTTCCACTGCGAGCGGGTCTGCCCCTACGGCGCTGTCGAGCGCAGGGAGATCCGCGACCGCAAGGGCAACCTCCTGAAGGTGGTGGCCGAGGTCAACCCCGGCGTCTGCCAGGGGTGCGGCACCTGCCAGGCCACCTGCCCCTCCAAGAGCGTCGAGCTGGACGGCTTCACCGACCAGCAGATCTGGGCGGAAATCAATGCGCTGGCGTTGTGAGAACCGGGGTCCGGGGTCCGGGGTCCGGGGTCCGGGGTCCGGATCAGATGGATCGCGGTTCGTGGCCAAGGACACGGGGCCCGAGACAAACACCGGCCGCAGATGCCTCTGCCTTCCATACCATGCCCCTGAAGTCTCTCCCGGCCACGTCGTGGACGGATCCCGGACCCCGCTCCCCGGGTCCGGGTGGGGGACGGACCCCGGACCCCGGACCCCGCACCCCGGTCTTGGGAGGGGGACGGACCCCGGACCCCGACCTCAGAAGGAGGCTGCATGGCGACAGCCGCTGAGTCGTTGACAGCATTCGAGCCGCGGATCACTGCGTTCGTGTGCAACTGGTGCACCTACACCGGCGCCGACCTGGCGGGCACGTCCCGCCTGCAGATGGCGCCCAATGTCCGCATCGTGCGCCTCCCCTGCACCGGTCGGATCGACCCGCTCTTCGTCATCAAGGCGTTCGAGCGCGGCGCCGACGGCGTCATCGTCTCCGGGTGCCACCCCGCCGACTGCCACTACACCGCCGGCAACTACCACGCCCGGCGACGCTTCGCGGTCTTCCGGGAGCTGCTCGACTTCATGGGGATCGACACCCGCCGGGTCACCTTCTCGTGGGTGTCCGCCTCCGAGGGCGGCAAGTGGCGCGACGTGGTCAACGAGACGGTCGGCCGGGTGCAGGCGCTGGGACCGTTCGAGGCCTACCACGAGTTGGCCGGGAGGCAGGGATGAAGGAGCTGCAGGAGCTGGCGGCCAGGCTGCTGACCGACGGCAGTGCCGGCGTCGTCATCGGCTACGAAGAAGGTCCCCGCGGGGTGCGCCCCGCCTTCGTCACCCGCCCCGACGACGTGGGCAGGCTCATCTTCGACCCGCGCTGCGTGCACAACCTCGCCACCTACCTCTCGCCCCGCCGCACGCACCTCAAGGGGCTGGGCAGGCCCGCCGTGGTCGTCAAGGGGTGCGACGCCCGGGCCGTGGCCGGGCTGCTGCGGGAGTCGCAGCTCGCCCGCGAGGACGTGCTGCTCATCGCCGTGCGCTGCGGCGGCGTCATGCGGCATCCGGAGCGGCACGTGGACCTGCGGGCCGAGACCGTGGCCGACCGCTGCACCTCCTGCGACGTGCGCGAGCCGCACCTCTTCGACTTCGTCGTCGGCGAGGCACCGGCGGCGCCGCCCGTGACAGACCGCCGGGAGGCCCGAATCCGGGAGCTGGAGGCCGGCTCACCGGCCGACCGCTGGGCATTCTGGCAGGAGGAGCTCTCGCGCTGCGTGCGCTGCCACGCCTGCCGCCAGGCCTGCCCGATGTGCTTCTGCGAGCGCTGCGTGGCCGACAAGACCCAACCGCAGTGGGTCGAGTCCTCGGCCCACCCGCGGGGAGTCCTGGCGTTCCACCTCACCCGCGCCATGCACCAGGCCGGCCGGTGCGTGGACTGCGGGGAGTGCGAGCGGGCCTGCCCCGCCGACATCCCGCTCGGTCTGCTCAACCGCAAGCTCGCCCATGTGGTGGCCGAGCGCTTCGGCCACCACCCCAGCGACGACCCGTCCGTGCCGGCGCCGATCGGCTCGTACGCCCAGCAGGACGGACAGGAGTTCATCCTCTGATGGACACGTACCGCATCACCCGCGAGAACCTGACCGCCCTCACCGCCGACCTGCTGGCCGCCGGCACGCGCGTCGCGGCGCCGGCCCGCGCCGCCGACGGCCGCACGGACTACGGGTTCGTGACCGACGCCTCCCATGTCGTGCTGGACGGGGGCCTGCCGCGCCGCTCCCTCAAGGAGCTGTTCCTCCCTCCCACCGAGCCGCTCCTGGGCTGGAAACAGCACCAGGGTGACGTCGAGCTCCAGGAGGTCCCGACCACGTTCCCGCCCACGGTCGTCCTGGGTGCCCGGCCGTGCGACGCCGCTGCCGTGGACGTCCTCGACCGCGTCATGGGCTGGGACTACCGGGACGAGCTCTGGTTCGGTCGCCGCGCCGCCACCACGGTGATTTCCCTGGCATGCCCCGGCGTCGACGACCTCTGCTTCTGCTCCGCCGTCGGAGGGGGCCCCGACTCCACCCGCGGCGCCGACCTCCTTCTGGCGCCCACCACCGACGGCTTCCTCGTCACCGTCGTCACCCCCAAGGGCCGCACCCTCCTCACCTCTCACGCTGGCCGCTTCACTGAGCAGCCAGTCTCCGAGTCGCTCCCGGCCGGACCCCGGACCCCGGACCCCGGACCCCTGTCTCTCGACGGCATCCGCGCCTGGCTCGAGTCCCACTTCGAGCACCCGCTCTGGGCCGAGATCGCCCAGCGCTGCCACGGCTGCGGGGCGTGCGCCAGCGTCTGCCCGACCTGCCACTGCTTCGACATCGTCGACGAGCCCGAGGGCGTGGACCACGGCACCCGCCGGCGCAACTGGGACACCTGCCAGACCGCGATCTTCACCCTCCACGCCTCCGGCCACAACCCCCGCCACGACCAGGGCTCGCGCTTCCGCCAGCGCCTGCTGCACAAGTTCTCTGTCTACCCGGCGAAGTTCGGGGAGGTGCTGTGCACCGGCTGCGGGCGCTGTGCCCGCGCCTGCCCGGCCGGCCAGGACATCGTCGAGCTGCTCGGCCGCATCGGCTCCCT
>JALOLB010000141.1 GCA_025456225.1 Thermoanaerobaculaceae bacterium
CGGCTGCGCGGCCTTGAGCTCGCGCAGCAGCGCCAGCCCCGAGGCCTCGCCCAGCCGGATGTCGAGGACCACCAGGGCGACACCCCCTTCCTGGAGACGCGCGCGCCCGGCCTCGACGCTGGACGCCGTCGCCACCTCGTAGCCGAGTCGGGTGAAGCTGGTGCGGTACAGCTCCAGCAGGCCTTCCTCGTCATCGACGAACAGCACGCATGGCGCGCTCACGACCACCTCCGCAGTAGCACGGCGAAGCGAACCCAGCCGGTCTCCGTTTCATCGTACCCCACCTTCCCGCCCATGGCCTCGGCGAGAGCCCGCAGCGAGGCCAGGCCGAGCCCCGAGCTGCCCCGCCGCATCGACATGCTGCCGCCGAAGGGCGCGCGCCGCAGCTCGGCCTCGAGAGGGGGACCCGTGTCCACCACCTGCAGCCGGCCCCAGTCGCCCTCCTCGGTCACGGCCACCTGGATCTCGCCCCGCTGCTCCTGGCAGGCGACGAGGGCGTTGGCCACGAGGGTCTCGACGCAGCGCTCGGCGGCCTCGGGCGTCGCGGCCACCCGGACCCGGCGGCTCGGGCGGTAGCACACCAGGCGAACGTGCCGCTTGAGGGCCAGGGGTCGGAAGCGCTCGACCACCCGCTCCGCGAGCTCGCCGAGCTCGACCTCGAGGCTCGGGCTGCCGTTGGCCCGGCTGGCCAGGCCCTGGGCCAGGCGGCCCACGTGCTCCTCGATCCGTGCGATGTTGTCGGCGATGAGCTGGAGCCTGGGCGCGAGCTCGGCCGGGTCCGCCGGGGGCGCCGCGGCGAGATCCCGCGCCGTGCCGCCGGCAATCGAGAGCGGGTTGACGAGGGCGTCCGTGAGGGAGCGGGCGGTCGCCAGCAGCATCGTGGCGTGCTCCGCGGCGAGGTGGCGCTGCTCCTCGTCCCGGAGCCGGCGGAGCAGGCTGGTCCGCTCGATGGCGGCGCGCAGGACGTGGGCGAGGGTCTCGGCGGCCTCGATCGTGCCCATGTAGATGGGCGCCGCCGTGACGAAGTTGTCGGCGAGCACGACGCCCCACGGCTCGTCTCCGGAGAGCAGCGGGATCACCAGGAGCGCCCGGGAGTCCAGCACCTCGATCCAGTGACGGACGCACGGCTGAGGGTGGTTGGCGTGGGCCACGAAAGCCCGGTGCCAGGTCCGGCAGTCGCGCGGCGACGCCAACGTGAGGGCCGCGAGGGTCGCCGCATGCCGCTGCCGCTCGACGCCGATCCCGGCAGGGTCGGGCTCGTGCAGGCCGTCCAGGGGCCGGATCTTGTGGTGGGAGAGGTCGGCCCACAGCCGGAACGCCTCCTCGCGGTCGCGGGGGCCGATGCCCAGGAAGCCGCGCAGCTCCCCCTCCTGGGCCAGCAGCAGGAAGGCCCGGTTGAAACCCAGCCCCTCGCCGGCGGTGAGCGCCACCAGCACCGTCCACGCCGCGACCTCGGGGTCGACGGCGCGCTCGAGCGATTCGCCCACGGTCACCAGCAGGTCGAGGAGCCGGTTTGGCCGGTGACGACGGCTCGGCAGGCCCGACTCCAGCGACCAGGCACCGATCCGACCGCGCCGCATGCCGCGGGGGCGGCGCGAAGGCGCCCCGTCGCGGGGCACGCTACCGCCCTCCGCCCGGCATCCGCCGGTACCGTGGAGGGTTCTTCAGTCGAGCTGCAGGGGCCTGCACAGCCAGGATTGTACGCCGTGAGGCGGTGATCAGTGATCAGTGATCGGTGATCAGTTCCCCCTCCCACCCGAAGACCGGGGAGGGGTCTTGCCTCCGATTACCGATCACTGATCACCGATCACCGATCACTGACCACCGATCACCGATCACCGATCTTCTTCCACCCGGCCTCGTCGAAGAAGCCGAAGCGGTGCTCGACCTTGGCCAGAAGCAGCGCTCCGGCCGGAAGCAGCCCCGGGTCGAGGTGCAGCACACCGTGGCGGGAGCTGCCTGCGAGCCGGGCGCGGCCGACGAGCTCCCGGGTCCGGGGATCACGGACGGGGATGGCGCCCAGGCGGGGCCACAGGGAGATCGACAGCCGGATCGGCTCGCCAGCGGGGGTCTGACCGGCCAGCAGCAGGGTGCGGGGGCCGAAGGATCGCCAGTGGGTGACCGATGCCAGGTGAATCTCGGTGCTTCCCGTCCCCAGCCTGGCGCCGGCCACCGGGTGGAGGTCCTCACCCGACCTCGACTCCCCGGCGAGAAACCGCTCCTGGGCCCCGGCAAAGGAGCGCAGCCACCCGCCACGCCAGAACTGCTGGGAGCGGTGGCATGCGATGGCCGCCAGCTTGCGGGCGAGCTGCTCCCGGTCGAGGGCGATGGTCACGCCCTGCTCCGGCTCGCTCCGTCGCGCCGGGTTGTGGATGAAGAACCGGAGGTGACGCAGCGGGAGGCCCCGGAGGGTGTAAGGCGACAGCTCGAGCGCCACGGCCAGGGCGCTGTGGTCCGGGTGGCGGTCATGGCGCGAAGGACCGACGAGGATGGTTGGACGAAACTCGTCGAGTGTCTGGCGCAACGCAACGGAGAGGCGCGTGTCGGCGGCCATGAGGAGCGTGGTGAGACCCTGATCGGGGAGCTCGAGGAACGAGGCCGCATCGGTGGGCACGCCCAACGTAGCCAGCGCCGCCAGCACCTCGGTGCGGCGCAGCGCCCCGAAGCGACGGCGGTCCCGGGCGAGCACCAGCACCCGTCGCTCGGTGGCCCGCTGGGCCCAGGGGTTGTTGTCGCCGTCGGTGACGAAGACAAGGCGCAGCGCGGCCCCGGCGGCCACCACGTGCTGCAGGAGCCCGGCCGCGGCGAGACTCTCGTCGTCGGGGTGGGGGAGGACCACCAGCACGCGGTCGGCCGCGGTCACGCTCAGCGGCCCCGTCACCATGCGGGGCCCCGATCTGGTGTGCTGCCGGCTTCACCGGTGTGGTCATGTCGCATTCGTGCTGCTCGCGTTATCGCGGCGCCGGGAGACGGCGCGGGGGGCAAGCATACTCTAAGACGGAGTCAGCTTGCGGCCGGGAGCGCGCGCCCGATGGCGAGCACGGCCTCGTGAGCCGTGGGAGTCCGGCGGTCGGGGTCCTTCTCGCACAGCCCTGCGATGAGCTGCCACACGGCGTCGGGGATCGCCTTGGCAAGCGTCTCGCGGGCCGGGAACGGAGCGCGGGCGTGCAGCAGCAGCAGCCGCACCGGCGAGGGGTCGTCGAACGGCGGCGTCCCCTCCAACATCTCGAAGAGCAGGATTCCCAGGGCGTAGAGGTCGGCCCGCTCGTCCACAGGGCCGACCGACGCCTCCGGCGCCGCGTAGCGGGGGCTGCCGATGAACGTGCCGGCCGTGGTGAGCCCGGCCTCCCCGGCGATCCGGGCGATGCCGAAGTCCAGCACCCTCGTGCGCCCGTCCACGGACAGCATGATGTTCTCTGGCTTGAGATCCCGGTGGATGACGCCCTTCTCGTGGGCGACCTCGAGGGCGCTTGCCACGTCCCGGGCGATGCCCAGGGCGGTGGCAACCGGCAGCGCCCCGCACTGCCGGAGCGTCTGACCGAGGGAGCGGCCCTCCACGAGGTCGAGGGCCAGGAACAGTCGTCCCTCGTCCTCGCCGGCCTCCAGCACCCGCACGATGTGGGGGTGGTGCAGTCGGGACCCCAGCGTCCCCTCCTGGAGGAAGCGCACGACGAAGGTGGGGTCGGCGAGACAGCGCGGATACGGCACCTTGAGAGCCACCAGCTTGCCGTCAGGCGTCGCAGCCCGGTAGGTCCAGGCCATCGCGCCCCGTCCCAGCGGGTCGATGACGGTGTAGCGGCCCACCCGGAAGCCGCAAGGGAGGCAGCTCATAGCTGCGTCGCGCTGCATGGTGCTCATGCTAGCAGGGGCAGAAGATAGGGGAGAGGGGAGAGGGGAGAGCGGGAACCGCGATCAACCAGTCGTAACCTGGACCTTGTGCCTCCTGCACCAGGTCCAAGCCCAGGCTGCTGCCTGATACCCATGGGCTCGCGGCGGTCGCGGGACCGGCGTTCTGCGCGGAGTGGTTCTGGGCTACAGTTGTCTGCCGGCCGCGCGAGACCGGCCGAGGTGACCATGAGCCCGATCCTTGCGTCGGTCCTGCTTGCCCAGGGTTCCGCATCCGCCGTCCCGCCGCCCGCCGGGGGCGAGGCCAGGACCGCGGTGGTGCGGGAGGTGGAAGCCCTCTTCCCGACGCTCGAGGCGCTCTACCGTGACCTTCACGGCAGCCCGGAGCTGTCGTTCCAGGAGACGAAGACGGCGGCCAACCTCGCCGAACGCCTGAGGGCGCTGGGCTTCGAGGTCACCTCCGGGGTGGGCAGGACCGGCTTCGTCGCGGTGCTCGAGAACGGAGAGGGGCCGACGGTGCTCGTGCGCACCGACCTGGACGCCCTGCCGGTCGAGGAGAAGACCGGGCTGCCCTATGCGAGCCGCGCCATCGGGACGAGCCCCGGCGGCGAGACCGTGCGTGTCATGCACGCCTGCGGGCATGACGTCCACATGGCCTCGTGGGTCGGGACGGCCGCTGTCCTGGCCTGCCTGAGGGACCGCTGGCACGGCACCCTCGTGATGCTCGCCCAGCCGGCAGAGGAGGTCGGCCTGGGCGCCCGGGCGATGCTCGCGGATGGCCTCTTCGAGCGCTTCGGACGGCCCGACTTCGCCCTGGCGTACCACGTCATCCCCGACCAGCCGGCCGGCACGGTGGGCATCCGGCCGGGGCCGCTGTTCGCCTCAGCCGACTCCGTGGACCTGCGCTTTTTCGGGCTCGGGGGGCACGGCGCCCTGCCCAACAAGACCGTCGATCCGATCGTCATGGCCGCGCGGTTCGTGTTGGCGGTGCAGACGCTGGTGTCCCGGGAGAACGACCCGTTCGAGCCCGCGGTGGTCACGGTGGGCTCGATCCACGGCGGTACCAAGCACAACATCATTCCCGACGAGGTGCGCCTGCAACTGACCGTGCGCGCCACCACCGAGGCCAACCGCAAGCGCCTGCTGGCCGGCATCGAGCGCGTCGCCCGCGCCGAGGCAGAAGCTGCCAACGCCCCGCGGCCGCCGGACCTTGTCGTCAGCCAGGGGCTCCCGCCGGTCACCAACGACCCGGCGCTCAGCCAGCGGGTGGCGTCGGCGCTGCGCGAGGGCCTCGGCGCCGAGCGCGTCGTGGAGGCCAGGCCAGTCATGGTCTCCGAGGACTTCGCGCTGCTCGGCCAGGCCGGCGTGCCGGCGCTCCTCATGTTGCTGGGCACCTCCGATCCCGCAGCCCTGGCGGAGGCCCGGCGGACCGGCACCCAGCTCCCCGCCCTGCACTCGCCTCTCTTCGCTCCCCAGGTCGAGCCCACCCTCACGACCGGTGTGACCGCGATGACCCTCGCCGTCCTCGAGCTCCTGCGGTGACCGTCGGCCGCGGCGGCGCGGTGGCCGCACTTCTGGTCGCTGCCTGGGGGGTGGCCGAGGTGCCGATGCCGCCCGAGCGGGAGGCGTGGTTCGAGGTGCAGACGCCGGGCTTCGTGGTCGTTTCCAACTCGCGCGCGAGCCGGGTCGAGGGGCTGGCCGCGGACCTCGATCGTATGGTCGAGACGGTTGGTCGCGTCGTCCCCTCCTCGAGGGGCCGGAGCAGCCGTGCCCTCGTCTTCCTCTTCGACTCGCGCGCCGATTTCCTGCGGTACTGCCGACCCCTCGCGGGGAGTCCCTGCGACGGCATGGCGGGGCTGTTCAGCAAGAGGATCCTCGGGCCGCTCATCCTCGCCGACGCCACGAACCTCGACAGCGCGCGATCGATCGCGTACCACGAGCTGACCCACGGCCTCGTCAGGAGCTCGAGCCCGGACATCCCGCTCTGGCTCGAGGAGGGGCTCGCCGAGCTCTACAGCTCGTTCCAGGTTGCCGGGGAGAACGTCAGGATCGGGCACCCCCTGGTACGGCACATCGAAACCGTTCGGCAACGTGGCCTGCTTCCTCTCGGGAGGCTTCTCTCCATCGACATCGATTCCGAGGAGTACAGCTCGGACACGGAGCGGCCCCGCTTCTATGCGACGTCCTGGCTGCTGACCCACTACCTCATCGTCGGTAGCCCTGCACGCCAGGGTCAGCTCGCCCGCTTCACGGCCGAGGTGCGGCGGGGACAGCCGGTCGGGGCCGCGTTCCAGGCTGCCTTCAACTGTGAGCCCCCGACGATGGAGAAGGAGCTGGCGCGCTACGCCGGCGCCGCGCAGATGCCGGTCCTGCAGCTCAAGGTGGACGAGGTCGCGCCTGCCTCGACGCCCCGTCCACGGACGCTTGCGCGCGACGAGGTCCTCGCCCACCTGGCGACGATCTACATCGACCGGAGCGAGGACGGGTCCACGGATGCGAGCAGGCTCCTGTTCGAGGCCCTGCGGCTCAACCCGGGCTCGGTCCGCGCCATGACCCTCCGCGCCTGGGCACTGGCCCAGCTCGGCAGCGCCGGGGACGCCACGGCGCTCTTCGAGGAGGCGCTGCGCCTCACGCCGGCCGACCCGGACGCCCTGGTGCTGTACGCCCGTTCGCTGCTCGAGCGGCTCGCGCCGACCCGATCGCCCGGAGCCATGCCGGTCGCCGCGGCCGAGCTGGCCCGTCCCCGCGAGCTCCTCGACCAGGCGTTGCGGGTCGCTCCGGAGCATGTGCTCGGTCTCGTCACGCTGGGCAGATCCTACGTCGTCTCCTCGGACCGCGAGTGCGGCCCGGGGATCGCACACCTCTCCAGGGCTCTCGAGCTGGATCCCGGTGCCGTCGAGGCCGCCTTCTTCCTGGCCCAGCTTCTCGCGCGTACAGGGGCTCCGGAGCGTGCCGAGGCGGTCATCGACAGGTACTTCGCGAACAGCTCGAGCCCTGCGGAGCGGGCCCAGGCCCGCGCGCTGCGCGCCGACCTCGCCGTGTTCCAGGCCCGGCGCCTCGACGCCGAGGGCAAGCACCAGGACGCGATCCGCATGCTGGAGCAGACCCTGGCCGCGACTCGCGAGATCGGCCCGCGGGAGAGCGTGCGCGGCGAGCTCGACCGGCTCCGCCAGGCCGAGCGCGTGCGATCCCTCACAGCGCGCATCGATGTCATGAGCACCGCCGCCGCCCTTGCCGCCTGCGACGAGGTCCTCGGCACGCTCACGGACCCGGCCCTGCGGGCGCAGGTCGAGACCCTGCGGACGTGGCTGCGGTCGAGCGCCTCCGGGACGCAGCTCGCGCCCCGTGATCCGCCGCCGTCCCGGGCGCCCTCCGCGCCGCAACCGCCACCGGCGGAGGTCGACCGCGCCGACGCGACCCGTCCCCGGTCGCTGAGCCGCGAGGCGCGGGAGGAGGTCCAGCGTCTGAACCAGGCGGTTGCCCTTTCGGACAGGGGGGACGTCGAAGGCGCGCTGCGGATCGCCGACGACCTGGCAGGCCACGCCACCAACAAGGTCATCCAGGAGGCCGCCGCCGACTTCGCCGCGCGGCTTCGATCGGGCCAGATCAGACGATCCCCGACCCCCGCCCGCTGAGCCGCCCGGCGGCTCGCGACGAGCGGGCGGTGGACCTGCGTGGGTGCCCACCTGCGGCTCGAAAGCGGTGGCACGCCCGGCGGTTGCGGAGGTGCCGGTCGGTGGTCGGGTCGCGGCGGGAGCCCGGCGGCACGGAGAGGTCAGTCCCAGAGGCTGAGGTCGCCGAGGGCGCGCTGGGCATCGGCGTTGGTCGGGTCGTAGGCGAGGATCTTCTCGAGGCACCGCCGCTGCTTGTCGGTCTCGTGGCGGGCGGCCCAGAACTCGGCCAGGAGCAGCCACGATGCCGTGTGCCGCGGCTCAACCGACACGGCGAGCTTGAGGTGCTCGAGCGCCTTGTGCTGGAGGTCGGGTCGACCCAGCTCGATCTGCGCGATGAGGAGGAGCGTGCTGCCGCACGGCTCCTGCTCGGCCGAGAGCTCGAGGAACCGCAACGCGCGACGCACGTCGCCGGCCGCCAGCATCTTCTTGCCGAATTCCAGGTTCTTGCGAGCCAGCTCACTCTGGGTCAGTGGGTTGAGTTCCTTGGGCTCGAGCACCGATTGTGTCATGACGCCTTCCCCGTGCCACGGCACGCTTGGCCACAGCCGACCAGCCCGCCAAGACTACCAGAGCCCGGACCGCTCTGCGCGGCGCGCGAACGGCGCGCCATCGGTGCGCCGGGACCCCGCCGGCCGGATCACCTCACCGCCTGGAGCGCACGATGGCCCACTCACCCTGAGGACCCACGCTCCCACCAGACCAGCGCCGGCAACCCCGTGGTCTATACTCCCGTCCAGACGCGAGAACGAGGATGGTCCAGGAGAACAGCAACCCGCCGGCGACCGCCCCCCGCTCGTTTTCGTGGCCCATGCCGCACCCTCTCCGCCGCCGGTTCCAGCCCTCCAATCCGGAAACTCCGTCCCATCCAATGCCCCATCAACCTCCTCGTCCAAGAAACCCGCCGTCATTACTGGCTTATCCATCACCACCCAGCCGCATCTCACGCCCTTTGGGCCCGCTACACCGCGTTAACCCGCTGACCGGTCCTTTGGTGGCCACGCTGCTCGACCATCCGTGAGCAGTCACGGCCCTGCTTCTCCAAGAACAAGATCCCGGTTGGGGTTTGCGGCAACTCGCAAAGCCCACTGCACAGCTTCGCCACCGCACTCGCGTCCTGCCTCATCGACACATCTGTCGCCTGGTTGTGGGTCGGTGGCCTGTCCGCCGCGTGGGTCCAGCACGTCGACTGGCTCCGTCGCCTGTTCACCCTGCCGCTCCCACACAGTTCAACCCGCCAGGTGCCAAGCCGTCAGCGTCGTCAGCACCCGCCCCAGCGGCCACGCCTGTGCGGGGTCACGGGCTAACGAAGGGCTGGAGGCGCCAGGGCTCGGCGCGCTTCAGGCGCACCTCGTCTACACTTCTTCGGTGGCCACACCAACTCGCCTCGTCGCAGCGTCACTCGCCCCGCGCCTCAGCCCTTGCGTTGGGCGGCTACAAGGCAACCGCCGCTGCAATACACCTTCATGAACCGCTGGCGAATTCCTGACTGGCTGGAGCACGAGGTCCGCGAGCGCGATCATTGCTGCGTCTATTGCGGTGTCGAGTTCTCGGCTGGTAGCACCTGCCACCGTGACAAGGCGTCGTGGGAGCACATAATCAACGACGCCCGGCTCGTGACCCGGGAGAACATCGCTCTGTGCTGCATTGGCTGCAATGCGAGCAAGGGTTCGAAGGACCTTGTCGTATGGCTAGAGTCACGATACTGTTGTGCTCGCGGCATCACGCCTGCGTCAGTTTCTCCCTTGGTCAGAGCTGCGTTGGGGGGTGGGCTGCATTGCGGCGAGAGCGGCGATGGCCAGGAAGAAGTGTTGAGATAGGCATGATGGATTGTCTCGGGAGCCAGTGTCGAAGGAGCTATTCGGAGGCTAGCGTGAGCCCCAGTGCAGTCGCCCCGAACCTAGGAACTGCGGCGACTGAACCGCCTGACACCAGCATCGAGCTGACGCGGCGGGCGGTGTGCTTGCTTGGAGGGCGTAGCGTTGGTCATGATTCTGGTACGCAACGGCGCTGCAATCCACCCGCCACGCAGCTCATGCTGTGCGTTGGGCTGCGGGACGCGGGTCGTCGTATAATCGCTTGTGACCGGCCATGTCGAGACGAGCCTCTAGCCGCAACGGTGCGCAGTTCGCGAGGTACTTCGGTCCGCTACTGAACGCGCTACGGACCCTCGGCGGCTCTGCCTCAGCCGGCGAGGTCGTGGAGCAAATAGCTCGCGACCTCGCGATCCCAGAGTCAGTGCAAAACGAGCTGCTTCCGTCCGGCCAACTTCGGTACCCGAACCAAGTCGCATGGGCGCGCTTCTACTTGGCTCGCGAAGGGCTTCTTGATGCCTCGCGCCGTGGCGTCTGGAGTCTAACCGAAAGGGGCCGTGGGACTACTCTCTCCCTCGAACAGGCGCGTGATCTGGTCCTGAAGTGGACCCGCACTTTCACGCGAGAGCGCAAGACCGGCGAAGCCGAACCCGAAGCAGGAAATGCGCAAGCAGCACCAGCCCCGGATGCGTCTGCAACGCCAATTGGGTATCGCGAGGCACTCCTCGAACTCCTGCTTGGTCTTCCTGCTGCCGGCTTTGAGCGCCTGTGTCAGCGCCTGCTCCGCGAGAGCGGCTTCGTTCAAGTGGTCATCACTGGCCGATCTGGCGACGGTGGCCTGGACGGCCACGGCACCCTCGAAATCAACCCCCTCGTCAGCTTCAAGGTGCTGTTCCAGTGCAAGCGGTACCAGGCGTCAGTTTCGTCCCCGCACGTACGTGACTTTCGTGGCGCGATGCAAGGCAGGGCGGACAAGGGAATCATCATCACCACAGGGTCATTCACAGCCGATGCTCGGCGCGAGGCGTCTCGCGACGGCGTACCCCCAATCGAACTCGTCGACGGTCAGAAGCTAGTCGATATGTTCGTGAAGCTCGAGCTCGGTCTCTTGACCGTGCGTTCTTCGAGGAATTCAAGGGATAGGCTCACGGTGCCGCAGCCCAAGAAGGCATCGAAGCTGATACGTCTTACGGGCTTGCCACACGGCGGGCCTGGCTTCGGCTTTCGTCGTGCCGTGCAAACGCGGTATCCCTCGCCTGCCGTGCAGCTTGACGCCGGCGTTGGACGGACTGCCGGACAGCAGAGAGTTGGCGGTGGTGACGATGGAGAAGAGTAGCCGGCACGCGAAGATTACCGGCGACTTCGGCGAGGCCCTCGTGCTCTACTGGCTTTCACGGTCAGGGTTTGAGTGTGCGCGGGTGGATCACACCGGTATCGACCTCATTGCCAAGCGGCCACGGTCCGACGAGCGCCTCGGGATCTCCGTGAAGACGCGGAGTCGCCTCCCGGGCAAGGAAGCCGAGTCCGTGAACATCGGACGTCCCGAGGATCTTGTCAAGGTCGAGGCTGCATGCTGCGCCTTTCAGTGCGTTCCGTATTTCGCTATTGTGGTCGATGCCGCCCAGCGAATCTCGGTGTTCCTCGTCTCGAAGGCTCACCTCGATCGACTCTACCCGGGCCGTTCGGGGATGATCTCTTGGAGTATGACTCCGGGATGGCTGACGAAGTACTTGACGGACCCGCAGATCGAGAGCCTTGGATTCTCAATCAACTCGGAGCTCTGGTGAGCCGCATGACGACTGCGAAAGTGGCTGGTCCGCTGAAGCGCGGCGTTGACCCGCAGCAGCGCGATCCATGAGGGCGTGGCGACAAGCACCATCGAGGTCAAGCAATCAGCAATCGAAGCTCTTGGCTTGCTCGCGTGCCGGGCCTTCGAGCCTGACGAGCAGATCCACCGCATCGTCGCAATCCGCGAAATCACCGCCGAGGGGCCCTTGCGCGCCGACCTTGGCGAACGATTCGACCACTGCGACTATCCCGACGGCAAGATGGTGTTGATCGGCTTCCCCAGTCGGCATCTCAACCACTCGTGTAATCCCAACGCTTACCCCCACCACGAAGGAGATGCCTGCTGTGTGGTGGCTCGGCGCCGGGTTGCCACGTGTGAAGAAGTCACCATCGACTGAGACACCAACATCTCAGGGGGCACTGCGTGGCCGTGCCACTGCGGAGCGCATCGCTGTCTCGGCAGAGTCCCCGGCGGCTTCTTCCCTTCTTCCGCCCGAGATGCAGAGCGAGTATCGGCCGCTGCTCGCCGGGTGGCTTGTGCGTCGCCACGCGCACCGTTTGGCGGCACGGCAGATGGGTGCCGCATGACGGCCTGTCTGCCGGGTGCGAAGCGACTCCCGGCGGGAGCATCCCGAGCTTCCCGGGACAACCTGGTGGCCCTTCTGTCGGCCTGGCGCCCAGCCGTCCATGGAGTCGTGGAATGGGCAGACGGGTACCACGGCTTCTTGGCTGTGATGCGGCAGCTTGCTCGAAGCCTGACATCCGGAGCTGCCGGCAGCGGAGAAGGGGCGTCGACGGGCGGAAGACCGATGACATGGCCGTCTGCGATCCAGGGACATCACAGCTTGCGCAAGACGTGCGGAAGGCCCGGGGAAAGTGAGGGACGAGATGGGTGAACCGAACCTCGTGGCACGGTGGTCGAGCTGGGGGCCCTACCTACAGGGCGTGCTCCGTCTTGTCGCCGCCTCGATGTTCATCCAGGCAGGTACGATGAAGCTGTTCGCCTTCCCGGTCGGGGTACCCCCGAACGGTGGCACCGTCCCGCTGCTCTCGCAGGTGGGAATCGGTGCCGTCCTCGAGGTGGTCGGCGGTGCGCTGCTCCTCGTTGGCCTCTTCACCCGCCCCGTGGCCTTTCTTCTGGCCGGCGAGATGGCGGTGGCGTACTTCCAGTTCCACTCCCCGGGAGGGTTCTGGCCGATCGCGAACGGCGGCGTCGACGCGGCGCTGTACTGCTTTGTGTGGCTCTACTTCTCGGCCGCCGGGGGAGGGCCGTGGAGCCTCGATTCCTGGTTGCGGAGACGGAGCGTCACGCCTCACTCTGGCCGCTGACGACCAGTCCCTACTCGGGTCCGGGCTCGAACGCGCCGATGCCGGTGAGGTGCTTGCCGAGGACGAGGGTGTGGATGTCGTGGGTGCCCTCGTAGGTGAAGACCGACTCCAGGTTCATGAGGTGGCGCATCACCGGGTACTCGTTGACCACGCCGTTGGCGCCGAGGATCTCGCGGGCGAGCTTCGCGCACTCGCGGGCGACCCAGCAGGAGTTGCGCTTGGCGAGGCTCACCTGGACGTGGGTCATCGCGCCCTCGTCCTTGAGGCGGCCGAGGCGCCACACCATGAGCTGCGCCTTGGTGATCTCGCTGGCCATCCAGACCAGCTTCTCCTGGACCATCTGGTGGGCGGCGATGGGCTTGCCGCCGAACTGCACGCGCACCTTGGCGTAGTCGAGGGCGGCGTGGAAGACGGCCAGCGCCGCGCCGATCGTGCCCCACGCGATGCCGTAGCGGGCCTGGGTGAGGCAGGCGAGGGGCGCCTTGAGGCTGACGGCGTCCGGCAGGCGGGCGGAGTCGGGCAGCGCCACGTCCTGGAGCACGAGCTGGGAGGTCACCGAGGCGCGCAGGGAGTACTTGCCCCTGTGCTCGACGGCGGAGAAGCCGGGGGTGCCGCGCTCCACCAGGAAGCCGCGCACCTCGCCCCCGTCGTCCTTCGCCCAGACCACGGCGACGTCGGCCAGGTTGCCGTTGGTGATCCACGCCTTCTCGCCGTTGAGCACCCAGCCGTCGCCGACGCGGCGGGCGCGGGTGCGCATGCCGCCGGGGTTAGAGCCGAAGTCGGGCTCGGTGAGGCCGAAGCAGCCGATCGCCTTGCCTGTCGCCAGCGCCGGGATCCAGCGGTCCTTCTGCTCCGGCGAGCCGAAGCGGAGGATCGGGTACATGACGAGGGCCGACTGCACCGAGACGAAGGAGCGCAGCCCCGAGTCGCCCCGCTCCAGCTCCTGCAGCACCAGGCCGTAGGCGACCGAGGAGAGGCCCGGCAGGCCGTACTCGGTGTAGCTCGCCCCGAACAGGCCCAGCTCCGCCATCTCCGGCAGGAGCTCGCGCGGGAAGACGCTCTCGTAGGCCCACGCCTCGATGTGCGGCAGGACGCGCTCGCGCACCCAGTCGGCCACGGTGTCCCGCGCCAGCCGCTCGTCCTCGGCCAGCAGCCCCTCGATCCCCAGCAGGTCCAGTGTTCCGGCCATGTGCCCCTCCGCCGCCCAACCCTACCACCGCCGGATGTGGCGGCCAATCCTCCCGGCCGCTCGACGCTGGTGCCGGCGTGGGCTAGAGTTGACCACGGCAGCAGCCATGCGGGCAGGAGGCGTGCGATGAGTCCTTTCATGGGTGGGTCGGCGGTGGCGATGGCGGCCCAGGTGACGGATGGCTATGCGTTGATCTCGGCCGTGCAGCTCAAGCGCCTCACGGACCCCGAGCTGGACCTGTTGCAGGTGGAGCTCGAAAAGACGCTGCGCGACCTGCGGGGGCAGGTCATTTCGCAGGACGACATTCAGGGTATCCAGGGCAGGAATCGGAAGATGACCCGCATCACCGGCGCGATCTCAAGGGCGATCCCCTGCCGTTTCTGTTGGCCGACGAGGAGCCCGGGGTCGTCTGGCGCACGCTCCAGGGGCTGCTGAGCCGTCCCGCTGACGCTCCCGCCGTATGCCGGGCGCGTCTGGCAGCGCGTGAGCACGGTGGCGCGGCGCGGCTGCTTGGGGGTCAGTCCGAGTTCGGGACCTGGGGCTCGCCCACCTCCTACGCCGCCCGATGGGGAGGCACGGCCTGGCACGTCGTCGGCCTCGCGGCCCTCGGCGCCGACCCCGAGGACCCCCGGGTGGGCCGTGCCGCCGAGGCACTCCTGGAGAGCCTGCAACCCCGCTCCGGTGGGTTCGCCACCACCCGCCGCACCCCGCCCTCGCCGTGCTTCACCGCCCAGGTCTGCGCGGCCCTGGTGCGGCTCGGGTTCGCCCACCACCCCCGGGTGCGCGAGGCGATCGCCTGGCTGGGCACCCTCACCGGGGGCTGGGCATGCGGCGAGGAGCGGCATCACCTCGGCGGGGTGTGCGCGGTGACGCCGATCGCCACTCTGCGGCTGGTCTCCGAGCACGCGCCGCCGGAGCGCGACCGGCTGGCCGGGCTCGCCCGGCGAGCCGGCGGGTACCTGCTGGAGCGCGGGCTCTTCCTGTCGGGGCCGGCGCCCCGGGGCTGGCTGGTGTTCGCCCATCCCTGCCTGGACCGGACCGACCTGCTGGAAGCGCTCGTGCCGCTCGCCCGCCTGGGCTGGACGCCGGAGCCGGCAATCCTCGCTGCCCTGCTCGCGGTGCTGGCGCGCCAGGACAGCCAGGGACGCTGGGCGCAGCAGGCCACGACCCCGTTCGGCGAGCCGTCCGGGCAACCGGGTCGGTGGATCACCTTGAAGGCGCTGGTGGTACTCTCCGCGTTCGGCGAGGCGCTGGCCGCGCGGGGGTGAGCGATGAGGAACGTGGTGGTGACCGGGGCGTCGAGTGGCATCGGGCTGTCGTGTGCCGAGCGGTTCCTGGCGGCGGGGGACCGGGTGGTGGCCCAGTACCGCTCCAACCGGGCGGCGATCGAGAGGCTCCAGAACGAGTACGTCGGAGCCCAGGTGGTGCCGGTGCAGGCGGACCTGGCCACGGAGGCCGGGTGCGTCGCCCTGCTGCAGGCCGCAGGCGTGCCGGAGGTGGTCGTGCACTCGGCCGGGATCTGGAACGACGGCGCGATCCGCACCCTGACGCGCGAGGTGCTGGAGGACATGTTCCGCACCAACACCTTCTCGGCGTACTACCTGTCCCGCGAGGCGGCCCGGGTCATGGCCAGGGGCGGCATCATCTACGTCGGCTCCACGGCCGGGGAGCGCGGCGAGCCGGGCCACAGCCACTACGCGGGCTCCAAGGCGGCACTGTGGGGGCTCACCCAGTCGCTGGCCCAGGAGCTGGCGCCGGCGATCCGCGTCAACCTCGTGTCGCCCGGGTGGGTCAACACCCCCATGTCGGAGGCGGCGTTCGCCCAGCCGGGGAAGCTCGACCGCATCGTCGGGTCGATCCCGCTGCGGCGCGTTGCCGAGCCCGAGGACGTCGCGTCGGCGGTGTTCTTCCTCGCCTCCGAGGAGCAGTGTCACCTCACCGGCGTGGACCTGCCCGTGTCGGGCGGCGCGCTGCTGCCCATGCCCCGGGGATAGCCCCCCTCCCACCCGGTCGAGAGTCGAAGGTCGAGAACCGGAAGTCGAAGGCCGAAGGTCAAGAGTCGAGAGTCGAAAGTCGAGAGGTCCGCCGCCCGCCCCGAGAGACGGCGGGCAGTGGCTCGGAAACCTGGATCTGGGTAGCCCCCACCCGACCGGTCGAAGGTCGAAGGTCAAGAGTCGAGAGTCAAGAGTCGAGAGTCGAAAGTCGAAAGGTCCGCCGCCCGCCCCGGGAGACGGAGAGCGGAGGCTCAGAAGGCAGGACGTCGACGTCGACGTGGACGTGGTCGTGGACGTGGACCCGAGACACCTGCCTGGATTGCCATCCGAAGGGTCGAGCCCGTTCGCACAGGCGGGAGAGCCTGCTGGATGGTCGGGGTCCAGGTTCTCGCGCATCCCGGACCCCGGACCCCGCACCCCGGAAACGCTGACCCTTGCTAGAATGGCGAGCCAGGGGGTCCCATGAGCTCCACACCCGATTTCGGCGTCAACGAGCAGACGCGGCCGGACGAGGCCGTCAAGATTGCCATCGAGCGCGAGCGCTCGGCGCGGGCGTTCTACCTGCGTTGCGCCACGATCGTGGCCGACCCGGGGGTCAAGAAGATGTTCGAGTTCCTGGCCGCCGAGGAGGGCAAGCACCTCGGCCTGCTCGAGCGGGAGTACGACCGCTTCATCTCCGGGGAGAACTGAGGTGGCCCCCAAGGTCGTCATCCAGGGCGAGCTGCAGGATCGGTACGAGGTGCAGCGGCTCCTGCTCGAGGCGCACCCGGAGCTGCACGTCGACACGGTGGGCACGCCGTGGGAGCTGCTCGATCGCGCCCGCGGCGACGGGTTCGCGGTGGCGCTCATCCTCAAGGGCCCCATCGCCCGCCACCAGGAGCGGGTGCAGGCGGTCGCGTCCCTGCGGGCGAACGGGTTCACGGGCCGGATCCTCTACGCCGGCGCCTTCCTCACCGAGAAGCAGGACGCGCTCCAGGCCGGTGCCCACTACGCCTTCGACCCCGACGTCCAGCACGCCGAGGATGTGGTGTGGGCGGCGCTGTATCGGCCCAGCGTCGCGGTCGACCACCCCTACCTGCGCTTCCTGTTCGTCGGCGAGTGGCTGGAGATGCGCGAGTACAGGGATGTCTTGCCGGAGACGGCTCCCGACGTCCTGTTGACCTCGACGTCCCGACACGGGGTCCCGGAGTTCTACGGGGCACTCGCCGAGTACGCCCAGCAGCATCCGGACACCCGCCACGTGCTGGTAGAGGACGAGGCGTCCGACGACGTGCGGGTGGAGGCGCTGGCCACCGGCGTGCAGCCCTACGTGGTGTTGCGCGACGACGGGCTGCTGGCGCTGGCGCGCCTGGTCGGCAACCTCGCCCAGGAGTGCTGGCTTTCCCGGTTCTAGAGGGGGCGCGGCCATGTTGTGCCACCGGGCCGAGTGTGCCTCCCGATTCGCCCTCGGTGCAGCGTCGAACGTCGAAGGTCGAACGTCGAAGGTCGCAAGAACGCTGAAGACCGGACGCCAGCCTCGCAACGGTGGGAGCCTGCAGAGGTCCTGTACCTTCGACCTTCGACCTTCGACCTTCGACTCTCTTTCCCGGGTCGCATTGCGTCAGAGCAATATCGAATGCCGGTGATCACGGGGCTGGAGCGGTTGGTCGGCGACCCGGCGCTGATCGTCGGGCGCCGGTTCGCGGTGCTGGCCAACCAGGCGGCGGTCACGCCCGGCCTCGTGACGGCCTGGCGGGCGCTGGCTGGGCGCGGCGGTGAGCTGGTGCGGCTGTTCGCCCCCGAGCACGGGCTGTGGGGCGTGGCCCAGGACATGGAGTCGGTGGCCGACGCCCGGGAGCCGGTCCTGGGGGTGCCGGTCCACTCGCTCTACGGCCGCTCGGCCGCCACCCTGGCGCCACGGCCGGAGTGGCTCGAGGGCCTCGACGCGGTGATCGTGGACCTGCCCGACATCGGCACCCGGTACTACACGTTCGCTGCCACCATGGCCCACCTCATGGCGGCGTGCGAGCGTGGCGGCGTCGAGGTCATCGTCCTCGACCGCCCCAACCCGATCGGCGGCGTGGCGCTTGAGGGAGGCCCGGTCGAGCCCGGCTGCCGGTCGTTCGTGGGGGAGATCGACGTGCCGGTCCGGCACGGGCTGACCCTGGGGGAGCTGGCGTTGCTCGTGCGGGCCGCCCGCCACCCCGACCTCGCGCTCTCCGTCCTCACCTGCGATGGGTGGCGGCGCGGCCGGTGGTGGGACGGCACCGGGCTGCCCTGGGTGGCACCCTCGCCGAACATGCCCACCCTGACGACAGCGGCGATCTACCCCGGCGCCTGCCTGGTGGAGGCCACGAACCTGTCCGAGGGGCGGGGTACGACCAGGCCGTTCGAGCTGATCGGCGCGCCCTGGCTCGACGGGGAGGCGACGGCCGGCAGGCTCAACGCGCCGGGCCTGCCAGGCGTGGCGTTCCGGCCGACACGCTTCAGGCCCCAGTTCGGCAAGCATGCGGGGCAGGTGTGCGGCGGCGTGCAGTGGCACGTCACCGACCGCGCGGCGATGCGGCCGCTCGAGGTGGGCGTGCGCCTGCTGGCCGCGGTGCGCGAGCTGCACCCTGACCGCTTCGCCTGGCGCGCCGACGCCTACGAGTTCGTGGCCGACGTCCCGGCCATCGACCTCCTCACGGGATCTGCGGCCGCACGCCTGGCGATCGAGGGTCGCACCGACGCAGCGGACGTGTTGACGAGTTGGGATGCCCACTGCCGGGTTTTCGCTGAGGCGCGCCGCCCGTTCCTGCTCTACACCTGACAGCCTGGATTCGCGCCGGCCGGCTCGGCCAGGTGATCAGTGTTCGGTGGTCAGTGGACGGAGGATCGTCTCGGGTCCGGTACCCTGCCCACCGATCACTGGCCGGGCGGGGGAGGGCCAATCTCCTCGCCGCCTCGAGATCGACCTGGCCGCGCCAGGCTCCTGGCTTGGGGATGAACTCGATCCGCCCAAACAGGCTGCCCGCGGCCGCGACGGGCGGACCGAAGCGCGCGTGGAAGCCGGCCACGGTCTCGGGAGGCAAGAGGTCGGTGTAGAGCAGCACGCCGGAGAAGTCGCCGAGGGTGACGAAGCGCTCCACGAACTCCCACTCCTGGGGAGCGAAGTCGCGCTGCTGGCGGCGGGCCTTGAAGGCATTGGGGTTGTCGGGGACGAACAGGCGCGGCCACCCGGCCTCGATGTACGGCCTGACCTGGTCGGGGTGGAGGCGTCCGAAGTACTTCCCGACCACCTTCTTGCCGTGGTAGGTCTGGAGCCAGGCGGTGCCGCTCTGGATGCCGTAGTAGCGGCAGATCTGGTTGGTGGCCACGCCGTTGCCGCCGGCCACGCAGAACGGCCAGTCGAGCACGGCTTCGCCCGGGGCGCTGCGGATCGCCTGCATGAGGCCCGTGAAGGCGGCGTCGGGCCGGAAGTGGTGCCAGTCCTTGATGAGGTAGGACCGGTACGCCGTCGTGGCCTCGACCCCGAGCAGCGCGGCCAGCAGGACGGCGGTCACGCGGCCGGGCCAGCGCCAGCGGCCCGGTGGCGTCAGCAGGGCGAGGCTCGCCAGAAGGGCGGGGTAGACGACGCTGAAGCGGGCGCTCACCCGCACGAACCCGAACCATGGGAGGAGCCTCAGGGAGTCGAACCGCAGCGGGTGGAACGAGAGGAAGAGGGCGAGCAGCACCAGGCCCGGCAGGGCGGCGAGAATGCGCCGGCGACCGGCCGCGAGGCCCGCCAGGGCGGCCAGGACGAACGCGAGGCCGGGGCTCGCGGCGAACATCGCCTCGGGTTGGTCCCCGAGGATGCGGTGGTGGGTGACGGGGTTGAAGCCGGGCAGCACGGGCATCAGCAGGCGCAGGGGGTTGGCCCACCAGCCGCCTGGAGACACGCGGGAGAAGTCGTACTCCCGGGCGGCCTCGGCGACCTGGACGGCGAGGGGGACGTAGACCAGGGCGGCGAGAGCCGTCATCCCCGCCAGGAGCGCCACCTGCACCGGGTGAGCGCGGGCCGAAGCGAGGAGCTCCAGACCCGCAACGGACAGGAGGCTCCTCAGGCCGGTCGGGCGGAACCGTGCCCGCGCGAGGGTCAGCGTGGCCAGGACGCACGCCGTGATCGCGGCGGAGGTGAGCCCGATCCCGGCCACGTATCCCAGGTCCAGCCCCAGGCACGCCACGAGCAGGAAGGCGCGGGTCGCCAGCAGGCGGGCCGACCACGGCCGGCGCGCCACGGCGCGGCTGACCAGGACGAAGTCGGCGAGCACGCCCAGCACCGTCCAGTGCACGCAGGCGTTGGCGAGGGCGCCGGCGTACCGGCCGATCGCGTAGTAGTTGCAGCACGACACGGCCAGGGCGGCAGTACCGGCGCGCCAGGCGCCGTGGTCCCGCACGAGCAGCAGGAAGGCGCCCAGCGCCGTGACCGCGACGGAGAGCAGGAAGTAGAGCTGGCTCCACCCCCACGTCCCGAGCAGACGCGTGGCGGACGCCGCCATCAGGTGCATCTCCATGATCCATGGCTGGAAGACGTTGTTGCCGCCGTAGGGGTAGAAGAGCTGGTCGTTGTGGAGGCCGAGCCGGGGCAGGGGGGTGAAGGTGAGGTTCGAGGCCACGTAGTGGTTCTGGTGGTCCCACAGGCTGAGGTCGCCCCGGCCGGAGAGAGGAGCGCCGAAGTCCTGGACCACGAGGCGGGCGAACAGCGCCGAGACGACGAGCAGCACGCCGGTGAAGCCGGCGGCGGCGCCGAGCAGCCTCCGACCCGACAGCTCTCCCGCCGCGGCGGCCGATGCCGAGAGAGCGTCCAGCCCCAGGGCCTGCCGGGTGCGCTGGAGCGTGCGGTTCAGGTGTGATCCGAGCGTCATGCGCGGCGAAGCGTAGCACCCCGCCTCGTCATGCCACCCTCGCTCGATGGAGCCAACCCGGACCTGGACCTGGATAGCCCCCCACCCGCCCCGGTCGAGAGTCGAAGGTCGAAGGTCGGGAGTCCCGCCGTCCACCCCGAGAGACGGCGAGCAGAGGCTCGGAAGCCAGTGCGTGGACGTGGACGTGGACGTAGTCGTGGACGTGGACCTGGACCCGAGACACCTGCCTGGATTGCTATCCGAGGGGTTGAGCCCGCAAGCGCGGAAGGGAGATCTTGCTGGATGATCGGGGTCCAGGTCCAGGTCGAGGTCCACGTCCAGGTTCTCGCTTGAGGTGATGGGTGTTGGGGCGTGACGCCGGGGCACCGCTGCCCGTATGATGCGCGTCCATGTGGAAGACCGGTGGCCCCCGCTGGCAGAAGGTGCGCGACCTGGCAGCCGCTGCGGCGGGGCCGGCGGCGTTGCTGGCCTGGGCGGCCGCGGCCTGGCGCTTCAGGCCGCGCGATCTCTTCGAGTGGGACGAGCTCCTTTACCTGCGGGGCCTCCAGCACTACGACGTGAGCCGGCACTCGCCCCATCCCCCGGGGGCGCCGCTCTACTCGTTCGTCGGGTGGGTGCTCAAGCTCCTGGTGGGGGACGGCCAGCGGGCGCTGCAGCTCCTCTCGGTCCTCTCCGGCGGTCTCTGCCTGGTCCTCCTGTGGCGGCTCGTCGCCCGCCGCGGCGGCGACGCGGGCACGGCGTGGGCGGCCGTGGCCGGGCTCGCCGCGTTTCCCGGCTTCCTCTTCTACGCCAACGTGGGTCTCACGGACGTGCCGGGTCT
Source organism: Thermoanaerobaculaceae bacterium (assembly GCA_025456225.1). Taxonomy (GTDB): domain Bacteria; phylum Acidobacteriota; class Thermoanaerobaculia; order Thermoanaerobaculales; family Thermoanaerobaculaceae; genus JAAYVZ01. The sequence goes on from JALOLB010000141.1 coordinate 21,314, forward strand.
GGCGGCGATGGTGGCGGCGTGGGCGCTGGGCCTCGCAGCCCTGGAGCGGCCCGCCCTGCTGCCGGCCTTCGCCGCCGCGGCGGCGCTGGGGTCCGGTGTCCGGCCGGCGATCGTCCCGGCACTGATACCGATCGGCCTGGTGCTGGTGGTCGAGGCGGCTCGCCTCAAGCGCTGGCGCGACCTGGGGCTGGCGGCGGCCTGCGGCGTGGGCGTGAGCGTCGCCGTGTGGCTGCCGGCCGCGATCCTGACCGGGCCCGCGAAGTTCCTCGAGGCGCTGTCCACCCAGACGAGCTGGGTGGCGACCCGGGACTCCGCTGCCAGCTTCCCGAGGGCGGACTGGTCGGACCTGGCGAATCACTGGCTGGAGTTCCCGTTCGGACACCGCAGGTTCGCCCGCCTCGTGTGGGGCCTGGGGGTGCTTGGCGGTGTGGCGTGGTGGCGGGCCGGCCGGCGCCGGCTCGTGCTCCTGGTCGGAGGCGGGGGCCTGCTCTACCTCGTCGTGGCGATGACGACCCTGCACCTGCGGTGGGGGGTTCGCTACGGTTTGCCGGTCCTGCCGGCGCTGGCGGTGATGGCGGCGGGCAACCTCTCGTGGCGGTGGCGGCCCGGCCGGTGGGTGGTTGGTGCAGCCTGCCTCGCGGCGGCGGGTGTGATGGTCGTCCAGACGACACCGGTGCTGGCGATGCGGCGACGCCCGGCCCCGGCGCAGGCGGCCTTCGACGAGGTCAGGCAGCGGTTCGACCCGGCCCGCACCTGGGTGGTGTTCGGGCGCGACGTGGCCCCCCACGGCGAGTGGCTGCTGCCGCGCCTGGGCCTGTCGGGTGAGCTGTGGCAGAAGGGCCGCTACTACCTCCGCACGACGCCGGCCGGCCGGGACGTGGTGCTCGTCACCACCGAGCCGATGCCGGGCTACGAGACCGTGTTCGAGCGTATCTGGGACTCGCCCCGGCTCCGGGAGCTGACCTACGGCCGCTACACCACGGCGGTGGTCCAGGTTCCCCCGCCAGGTGTCGGCAGCGTCGAGATCCCGGGCCTCGAGATGGGGGACCAGAGCTGGCGCCTCCTGGGCACGGGCGGGATCGGGCTCGCCGAGGGCGGACGGCCTCAGGCCACGGAGCTCTGCCCGCTCTCGGCTTCGGTGACGATGCGAGTGTCCAAGGGCGAGGCGCGGGAGCTGTGGCCCGGGGAGTGCGTCGACGTGCTCGTGCTTCCCGGGAAGGGCGGGTCCGTCGAGCTCGGGTCGACCGAGCCGGAGGCCCTCCTGCAGCCCCTGACGTTCACGGCCGTGGCGGGGGCGTGGAGCGCCCGGGCGGGCGTCGCGGCGGAGAGCCCCAGGCGCTTCCCCCGGGGGCCGGCCTGGGTGGTGCCCGTGGTCGCGCACCTGCGTGGCGAGCGGCGTTCCGAGTGGGTTTCTGATCTGCTGGTCACGAACCAGAGCGGGGTTGCCGGGCAGGTGGTCGTGGCGCGGCTTCCGGGCGGGCACTCGGGCAACGTGCTGCCGGCCCTCGACGTGGCGCTGCCGGCCGGTGAATCGATACGCCTCGACGACGTGCTGCAGGACCCGGGACTGTTCGACGGCACGTCCAGCGGCGCGATGCTCGTCGGCCTCGATGTCTCGAACCCCGAAGCCGAGGTCGGGATCGAGGTCCTGGCCCGAACCCACGATCGGCGATCCGCGGCCGGCCCGGAGGATGGGCGGGTGGCAGCCGTGCCGCTCGACCGCGGGCTGAAGCCGGGTGAGAGCGCCGAGGCCGGGGAGGTGAGGGTGTCCGAGGGCGACCGGCTGGCGGTCGGAGCGGCGTCGGTGGGCAGCTCGGCGGTGAAGCTCACGTTCGTGGCCCGGGCGGGCGACGGCCGGGAGGTGGCTCGCCGCGACCTCTCCGTCCCCGTGCTCGGACAGGCGCAGCAGCCCTGGCCGCTGCCGGCAGGGCGGTGGAAGGTGGCCGTGACCCTGCAGCGGGGCGACCCGGCCGTGCGCGTCTTCCCGTACGTCTCGCAGGTGGCGTCGGACGGTAGCTGCCGCTACCACGCCGCGGCGAGCGGGGCGTCACGACCTTTCGGACAGGCGATCGTGGTGGTCAGCCATCCCGTCTCGCCCGGCGGGCGCACCCATGAGTGAAACCGGTCCCGCGCCGCCGCGCGCCGTGCGGCTCGCCGAGGTGGCGCCGTGGGCGGCCCTCGCGGCCTGTGCCTCGTTGGTGGTGCTGCTGCGGCCGGTCAGCCCGTCGACGCCCGGCGAGGCCGCGGCCCTGCTGGCCCTCCGCCCGGGCGAGGTCGCGGGCTGGACCACTCCCGGATGGTGGGTGCTCGGGCGGTGCCTCGCCCTGATTCGGGTTGACCCGTTCGTCGGGTTCCAGTTGCTCGGGGCGCTGGCCTGGGCGTTGGGTGTTGCGTCCCTCTTCGGGCTGTGGGCCAGACGGGCCTCGTCCGCCTGGCCGGCGTGGCTGGCAGCGGCGGTGCTGGCGACCTGGCCGGCGCTGGTCTTCCGGGCGGCCATGGCGACGCCGGAGGCCGCCGGAACGGGCCTGGCGGTGGCAGCCGTCGCGAGCCTGGGAGCAGCTCGGAGCAGGGTGCGGAGCGGGTTTGCCGGCGCTGCCCTGGCCGTGGCGGTGCTGCCTGGCGCGCTCTGGGTGGTCGCGCCGGCCGTTGGCCTGGGCGCCTGGCAGGCCTGGCACGCGGGGCGGCGTCGCGAGCTGGGGCTGGCGGTGGGGGTCGGCGCTGGCATCAGCGGGGTGCTCTGGGGCATGTGGTGGCTGCTCGGCCCTTCGGGCAGGGCGCCCGCTTCGAACGGGCTCGACTGGCCAGCCGTGGCCGGGACGCCCTGGCTGGGTCTCGGGGTGGTCGTGCTGGCCGCCTGGGGAGGGCTCTCGGCCTGGCGGGCGGGTCACCGGGAGCTCGCGGGCCTCGCGGTGGCCGGGGTGGTGGTGACGGGCGCGGGCGCGGCCATCGGGGCGGGGCCGGGGACGGCGGTCCTCATGGCACCCTGGGTCGCGCTTCTGGTCGGTGCGGTGGGCCTGCCCGGATCCCGTGGACGGTGGTGGGGCGTGGCGATGGTTGGGCTCTGGGC
>JALOLB010000371.1 GCA_025456225.1 Thermoanaerobaculaceae bacterium
CGGTCGAGAGTCGAGAGATGAGAGTCGAAAGGGACACCGCCCACCCGGTCCGTCTACCCTCCCGTCCGGTCGAGAGTCGAGAGATGAGAGTCGAAAGGGTCACCGCTCGCCCGAGTCGGGGAATGCCACCCTCCCGCTCGGTCGAGAGTCGAAGGTCGAAGGTCGAAAGGGCCACCGCCCACCCGTGTCGGGGAATACCACCCAGCCCCACGGTCGGGAGTCGAAGGTCGAGAGTCGAGAGGGACAGCGCGCGGCACGGGCGGAGAGGCGGGGAGCGACGGGCCCCGGACCCCGGACCCCGGGCCCCAACCCCCAGCCAGGTCGTGGCGGCTGGTCTCTCCTCGCCACGTGCTCGCGAGGGCTCGAGGAGGTGCTGGCGGCAGAGCTGCGAGCACTCACGGGGATCCAGGAGGTGGAGCCGGGGCGCGGGCTGGTGGCGTTCCGGGGCGACCTGGCCGCGGTGTACCGCGCCAACCTCAGGCTCCGCACGGCGATGCGGGTGCTGCTCCACCTCGCGACGGGGGAGTGCGGCAGCCGCGCGGCGCTGTACGAGCTGGCCGCGACGGTGGCCTGGGAGGACCTCCTGGCGCCCGGGCAGACCCTGGTGGTGGACGTGGCGGGTCAGGGCGAGGGGTTCGACAGCACGGCGTTCGCCGCCCTGGTGGTCAAGGACGCGGTGGTCGACCGGCTGCGGACCCGCCGCGGCCAGCGCCCCGACGTGTCGCGCACCAACGCCGACGTGCGGATCCACGTCCACCTCCACGGTCGGCATGCCGACCTCGCCCTCGACAGCTCGGGTGAGCCGCTTTCCCACAGGGGCTACCGGCCCCGCGGCGGCCCGGCGCCGCTCTCGGAGTCCCTCGCGGCAGGGTGCCTGCTGCTGGCGGGGTACGACGGCTCCCAGCCGTTCGTGGACCCGATGGCGGGCACCGGCACGTTCGCCATCGAGGCGGCCCTCATCGCCACCGGGACCGCCCCCGGGGCGCAGCGGTCCTTCGCCTGCGAGCGCTGGCACTTCCACCGGCCGGAGCGGCTCGTGGCGGAACGGGAGGCGGCGAGGGCCTCGCGACGCTCGTCCTCGGCCCCGATCCTGGCCCGGGACCTCGACCCGCGGGCGGTGGCGGCGATCCGCCACAACACCCAGGCGGCCGGGGTGGGGGACAGCGTGCAGGTCTGGCGCGGGGACCTCCGGGACCTCCCGCCGCAGCCGGCCGGGTCGCTGCTGGTGGTCAACCCGCCCTATGGCGAGCGGCTTGGGGACCTCGACGAGCTCTCGTCGCTCTACGGCGCCCTGGGGGACACCTTCAAGCAGCGCCTCGCCGGGAGCACCGCCTGGGTGCTGACGGGCAGCCCGGACCTGGCCAAGCAGATCGGCTTGCGGGCTTGCCGGCGGCTGGTGCTGTTCAACGGGCCGATCGAGTGCCGGCTGCTTCGCTTCGACATCGTCGAAGGGTCCCTGAAGCAGAGTGATCGCGAGTAGGTGCTAGACTATGCGGCCCATGACGGTGTCCGCGGCCGCCCTCATCCCCGCCTTCAACTGCGCTGCCGAGATCGGCCAGATCGTGCGCGGCGTGCGGCAGCACGTGCCGGACGTGCTGGTGGTGGACGACGGCTCCGGCGACGACACCGTGGCGGTGGCGAGGGCGCAGGGCGCCCGGGTCGTGGTGCACGACCGCAACCTGGGCAAGGGGCCCGCGCTCCGCAGCGGCCTGCGGGCGCTGCTGGGCGAGCGGTGGACGCACATCCTGATGCTCGACGGCGACGGCCAGCACGACCCCGGGGACATCCCGGGGTTCCTGGCAGCCGCCGAGGACGCGGATCTGGTGCTCGGGAGCAGGCTCCACCGGCCCGAGACGATCCCGCCCAGGCGCTACTGGACCAACTTCATCGGCACGCGGGCGCTGGAGCTCATGACCGGCTACCCCCTGGAGGACTCCCAGTGCGGCTACCGGCTGGTGGCGGCGCCGTTCATGCGGCGCATGGGCCTGGTGGGGAACCGCTACTCCGTGGACACGGAGATCCTGGTGCGCTGCGGCAAGCTGCGGGCGCGCTTCGCCCACGTGCCCGTGACGGTGATCTACCGCCCCAGCATCACCTCGCACTACCGGCCGCTCAAGGACACCTTCCACATCGTCTTCTCCGCGGTTCGTTTCAAGGTGGACGAGGGGGACCTGCGAGCAGACCCGGGGCCGGACGCGTGGCGTCGGCTGGTGCCGCCACCGGCGATCCTCCCGGCCCTGGCGGAGGCATCGTGACGAAACCCACCGTCGTGGTGAGTGGCGGCTCGCGCGGCATCGGGCGGGCCATTGTCGAGCTGCTCGCGGCCCAGGGCATCGATGTGCGCTTTCTTTATCGGAGCAACGACGAGGCGGCAGCCGAGGTGGTGGCCGCGGTCCGGGCGAGCGGTGGGGAGGCGACGGCCCATCGTTGCGATGTCGCGGACGTTGGCGCCATCGAGTCGTTCCTCGACACCGTGGCCGACCTGCCCCTGCTCGGGCTCGTCAACAACGCCGCCGTGATCCGCGACGGCCACTTCCTGCTCATGCCCCAGGAGAGCTGGGACGTGGTGCTGCAGACGGCGCTGGGCGGGAGCTTCCACCTGACCCGGGGGTGCCTGCGGTCGATGCTCAAGAGCGGCCACGGCCGCATCGTCAACATCGGCTCGCTGTCGGGCCTGCTCGGGATGGCCGGCCAGGTGAACTACGCGACGGCGAAGGGCGGCCTCCACGCCTTCACCAAGGCCCTGGCGCGAGAGGTTGGGCGTTGGGGGATCACCGTCAACACCGTGGTGCCGGGCTGGATCAGGACCGACATCACCGACGCCCTGCCCGAGAGCAAGCGGCGCAAGGCCGAGGCGACCATCCCGCTCGGTCGCATGGGCGAGCCGATCGAGGTCGCCCGCGTCGTCGCGTTCCTGTTCTCCGACCAGGCCTCCTACATCACCGGCGCCACCATCCGCGTCGACGGCGGGGTGGGCGGATAGCCCCCACCCTCCCGCCCGGCCTCAGGTTCTCCACCACCCGCCCGCCCGACCTCAGGCCTCAGGTCACCCCCGCCCACCCACCCGGCCTCAGGTTCTCCACCACCCGCCCGCCCGG
>JALOLB010000372.1 GCA_025456225.1 Thermoanaerobaculaceae bacterium
CCACAGGGCAGGCCAGGACGTCGGTGCACCGTCCACGACCACGACCACGTCCACGTTCACGTCCACGTCCACGGTCTCGTCGACGTGCGACCGGCAGAGCACGCTCCAGCGCCTGCCTTCACACGCTCTCGGCTCCCGGACACGAGCGGCGGCGCTCGAATGTCGGATGTCTCGGCGCGCTACAGCAGATCGCGCTCGCGCAGCCACTCCTCGTTGAAGATCTTCGTGAGGTAGCGCGCCGCGCCGTCCGAGAAGATCGTGACGATGCGGGCCGGCCCCTCGGTCTGACCAAGGAGGCGTTCAATACCCCAGATGCAGCCGCCACTCGAGACGCCGACCAGGATCCCCTCGGTCCGCGCGATTTCCCGCGCTGCCTGGAATGCCTCGCGGTCGGGAACCTGGTACATGTCGTCGATGAGGTCGAAGTCCATGGTCGGGAGGATGAACTCGTCGCCCAGGCCTTCCACCAGGCCCTCACCGGGTCGCACCATCCGCTTGTGGTGGAAGTACTCGTGGTAGACCGACCCCTGCCCGTCGATGGCGATGACCTTGATCCGGGGGTCGTGCTCCTTGAGGTAGCGCGCCACGCCGCCCAGGGTGCCTCCGGTCCCGACACCCGCCAGAAAGTAGTCGATGCGTCCCTCCATCTGCTCCCAGATCTCGGGGCCGGTGGTGGCGTAATGGGCGTCGTTGTTCTCCCGGTTACCGTGCTGGTCGGGGAAGTAGCAGTTGGGGGTCTGGGCCGCCAGGCGCGGCGTGATGTTGTTGTAGGAGTCGGGGTGCTCGGGCGGGAGGCTGGAGTCCGCCATCACCACCTCGACGCCGAGGGCGTGGAGCTGGTCGAGCTTCTCCCGGCTGACCCGGTCCCGCACCACGACCTTGACGCGGTAGCCCTTCTGGAGCCCGACCATGGCAAGGGAGAGGGCCGTGTTACCCGAGGAGTTCTCCAGGATCAGATCGCCTGGCTTGAGGCGCCCGTCCTGCTCGGCCCGCTCGATCATGTACCTGGCGATGCGGTCCTTGATGCTCCCGGAGGGGTTGAGGAACTCGAGCTTGGCGTACACCTCGGCCGGGCTGTCGGCGAACATCCGATTCAGGCGAACGAGCGGCGTGTGGCCGATGCAGTCCAGCACCGATTGGTGGCAGCGGGCGTTTCCCATGCGTGATGCCTCCAGGCAGGCGGGGCGCGGCTCTGCTCCCGCCGAGGTCGGCCATGGTACATCCTTGCCGGCCGGACGCTACCTGACGAGCAACATCTCCACCTCGTCGAGCGTGCGCTTGAAGGTCTTCATGGCCGCCTCGATGGGGTCGGGCTTCGTGAGGTCCACACCGGCCTTCTTGAGGAGCACCAGAGGTGGTTCCGAGCTGCCGCCGCGTAGCATCCCCAGGTACGCCTGCACGGCGGGGTCGCCCTGCTCGCGCACCCGGTCGGCGATGGCGATGCCGCAGGAGAGGCCGGTGGCGTACGAGTAGACGTAGTACTTGTAGTAGAAGTGCGCGATGTAGGCCCACTCCAGGCCGTCGTCGGGGTCGATGGTGTAGCCCGGCCCGTAGTACTTGCGCACGAGCTCCCGGTACTTCTGCTCGAGCAGCGTGGCGGTGATCGGCGTGCCGGCCTCGGCCAGCTCGTGGGCGGTCCGCTCGAACTCGGCGAACATCGTCTGGCGGAAGATCGTCGTGCGGATGCTCTCGAGCCGCGCCACCAGCAGGTAGGCCTTGACGGCCGGGTCGGTGGTGCGCGCCAGGAGGTAGTCGGACAGCAGCGCCTCGTTGCAGGTCGAGGCGACCTCGGCGAGCAGCGTCGTGTAGCGGAAGCTGGGGTACGGCTGGGCCCGCATTGCGAGGTGGCTGTGCAGGGCGTGCCCGTACTCGTGGGCCAGGGTCGACATGTCTTCCAGGGAGTCCTGGTAGGTCATGAAGACCCACGGGTGCGGGCCGTAGACGCTCGAGGAGAAGGCGCCACTGTCCTTGTCCGCGTGCGGGTAGAGGTCGAGCCAGCCGGTGCGCGGGTCAAGCCCCTCGGCAAGCACCTTCCCGTACTCGGCGCCCAGCGGCCTGAGGGCGTCCAGGATCGTCTTCTGCGCCTCGGCAAACGGGATGTCCTTCTCCACGCCGGGAACGAGCGGGATGTAGAGGTCGTAGAGGTGGACCTCGGGCAGGCCGAGCACCTTCTTGCGCAGCTCGACGTAGCGGTGGAGGAGCGGCGTGTTGGCGCCGACGGTGGACAGCAGGTTGTCGACCACTGCCGGGGAGACGTCGTCCTTGTCGAGGTAGGCCGCCAGCGCGGTCTCATACCCCCGGGCCCGGGCGTAGGCGACGTCCAGCTTGAGCTGACCGGCCAGGGTGGCGGCGACGGCGTGCTGGACCTGGCGCAGCGTGCCGGTGAGCGCGGCCACGGTCTGGCGGCGCACCTCGCGGTCCGGCGAGGCGCGGTAGCGGCCGTAGTTGGCGAGGGTGAGCTGGACCGCGTCACCCTTTTCGTCCCTGATCTTCGGCCACTGGATGTCGGCCATGAGCGCCGAGTAGGCGTCCTCGAACCCCGAGGGCAGCTCGTTGAGGTCGATCTCGGCCCAGAGGTTGTCCCCGAGCAGCCCCAGGGCGCGCTCGGCGTCGGGCGAGAGCACCCGGCTGGCGCGCCGCCGCAGGTTCTCGATGTACGCGCGGTAGGGGGCGAGGCCCGGCTGCTTCGCGCTGGCCGCGTCGAGGGTTGCGGCCGGCAGGGCCAACAGCTCCCGCCGGATGAATGCCGCAGCGCGCATCACCTCGTCCAGGGCCGCCAGGCTCGTCTGACCCATCGCCGCCGCGGCGTCGTCGGTCTGCGCCGTGCTCTGCCGCAGGTTGGCGTACAGGGTCAGGAAGTTGGCATCCCGGTGGAGGCGGAAGTACAGGTCGAGGCAACCCACCAGCGCCGCCGGGTCGCCGAGCTTGCCCTCGTACCTGGCAAGACCGGGGGCCTCCGCCAGGAGCCTCACCCGCGCCTGCTCGAACGCCTGGTCCGACGCGAACAGCGGTGTGAGGTCCCACGTGTACACGCCCGGAATGGCGGAGCGCGGCGCATTGGCGTCCGGGGACCAGACTGGCAGCTCC
>JALOLB010000011.1 GCA_025456225.1 Thermoanaerobaculaceae bacterium
CTTCGACGCAGGACCTTCGAGCTGGGCGTATGGTTTCAACGAGACGCACCTCCACAACGGCGAGACCACGGCGTGCGACCCCGCGAATCGCCTGTTCTGCCCCGGTGGCGTCGTCACGCGCGACCAGATGGCTGTGTTCCTCTCACGCGCCATGGCAGGGGGAGACGACTACGTGCAAGTCAACGGCGTGGTTCCAGGAAAGGGCGCCTACGACTGCACGGACGGGGGCGCGTCGCTCTTTGCGGACATCGCACCCACCGACTGGTTCTGCCGCCATGCCCATGCAATCCTCGCTGCTGGCGTCACAACTGGGTGCGACCCGGTTGCGGGTCTCTACTGCCCGTCTCCTGCGGTGTCCCGCGAGATCATGGCGGTCTTCGTCGCCCGGGCGATGGCGGGCGGCGACGCCAACGTCCCCATGGCACTCAGCGACCCGTCCGGGCGAGCCTACGACTGCAACCCTGCGGCCGAGAACACGTTCTTCACCGACGTGCAGGCCTCGGCGTGGACCTGCCGGCACGTCCACTACCTGTGGGCCACGGGTGTGATCGCAGGGTGCGACTCCGCGAACCACCTCTACTGCCCGGCGCCCCCGGTGACGCGCGACCAGATGGCCAAGTTCCTCACCAACGGGTTTGCGCTCACCCTGTACTGAGCCGCCACGGCGCGCTGCAGAAGAACCGATCGGCCGTCACCGCTTGGCGGCGTTGACCACGGCCTGGGCGCGCTCGGCTTCCGGGGCGTTCGGCGCGAGGGTGATGAAGCGCTGCATGTCCAGCACCAGGAGGTCCTTCCTGCCGAGCTTGTCCTGGGCGAGCGCCCGGTAGAAGTACGCGTAGGCGATGCCCGGGTCGGCGTCGAGGCTCCTGGTGAGGAGGGTCACCGCGTCGGTCCATTTCCCCTGGAAGGCACGGGTCAGGCCGAGCTGGTATGTCGCCATGAGGTCGTTGGGGCGGATCTCGAGGCACTTGGTCAGGGATGCGGCGGCCGGATCGAAGAGGCGCTTGCGCTGCTGCGCGACGCCCAGCCAGTACCGCGAGTCGTAGTCGGTGCCGGCCACGTCGGCCGCCACCTTCGGGGTCATGAGGTCGATGACCTTCTGGAAGGAGGCATCGGCCTCGCCCTGCTTCTTCTGGCGCATCAGGACCTCGCCGATCCAGACCTGCACCTCGGGGTTGGCAGGCGCGAGCGCCGCAGCCTTGCGGAGCTGGACAAGGGCCTCGTCGTACTTCTTCTCCTGCTCCAGCATCCGGCCCCACGGCAGTGCCACGCGGGCATCGGTGTCCTTGATGGCCACGAGGGGCTCGAGGGTCGTGCGGACCTCCCCCGTCGCGTACCGCAGGAGCTTGCCGCTCGCCACCGCGGCCGTCACCGTCACGGGATCCGGAGTCGGGACCGGCGTCGGCACGGGCGGAGCCTGCGCCACGGCCACCGCAACCGACGCCATCACCACCAGACTGCACGCCACCCACCGCCAGCTCGTTCGCGTCATCGTCGTCCTCCGCGAGCCAGGGGTCTGCCCACCTGGGCTCTGTCTGATAGTACCGCTTGCAACCACCGGGCCATTCCATGCCGCGTCGACGCCCCGACCGTGACGCTATACTCCCCGGCCTGGAGGACACACCGATGCGAGGCCTGCTCACGACCGTGACCCTAATGCTCCTGGCCGCACCGATGCTGGCCGCGGGACCCGATCCCGCGCAGGCCCTGCGGGACCGTTTCCGCACCTTCCTCAAGGAGCAGGAGGCCCTGATCGCGCCGCTCCAGAAGGACGCGGCCCTGGCCTACTGGGAGGCCGCCACGACCGGCAAGGACGAGGCATACCAGAAGCAGGCCGAGCTGCAGACCAGGCTCGAGACGGTCTTCACCGACGCCAGGGCGTGGTGGAGCAGAACTTCAACACCGTCCGGGCCTCCGTCGATGGCAAGGAGACCACCGACAACGCCATCGAGGACGTTCTCAAGACCTCCACCGACCGGGCCGTGCGCCAGGCTCACTACCTGGCCTCCAAGCAGGTGGGCGTGGCGGTGGCCACCGACGTCGTGGCGCTCGCCAAGCTGCGCAACGAGGCCGCCCGCAAGCTCGGCTTCCGCGACTTCTTCGCCATGCAGCTCGCCCTGAATGAGCAGGACGAGACCTGGCTCCTGGCTCTCTGGGACGAGCTGGATCGGCTGACCGCGGAGCCGTTCAGGGCGGCCAAGGCCCGCATCGACACGGTGCTGGGCGCGCGGCTGGGTATCAAGCCGGACGAGATGATGCCCCACGACTACTCCAATCGCTTCTTCCAGGAAGCCCCGAACCTGACCACCCAGGACTTCGACAAGCCTCTTGCCGACAAGGACATCGCCAGGGAGGTCGCGCGCTTCTATCGCAGCATCGGCATCGACGCCGACCCGATTCTCGCGCGCTCGGACCTGTTCGAACGGCCCGGCAAGTACCCGCACGCCTTCTGCACCGACATCGACCGCCAGGGCGACGTGCGCGCCCTCATGAACATCAAGCCCAACCAGAGCTGGCTCGACACCTCCCTGCACGAGCTCGGGCACGGCGTCTACTCCTACTACGTCAAGCGGGACCTCCCCTACTTCCTGCGCGGTGAGGCCCACATCTTCGCCACCGAGGCGGTGGCCATGATGTTCGGGCGCCTGGCCGAGAGCGCCGCCTTCTTCCAGACCATGGGTTGGATCGACGAGGCGACCGCCACGGCGTGGGGACCGGCCATGGACGAGAAGCTGCGATCCCAGGAGCTCATCTTCTCCAGATGGTGTCAGGTCATGCTGCGCTTCGAGAAGGGGCTGTACGCCAACCCCGACCAGGACCTCGACGCCCTCTGGTGGGGCCTGGTCGAGAGGTATCAGGGGCTCAGGCGTCCGGCCAACGTCCCGAAGGGAGCGTGGGCCGCCAAGATCCACCTCGCGTCGGTGCCCGTGTACTACCACAACTACCAGCTCGGCGCCCTCCTCGCCTCCCAGCTCGAGGCGGCCCTCTCCGTCCAGGTCCTCGGCGGGAAGCCGTACGAGCCCGCCGCCCTCGTTGGCAACGCCAGGGTCGGCGCCTTCTTCAAGGAGCGGGTCTTCGCACCGGGCGCCAGCCTGCCATGGCAGGAGTTCGTCAAGCAGGCCACGGGCCACGAGCTGTCGCCGAAAGCGTTCGCCGCCAGGTTCGTCAAGTAGCCTCGGAAACCCGGGGGTCGGGAGCGGCTGGCTGGGTCCCCGGACTCTCTGAAGGGTTGGGGTCCGGGATCCGGGGTCCGGGAAGGAAGAGGCCTGGGAGTCGAGAGCGAGTGTCTGGGTCCTCGGGGTCTCTGGTGGGTTGGGGTCCGGGATCCGAGGTCCGGGGTCGGTGGGACACGTGGCGGTCGAGAGCGGCTGACGGGGTCCATGGGACTTCTGAAAGCAGGAGTCCGGGCACCGGGGTCCGCAGCCCTGATCCCGGACCCCGGACCCCGGACCCCGGACCCCAACCCACCGGACACGCCATCGACCCCCTCTGCCGCTCCCGACCCCCAGGCCTCTTCCTTCCCGGACCCCGGACCCCGGACCCCAGCCCACCGGACAGGCCATCGACTCCCTCTGCCGCTCCCGACCCCCAGCCCAAGAATGGCTGAGCCACGGCCGCGACCCTTGCCCCCTGTGATAGATTTCACTGGCGGCTGGTGACCCGGCCTGGAGGTTTCCTGCATGTCGGACATTCGACCCTTCCGTGCCCTGCGGCCGCGGCCCGAGCTGGCTGCGCGCGTGGCGTCCTACCCCTACGACGTGATCAGCTCCGACGAGGCGCGGGAGCTGGCCAAGGGCAATGACATCTCCTACCTGCACGTCGTCAAGCCGGAGATCGACCTGCCGCGCGAGATCGACCTCTACGACGACCGCGTCTATGCCCAGGGCGCCCGCAACCTGCGACGCCTGATCGCCGAGGGCGTCCTCATCCGCGAGGCCGAGCCCCGGCTCTACGTCTACGAGCAGCGCATGGGTGACCACGCCCAGGCGGGCATCGTCGCCGCCTGCTCGTGTCAGGAGTACGCGGACGGGCTCATCAAGCGGCACGAGTTCACCCGCAAGGACAAGGAGGACGACCGCACCCGCCACACCCACGAGCTCAACGCGAACGACCCCGTGTTCCTCACCTACCGGCAGCGCGACGACGTCGACGCGCTCGTCGCCCGGGTCCAGAAGGCCGAGCCGGTCTACGACTTCGTGGCGGACGACGGGTTCGGCCACACGGTCTGGGTGGTGCCCCCCGAGCTGACCGCGCCGCTCGTCGAGGCGTTCAGGGCGATCCCGGCCCTCTACGTCGCCGACGGGCACCACCGGGCGGCGTCCGGTGCCCGGGTCGGGATCGAGCGCCGGGCGGCGAACCCCCACCACACCGGCGAGGAGCCTTACAACTACTTCATGGCGGTGGTCTTCCCTCACGACCAGCTCAGGATCATGGACTACAACCGGGTCGTGAAGGACCTGCACGGCCACACCCCGGAGTCGTTCCTGGCCGCAGTCTCCGAGAAGTTCATCGTGACGCCGGATGCCCCGGCCCACCCCGAGCACGGCGACCAGTTCGGCATGTACCTGGGCGGCCGGTGGTACCGGCTGGATGCGAAGCCCGGCTCGTACCCGGACCAGGACCCGGTGCGCTCGCTGGACGTCGCGATCCTGCAGGAGAACCTGCTCGCCCCGATCCTCGGCATCGCCGACCCCCGGACCGACAAGCGCATCGACTTCATCGGCGGCATTCGCGGCCTCGGCGAGCTCGAGAAGCGCGTCAACGCCGGATGGGCCGTGGCGTTCGCCCTCCACCCGACCTCGCTCAACCAGCTCATGGCGGTTGCCGACTCCGGTCAGGTGATGCCGCCCAAGTCCACGTGGTTCGAGCCCAAGCTTCGCTCGGGCCTGCTTGTGCGCACCCTCGACATCTGGTAAGACTGGGCACAGCCCCAAGAAGGAGGTCAGCATGCTGATCCTGATCTGCGATGCCTTCGACAAGTCCCTCCCCAAGCGGTTGGAGCCGTTCGGCGAGGTGACGGACGACGTCTCGCGCCTGGCGGACGCCGAGGTCGCCCTCGTGCGCTCCAAGACCAAGTGCACGGCCGAGTGGATGGAGCAGGCACCCAAGCTCAAGCTCATCATCCGCGGCGGCGTCGGCCTCGACAACGTGGACGCCAAGGCCGCCAAGGCCAGGGGGATCGAGGTGGTGAACACCCCCAAGGCGTCATCGGTGGCCGTGGCCGAGCTGGCGTTCGCCCTCATGATCGCCGTCCCCAACAAGCTCATCGAGGCGCACAACGCGCTCAAGGCCGGCAAGTTCCTCAAGAGCGAGATCAAGCGCACCGAGCTGCTCGGCAAGACCCTCGGCCTGGTGGGCATCGGCCGCATCGCCCAGGAGGTGGCCAGGCGCGCCGCCGCCTTCGGGATGCGGGTGCTGGCGTACGACCCCTTCGTCAAGGAGTCCGACGTCGCGATCATGGTGCCGACCCTCAAGGAGCTGTTCGAGAAGGCCGACTACATCTCCATGCACACGCCGCTCACCGACGATACCCGGGGCATGATCAACAAGGACACGATCGCCCAGATGAAGGATGGCGTCGTCCTCGTCAACACCGGGCGCGGCAAGTGCATCGTCGAGGAGGACCTGGCGGCGGCCCTCGCCTCGGGCAAGGTCGCCTGCTATGCCACCGACGTCTACTACTCCGATCCGCCAGACCCATCCTGCCCGCTGCTGACCGCCCCCAACACCATCATGACCCCGCACATCGGCGCCAGCTCCAAGGAGAACCTGCTGCGCATCGGCAACGAGGTGGTCGAGTTCATGACCGGGTGGGTCAAGAAGTAGGGACGGCCCCGGCGCCGCCCCCCGGGCGGGGCAAGCCCCGCCCCTACAGCATCCAGGGGTCGCCCCTGAGGAGGTGAGAATGACCAAGCGAGTGATCAACTTCTATGCCGGACCGGCGGGGCTTCCCCTGCCCGCCCTCGAGCGCGCCCAGGCGGAGCTGCTGGACTTCTCCGGCACCGGCATGTCGGTGATGGAGATCTCCCACCGCTCCAAGGAGTACGAGGCCGTCCACGACGAGGCCATCGCCCTCACCAAGGAGCTCCTGGGCCTGCCGGCCAACTACCACGTCATCCTCATCCAGGGGGGCGGCCACCTGCAGTTCGGCATGCTGCCGATGAACCTCCTTTACAAGGGCCGCGGCGCGGACTACATCAGCACCGGCACCTGGGCCGAGAAGGCCTACAAGGAGGGCAAGATCGTCGCCGGCGAGCTGGCCCGCTGCGCCGCGACCACCAAGGACGACAAGTTCGCCCGGCTACCGCGCAAGGACGAGATCCGCATCAACCCCGAGAGCGTTTACGTGCACTTCACGTCGAACAACACGGTCGAAGGGACCCAGTTCCACGCCTGGCCGGAGACCGGCGGCATCCCGCTCGTCTGCGACATGTCCTCCGACTTCATGTGGAAGCCGTTCGACGTCTCGCCGTTCGGCCTCATCTACGCCGGCGCCCAGAAGAACCTGGGCCCCTCGGGCGTCACCGTCGTCATCATCCGCGACGACGTCCTCCAGCAGTGCCTCGACAAGGAGCTGCCGAGCTACCTGCGGTACCGCATTCACGTCGAGAAGAACTCGCTGTACAACACACCGCCGACGTTCGGCATCTACATCCTGCGCAACGTGCTGGCGTACAACAAGTCGATCGGCGGCCTGGAGGCGATCCACCGCAACAACCTCCGCAAGGGCGAGCTGCTCTATGGCTGCATCGACCGGCATGCGGACTTCTACCGCCCGTTCGTCACCGTCAAGGAGGACCGCTCCCTGATGAACGTGGACTTCTTCCTCCCCACCCCGGAGCAGGACGACGCGTTCGTCAAGGCGGCCAAGGCGGCCGGCATGGTCGGCCTCAAGGGCTACCGTGACGTCGGCGGCATCCGCGTGTCGATGTACAACGCCGTGACCGTGGCCAACGTCGAGGCGCTGGTGGCGTTCATGGAGGAGTTCGTGAAGAAGCAGGGGTGAGGACCGGGGTCCGGGGTCGGGGGTCCGGGGTCCGGGCCCCACCCACCCGAGACAAGACACGGAATGCGGAGGGCGGGGAGAGGCCCCGCCCTCGTGGTGTGTGGGTGTCAAGGGCACTGGCTTGACGGGACTCCTTACGACAGCTAGATTTCTGTAAGGAGGAGAAGGTGACGAAGTCGATCATCACATCGAAGGGCCAGACCACCGTTCCCGCCGAGGTGCGGCGCATGCTCGGCGTCGGCTCCGGCGACGCGCTGCAGTGGGAAGTCGAAGGGAACACGGTGCGCATCACCGTGGCGGATCGTGGGTTTCTGCGGCGCCAGGGGGCTCTTGCCGTCGGCCGGGGGTCGTCGGTCGACGACGTCCGTCAGGCTCGCGAGCTGCGCGGTACCGAGCTCTCATGACACGCGTCGTGCTGGACACCAACGTCCTGGTGTCGTTCCTGACAGACCGTGACCCTCCTCAGCAGGCCCAGGCCGCACGCCTCTTGACCCGGGCAGCGGCCGGCGAGATCCAGGTCATCCTCCACCAGTCGGTGGCCATGGAGCTTGCCTACGTGCTCCGCAACCTCTACAGCTTGAGCTCCGAGGAAATCTCGCCCCTGCTCGGAGATCTGCTGGCACTGCCGGGGGTCGTGGTGACCGACCGGCTGCCGTGGTCGACCGTGCTCGACCTGTGGCCGTCCCAGGTCCCTGACCTGGCAGACGCGATCCTGGCAGCCGTTGCCTCGGTTGACCGGTGCGATGCGATCGCGACGTTCGACAGGGCGTTCCGCCGCCGGATGGCGAAGCTCGGAGTGAAGTCGTTCTGGTAGCTGCGCTCGCACCTGCCCCGGGGGAGGAGGCGATCGGCTCTCAGAACGGCGTCCAACGTGGCGTCTGAGAGGGTGTGACCAATGGCGCGAGGACGTTCGGGACGCCGATCGTGACCGCTGACACCGTGGACGTGGAGGTGGACGTGGACCTGACCGGACGTGCTACGAGCCTGACGTTCACCGCGAGGCCGTCACCGAAGCACCCCGTGGAACCACTTCTTGCCTCACAACGCCCCGACGCAAGGGATCGGGTCCACGTCCACGACCAGGTCAACGACCACGCTGCGACGTGTTCGTCCGATACCTCCAAGGGTCTCATGGGCGGGGCGAGCCTCCGCCCTTCCCGTACATGGCGAGGACGTGCGAAAGGGAGGCAGAAGGCGCTACAGCGAGCGCTTCTTGCCGCGGGCGCCGCGGCGGCTGCCCTTGGGGCGCGAGAACCGACCCTCGACGGGGAAGAAGCTCGGGCCGGCCGGCTCGCCGCGGTCACCACCTGCAGGCATGAATGGGCGACCTCCGGCGGGCCTCTCGCGCGGGCGGTCCTCGGCGAGATTGACCTTGAGGACGCGTCCGCCGACCTCACGGCCGTTGAGCTGGCGGACACCCTCCTCGGCCTCGGCCTGGCTCGCGAACTCGACGAATGCGAAGCCGCGAGGCTTGCCGGTGGCCCGGTCGTTGGGCATGTAGACGTCGACGACGGTTCCCGCGGCGGCCACCAGGGATTGGAGCTCCTCCTTGGTCGTGCGGAAGCTCAGGTTACCCACGAAGATCTTTGCTGGAATGGCCCTTCTCCTCTTTCCCCAGGTGCACTGGAGACATCCCCGCCTTGAGGCCGGGGAGACGATTGTACAACGATTGCAAGCCAAACCTGCATCGGAGCTTGCTCGGCGCTCGGCGAGGCTGGTGCATCTAGCAGAACCCGGCCATGATCCGCCACGCCACGAGCTGCTCGGTCATGGCGCGCAGGCGTCGGCACAGCACCTGGCACATCAGCGCCACGAACCCCAGCATCGACGACGGGTCGGAGGAGGCGGCCTGCGCCAGGTCGACCCGGTTGATGGCCAGCACGGCGCACGCGCCGGAGTGTGCGATCGCGTCGGCGCTGCGCGGCTTCTCGTCGATCAACGCCATCTCGCCGAAGATGTCGCCGCGCCGGAGGATGGCCAGGGCCTCCTCGCCCAGCCCGGGAATCCGCCGGGAGATACGCACCTGGCCCTCGAGGACCACGTAGAGCGTGTCCCCCGGCTCGCCCTCGGCGAAGATCAGGGTGCCTTCCGGGAAACGCTTCGCCCCGAGCTGGGTGGCCAGCAGGCCCATCTCCGCGCCCGAGAAGCCCAGGCTGCGCAGGGTGAACCACTTGGTGGACTCCGACAGATCGAGCTGGTTGCCGTCCGCGCCACGCCTCTGCAACGTCATGCGCTGGCCGGGGGCCATGATCTCGTTCATCGCCCGGTCGGCCGCCCGGACCTTGTTGGCCAGGGAGGCCCAGAACGTCCGCATGAGCTCGAGGCCCAACCCCGGCTCGCCACGAGTCTGATCCTGGAGCTGCGAGGCCGGAAGGCGCAGCAGGGTGCTCGGCTCGTTGGCCCGCAGGCTCCAGCAGCGCGGCGCGCCGTCGATGTACGACACCTCACCGTCCAGGTCGCCGCGCGAAAAGGTGGCGGCGAGGAGATCGCCCAGCGGCGTCTGGCGCACCGCGGTGGCGGAGCCTGAGAGCACGACGAAGACGTCATCCCCGACCGTGCCCTCGTGGTAGGCCTCCGCGCCGGGCCGCAGGTGGATCTCCTGGCCGGCCAGGCCGATCCCCTCGAGGTGGTGGCTGGCGAGGTGTCGCATGCTGGGGAAGCTGCGTAGCAGGCTCAGCAAGGCGGCGCGGCCGGGGGCGCCGGGTGGGCTGGAGCCAGGGTCTCGGGGGCCCTCGGGCATGCCCTGAGAGTACACGACACCACGGCTCGCCGCCAACTGAGAGCGTGTACAGACGTCGCCTGGAGGGAGCCGGGCAGCCCGCAGGTCCGCAGCGCCAGCGTGGACGTGGTCGTGGACGTCGTCGTGGACGTGGACGGGATGCACGATCGCGTGCAGGGGGTCTGGGAAAGAGGGTATGCAAGGGATCCGGGGCTGACGAATTACCGTGCTCCTCCTCTTCGTGCCTTGCCATTCGAGTGGTCCACGTCCACGACCACGTCGACGTCCACGTCACGCATCCCGCCCTTGGCGCCGAGCCTCTGGGGATGGCATGGCCCGATCGTTTCACACGCACGGAGCACACGCCAGGGACTGCGGAAACAGCCACCTCGGGACCCTCACGGCAACGGCACCTCCGACGGCGCACTGGACCGCCGTCGGGCCTTGCCCGCGATGCAGTGCCGATGGTACCTTTCACCGCACGCGGCAACCCGCCTTGGGCTGCCGCTCCAGGGAGAAGACGATGAAGTACCTACAGGTCGACTTCGAGAAGTGCGACGGGGGCCGCCACTGCAACCGCGAGTGCGAGGTGGCGTGCTCGAAGACCCTGTACAAGACCGGGGACGTCGCGTACTCGGCGATCCGCCTGCTGCCCGTCAAGGGCCAGGACGGCGCCCTCGCGATCAACGTCTGCAACCAGTGCGGCGAGTGCGTGGAGGTATGCCCCACCGAGGCGCTCAGGCAGAACAAGCTGGGCGTCGTCCTGCTCGACAAGAAGGTCTGCGTCGCCTGCTACATGTGCGTGGGCTTCTGCCCCACCCTCTCGTTCCGCCAGGTGACTGGCCTGCACGAGCCGGTCAAGTGCATCGTCTGCGGTGCCTGCGTCAAGGCGTGCCCGCGCGGCGCCTTGCAGGTCGCCGAGAAACCACAGCCCGAGCCGCTGATCGCTGCCCGCTAAGGAGGACACGATGGCCGAGGACTACACCAAGCGCACCGAGTACACCGGCGAGGCCGCCCAGATGAAGGCGGCCCACGTCCTCCTCAGGGAAGTGCCGTTCACGCCGTCCCTCCCCGAGCTCGGGTACAACAACCGCACGCTCCACATCGACCTGACGACCCTGACCGTGACCGAGAAGCCCGTGACGCAGCAGATGAAGGACATCTTCATCGGCGGCCGCGGCTTCGGGCTCTGGTATCTCTGGCAGGCCATCAAGCCGACCACCAAGTGGAACGACCCGGAGAACGACATCATCATCTCCCCCGGCCCGCTTGGCGGCAACACCCAGTACCCCGGCTCCGGGAAGTCGTTGGTCGTCACCCTTTCGCCCCAGACCAGCATCCCCATCGACTCCAACGTCGGCGGCTACTTCGGCCCCCTCATGAAGTTCTCCGGCTTCGACGCCCTCGAGATCCAGGGCAAGGCCGAGCAGGACGTGATCGTCGTCATCGACGGCCAGAAGGGCGTCGTCCGCATCGAGACGGCGCCCCTGGAGCCCTCCGACAGCCACGTGGCGGCCGAGATTTTCACCGCCGAGTACGCCGAGACCGAGGCGGACCGCCGCAACGTCTCGATCGTCTCCGCCGGCCGGGCGGCCGAGAACAGCCTCATCGGCTGCCTCAATTTCTCCTGGTACGACCTGCGCCGCAAGGCGACGCGCCTCAAGCAGGCCGGCCGCGGCGGCATCGGCACGGTGCTCCGGGACAAGAAGGTCAAGGCGCTGGTGTGCCGTGGCCCCCAGGTGCGCGGCGACATGAACCACCCGGCCGATATGGCCCGCATCACCAAGGTCGCCACCAAGCTCCACAAGGAGATTCACGACTTCGACGACCAGCAGTGCCACATGCGCCGCCAGGGCACGGCCCACCTGGTCGAGATTATGGATGCCTACGACCTCCTGCCGGTGCACAACTTCCAGTACGGTAACCACCCCGACACCAAGAAGATCGCCTCCTGGATCTGGGACGCCCGCTTCACCCAGGGCATACCCGACGGCTGCTGGTACGGATGCTCGATGGCGTGCTCCAAGGGCGCCGACGGGCACATCGTCAAGACCGGGCCGTACAAGGGCCACGTCGTCACCGTCGACGGCCCCGAGTACGAAACCGCCGGCGGCTGCGCCGCCAACTGCGGGATCTTCGAGCCGGACTGGCTGCTCGAGTCCAACTTCTACTGTGACACGTACGGCATCTGCACCATCACCTTCGGCACCCTCACCGCGTTCATCATGGAGTGCTACCAGCGCGGCATCCTGAACAAGGAGCGCACCGGCGGCCTCGAGATGACCTGGGGCAACGCCGAGGCGCAGATGGAGCTGCTGCACCAGATGGCGCGTGGCGAGGGGTTCGGGAAGATCGCCGGGCTGGGCGTGCTCCGCATGAAGCGGATCTTCACCGAGCGCGGCTGGGGCGACCCGCAGCTCCTCCAGGACATCGGCATGGAGATCAAGGGGCTCGAGTACAGCCAGTACATGTCCAAGGAGTCGCTCGCCCAGCAGGGCGGCTACGCCCTCACCAACAAGGGGCCGCAGCACGACGAGGCGTGGCTCATCTTCATGGACATGGTCAACAAGCAGATTCCGACCTTCGAGGCCAAGGCCGAGGCGCTGTACTACTTCCCGCTCTTCCGCACCTGGTTCGGCCTCAACGGCCTGTGCAAGCTGCCGTGGAACGACATCGAGCCCGAGGACAACGCCCAGACCTCCGAGCCGGCCAAGGTGCCCGACCACGTGTACAACTACTGCGAGCTGTTCTCCGGCATCACCGGCCGCGAGATCCAGAAGCAAGACATCATCACGATGTCGGAGAAGGTCTACAACTTCCAGCGCGTCTTCAACATCCGAATGGGCAAGGGGCTGCGGCTGCACGACACCCCGCCCTACCGCTCGGTGGGGCCGGTGACCCGTGAGGAGTACGAGTCGCGCGCCGAGCGCTACGACACGCAGATGCGCGAGGAGATCGGCGTCAACCCGGACGGCCTGTCGGTCGACGAGAAGATCGCCATCACCCGCCGCTACCGCGAGGACCGCTACCAGAAGCTGGTGGACGCGGTCTACACGCGGCGCGGCTGGACGACCGACGGCGTGCCGCCGGTGTCCAAGCTCCAGGAGCTGGGCATCGACTTCCCCGAGCTCGTGGAGGTCGTGAAGCAGCACGGCGGGTGAGAGGTTCGGGATCCGGGGTGCGGGGTCCGGGGTCCGACCCCCACCCACCCAAGCAAGGCAAGACAAGGGCGGCGCGCGAGGCGCCGCCCTTCGTCATGGTCGAGCGGATGCTGGATGGGGCGGTCAGGTAAGATGGCGGCGCGGGGGATGGCGATGATCCGAGTCAACGGGGATCCGATCGAGTGGCACGAGGGGATGACGGTGCGGGACGTGCTGGTCGCCCGCAACTACAAGTTCCCGCTGATCATCGTCACCGTCAACAGCCACCTGGTGCGGCGCGAGGCCTACGACACCACCGTCGTCCCGGACGAGTCCAGTGTCCGCGTCGTCCACCTCATGTCCGGCGGATAGAAGCCGTCCACAGCTCGGCTGCCCAGCCCGGACCCCAACCCACCAGACAGTCGGTGGATCCGCCCGGCTGCTCCCGCCCCCCGGGCGCTACCTCCGCTTCCGCCGCAGGAACCGGTAGTCGGGGACCTGGTACTCCTTGAGCTTGGCGATGAGGGCGCCCCGGGAGATGTTCAGGGTGCGGGCACCCTTGGACTGGTTGCCCTTCACCCTCCGCATGACCCGGTCGATGAGGAGCTTCTCGACGCGCTCCACCACCTGCTTCAGGTCGTCGGAGGCCAGCACCTCGGACGAATCCGCGGGCCCCGCGACGTCCCCCTCCTCCTGGCGCACCCCTCCACCGAGGAAGTGCTCGGACCGCACCATCTCCCCGTCGGGCGTGGCGATGACGAGGCGGCCGATCTCCAGCACGAGCTCCGCCATCTCTCCACCGAAGTTCTGCGCCAGCAGGGTGTTGAGGCACTCCAGGGAGATCCCCTTGACGTCCTTCTGCTGCCCCTGGGCGACCGTGCGGATGAGGGCCGCGATGAGCCGCGGCAGATCCTCCCGCCGCTCGGCCAGGCGCGGCACGCGCAGCATGCGGCCCGAGAACACCATGAAGAACGGCATCGCGAGCTTGCCCTGCTGCACCAGGGCCAGCGGGTCCTCCCCGCAGGTCACCACCCAGCGCAGTGAAAAGGCGGTCAGCGTCTGGCGCTGCTGGGCAGCGATCACGCTGGCCAGCTCCGACTGGAGGGCAGCCGGCAGGGCGTCGGCGTGCCGGAGGACCAGCACGCCCCCGCGACACCTGCCAACGGCGCCCCTGGCCTCCGGTCCGAAGGTGGGGTGGCCGGTGGGTCCGAACAGCTCCCTCCGCAAGGTGTCCGGCTCCAGACCCCGGCACTCCACCACCTCGACCGTCCGCCCGACACTCGACCCCATGCGGGTGAGAATGCGCGCCGTCTCGGTCTTGCCGACCCCGGGGGCGCCGCAGATCAGCACGGGCTCGTTGCCGAACGCCGCGGCCAGCACGCTGGCCCGCAGCACCTGCACGGCCTGGGAGGATCCGGGAAGCAACGCCTCCAGGCGGCCCGCGGCCTCGGTCTCCCATCCCGCACCCGGCGTTCCCGGGCGGCCCAGGCGACGCCAGCACACCGTCAGCAGTCGCCCCAGCTCACCCAACCAGAGCAGCGCCTCGTCCCCCACCCCTCCCGCCGGGCGGGCGGCGAGCACGGCCACGACCACACCCTGCTCGTCGAGGACTGGCACGAGGATCGTGCCGCCCCGGGCGTCGCTGAGGATTCCGAAGCGTCCGGTCGTGCGCAGCTCCTCGAGCCGATCGGGGCCGATCCTCGGCAGCTCGCCCGCCCAAACCGAGGTGAGGGCCAGCAGATCGCCGCCGGGCTCGACCTCGAGCACCGCCAGCTCCAGGTTGGGCAACGCCTCCCGCACCACAGCGATGGCCTGCTGCAGGGTTTCGAACCGGGGGTCCCGGAAGAGCTCGGTGAGCCGACGGCGATAGTCCACGAACCCGGCCGGGTCCGAGCGCAGGGTGAAGCCCTCACCCGCATCCCGCGACGCCGGAGCAGGAGCCACCGGCCTCGCCGGAGCCTCCTCCACCGTCTCCATGCCGACGTTGTCCGCACCCCGGAAGACGAGGGTGGCCCCCCCGAAGCGCAGGCGATCCCCGGGGTTGAGCACGCCCCGGGAGCGACGCTCGCCGTTGAGCACCACAGTCTGCCGATCCACCGTCACGAAGGTGAAGACGTCTCCGCTGCGACCGATCGAAAGGTGGCGATCCGCCACCCCCGGCGACTTGATCACGACGTCGTTGCGGCTCGACGATCCGACCGTGATCTGCGCTTTCGAAAGGCGATACGTCAGGACGGCACCGTTTTCTGACTCCAATGAAAGCATCACCATGGATTTCTCCCGCGACGACAAAATCGATTGTACGGCCTCAGAGCAACTCGCGCAAGTGCTCGCCTTCCCGCCCCAGCGCCGGCCTCCTGCCAGCCCGGGGCTGGTCTCGCATGCCCCTCCTTCCGCACGCCCGGAGAACACCCCTGCTCGGGCTGTCGCCGGTCCCATGACCAGAGGGTGCACAGGGGAAGCCGGCGCGGTCTGGCTTGCGCCGCGGCGGTGACCGTGCCAGGCTTGGTCCGGGTGTTCCGGGGAGGTGTCATGGCGCACGAGGAGCTGCTGGCAGGATTGCGACAGGCCGTGCTGGACTGCGACGAGCCTCGGGCCGCCAGGCTGGCGCGGGAGGCCCTGGACACGGGCATGCCGGCCCTGCGGGCCATCGATGGCGGGCTCGTCCCGGGCATCCAGGAGGCCGGCCGGCTCTGGGACGAGGGCGAGTTCTTCCTGCCCGAGCTGGTGGGCGCCGCGGGGGCCATGAAGGCGGCCATGGCGGTGCTGCAGCCCGCGCTGGCCGGCGGAGGTTCCCGCGAGCTGGGGCGCATCGTCATCGGCACCGTGCAGGGGGACATCCACGACATCGGCAAGAGCCTGGTGGCGACGCTGCTCGCCGCCAACGGGTTCGCCGTGAGCGACGAGGGCGCCGACGTCCCGGTCGAGCGCTTCGTGACCCGCGCCCGGGAGCTCGACGCCGACCTCGTGTGCGCCTCGGCGCTGCTCACCACCACCATGGTCCAGCAGCGCACCCTCGTGGAGGCACTGCGGGCCGCGGGCCTGCGCGCCAGGGTCATGGTGGGAGGCGCGCCGGTCACCCCCGCATGGGCCGCCCAGATAGGCGCCGCCGGATTCGCCGACAACGCCGTGGCCGCCGTGGCCGTGGCCCGGGGGCTGGTGCGGTCATGACAGCCGCGGAGCTCGGGGCCCGGATCGCGGCCGGCCCGCTGCTGCTCGACGGCGGCCTCGGAAGCCTGCTCATCGCCCAGGGCCTCGAGCCCGGGCGCTCGCCGGTGCACTGGAACCTGGAGCGACCCGAGGCCGTGCGTGACGCGGCCCGGCGCTACGCCCGGGCGGGCAGCGACGTCGTCCACACCAACACCTTCGGCGCCAGCCCGCCCAAGCTCGAGGCGGCCGGCCTGGCCGGGCGCTGCGCCGAGATCAACGCCGCCGCGGTGCGGCTCGCCCGCGAGGGCTTCGACGGCACACGTTGCATCGTGGCCGGCGACATCGGCCCCACCGGGCTGCACTTCCCACCCATGGGCACGGCCACCCATCCCGAGCTGCTGGCCGTCGTCACCGAGCAGGCCGAAGCCCTCGCACGGGCCGGTGCGGACCTGCTCTCGATCGAGACAATGTACGACCTCCGGGAGGCCCTCGCGGCGCTGCAGGCCTGCCGCACCACGGGTCTGGCGGTGCTGACGTCCATGACCTTCGACCAGAAGAAGCGGGGCTTCTTCACGATCATGGGCGACCCCCTGGTGCCGAGCCTCCAGGCGCTGGCCGCGGCCGGCGCCGACGCCGTGGGCATGAACTGCTCCGTCACCGCACCGGTGATGCTCGCCATGGTGCGCGAGGCCGCCCCTGCCGCCGGCGTTCCGCTCATTGCCCAGCCCAACGCCGGGCAGCCCCTGGCCACCCCGTCGGGCGTGGTCTACGACGCCGACCCCGCCGCCTTTGCATCCGACATGGCGGCGATGCTGCAGGCCGGGGCGCGGCTGGTGGGAGGCTGCTGCGGTACGGACGACGCCTTCATTGCCGCGGTCCGGGCCGCGATGGCCGGGCGATGACCCTCTGGACAGGCCCACTCCAGGTGCAGGTCGCGCCGGACGAGGTGTGGCGCGCCCTCGGCTATCGCGCCGGAAGCGTGCCGTCCCGCCGCGTCGCCGACCTCCTGGCGAGCCTGTGGCCACGTGCCATCTCGCTCCTGCAGCCGCGGGGCGGCCTCCGGCTCGTCGACCTGGAGCAGGCCAATGGCACAGGGATGCCGGCCCCGTCAGCCCCGACCGCGTTGGCCGTCTGCACGATCGGAGGGGAGCTGGAGGAGGCGTGCGCCGGGTCCCAGGCGGCTGGCGAGACCCTGCACGCCCTGCTGCTCGACAGCATCGGGTCGGCTGCCGCCGAGGCCGCCGCCGATGCGCTCAACGCCCTGGTCTGCGACGAGGCCTCGCGCCTCGGCCTGGCCACCGAGCCGCGGGAGAGCCCCGGCTACGGTGCGTGGGACATCGCCTGCCAGCCCCGCCTGCTGGAGCTTCTGCCGGCCGCGGAGCTGGGCGTGTCGCTGACCCCGGGCCTCATGATGCAGCCCCGCAAGTCGGTGAGCTTCGGCGTGCGCCTGACCGACCGGCCGGTACAGGCCGGCGGCCGCTGCGCCCGGTGCAACCTCACCGCGTGCCGGCGTCGCCGGCTCGATCCACCTTCGACACTGGAGACGGTATGAGCGTCCTTCGTCCTCGCGTCAGCGTGCTCACGCGTGAGCAGATCGAGGCTGTCGTGGCCGACGCCGTGCGCACCCTCGAGACGGTCGGCTTCTTCGTCGAAAACGGGCCGGCCCTGGAGCTACTGGGCGCGGCCGGGGTCCGCCTCGACGGCCAGCGCGCCCACCCCTCCGAGGGGCAGCTCCGGCACGCCCTGGCCACGGCGCCGCCGCGGATCGTCGTGTACGACCGCGACGGCACGCCGGCCCTGGACCTGGGCGGTGACGCGGTGCACTTCGACCCCGGGTCGGCGGCCCTCCACGTCCTCGACCCGGTCACCCGCCGGCGGCGTTCCCCGACCACCCGCGACCTGGCGCACCTTGCCTGGGTCACCGAGGGTTGCCGCCACATCGCCGGAGGGTCGACGGCCCTGGTGCCGTCCGACGTGCCCGAGGCGCTGGGAGACCGCTGGCGGGTGCTGCTGGCGCTACTGCACGGCCGCAAGCCCATGGCGACCGGCACCTTCCAGAAGGACGGCTTCGCCGTCATGCACCGCCTGCTGGCAGCGGTCCGCGGCGGCGACGAAGCCCTGCGCCACAAGCCCCTCGCGATCTTCGACTGCTGCCCGACCCCGCCCCTCAAGTGGAGTGACCTCACGTGCCAGGCGCTGCTCGACTGCGCCCGCACCGGCGTGCCCGCGGAGCTGGTGTCGATGCCGCTGGGAGGCATCACCTCGCCGGTGACGGTGCGGGAGATGATCGTCCTCCACTGCGCCGAGAGCCTCTCGGGCGTGCTCATCCACCAGCTCGCCGGACCGGGCTCGCCGATCATCTGGGGCGGCTCCCCGGCATCCGTCGACATGCGCCACGGCACGACGCCGATGGGCGCCGTGGAGACCATGCTGGTCGACGTCGGGAACGCCCAGGTCGGCAAGCACCTGGGGGTTCCCACCCACGCCTACATGGGGATGTCCGACGCCAAGGGGCTCGACTTCCAGTGCGGCCTCGAGAGCGGCGTCGGCGCCCTGCTGGGCGCCCTGGCCGGTGTCAACCTCATCGCCGGTCCCGGCATGCTCGACTTCGAGACCACCCAGAGCCTCGAGAAGCTGGTCCTGGACAACGAGGTGTGCGGCATGGCGCTGCGCGCCGTGCAGGGAGTGAGCGAAACCTCCGCCGGCGAGGCCGTCGACCTGCTACGGCAGGTGGTCGAGGTGGGCTCGTTCCTCGCCCACCCCCACACCCGCGCCCATTTCCGGCAGGAGCTCCTCATTCCCGGGCGCACGATCGACCGGGGCTCCTACGGCGACTGGGAGGCGGCCGGCGGACCGGATGCCTGGGCCTCCGCCCACGCCGAGGTGCAGCGCATCCTGGCCCGGGGCAACCCCGCTCCCCTCGACGAGTCACTCCAGGCGGAGCTGCTCGCCATCATGACCGCCGAGTGCGCACGGCTTGGCCTCCCCGGCCTCCCGGCCGACCCCCTCCCGTGATACCGGCATGGGGTCCGGGGTCCGGGGTCCGGGGTCCGTCCCCAGCCACCCGGGGGCTTCTGACCTCCGGGCGAGCGGGGGATCTTGAGCCTTGAGCCTTGAGCCTGGGTGGGCGGGGGAGCCGAGGCCCGAGGTCTGAGGCCTGAGGCCTTCCCCCTTGACATCGTTTTCCCGGCTTGTGTTGTAGATTGGGCGCATGGGTGGTGAGACCTCCCGCGCGGCGCTGCTGCGGTCGATGCTCGGCGAGCGCATCCTGGTGCTGGACGGCGCCACGGGCACGGCGCTCGCGGACCACGGCCTCTGGGCGGCCGACTACGGCGGCGAGGAGTACCTGGGCTGCCACGAGGCGCTGCTGCTACACCGCCCGGACGTCATCCTCGACCTGCACCGGGCCTACCTGGCTGCGGGCGCCGACATCCTGAAGACCGACTCCTTCGGGGCGTCGCCGGTGGTGCTGGCGGAGTACGGCCTCGCCGAGCACACCGGCCAGATCAACACCATGGCCGCCGCCCTCGCCCGGCGGGTCGCCGCGACGGCCGAGGCCACCGACGGCCGGCCCCGCTTCGTCGCCGGGTCCATCGGGCCGACGACACGGTCTCTGACGTTGACGGGAGGCATCACCTTCTCCGAGCTGGTGGCGGGCTACCGGCTCCAGGTGGAGGGGCTGGCCCAGGGTGGCGCCGACGTCCTGCTGGTCGAGACCGTCCAGGACGCCCTCAACCTCAAGGCCGCCCTCATCGCCTGCCGCGAGGGCGCGCCGGGGCTGCCGGTCGCGGTGTCCGCCACCATGGAGCCCTCGGGGACAACCCTGGGCGGCCAGTCCATCGAGGCGATCGCCGCGATCGCCGAGCCCTGGGCCCCGCTCTGGCTGGGGATCAACTGCTCCACCGGCCCAGGGCCCATGACCGAGCACGTGCGGGCGCTCGCCGCGATCGCGCCCTGCTTCGTGGCCGTCTGCCCGAACGCCGGTCTCCCCGACCCCGAGGGCCGCTACCACGAGACCCCCGAGGAGTTCGCTCGCGCCCTGGCGCGCTTTGCCGCCGAGGGGTGGGTCAACCTCCTGGGTGGCTGCTGCGGAACCGCCGGGGCGCACGTCCGGGCGCTGCGCGGGGTCGCCGATTCCCACCCCCCCAGACCGCCCGCGAGCGCTATCCCACCCAGGCTGGCCGGGGGCGAGGCGGTGGAGATCATCCAGGCTCCGGCGCCGCTTCTCGTCGGCGAGCGCACGAACGCGCTCGGGTCCCGCAAGTTCCGCGAGCTGGCGCGAGCCGGACGTTTCGCCGAGGCGGCCGAGATCGGCCGGCGCCAGGTCCGCGGCGGCGCGCAGGTCCTTGACGTCTGCCTGGCCGACCCCGAGGCCGACGAGGCAACCCTGATGGAGGGCGCGGTGCTGGCGCTGCGCCGCGCGGTGCGGGTGCCGCTGATGATCGACTCCACCGACCCGGCGGTGATCGCCCGCGCCCTCGAGCTGATCCCCGGGAGGCCGGTCATCAACTCGGTGAACCTCGAGGACGGCGGGGCACGGATGGAGGAGGTCGCCGCGCTGGCACGGCGCTTCGGCGCGGCGGTGGTGGCGGGGTGCATCGACGAGCACCCCACCGAGGGCATGGCCCGCACCGCCGGGCGCAAGCTCGAGGTGGCGGCCCGCCTGCTCGACCGGCTGCAGGCCTGCGGGCTGCGACGGCAGGACGTGCTCCTGGACGCGCTCGTGTTCCCCGCCGCCAGCGGCGACGCCCGCTTCGCCGGGGCGGCGGCCCAGACGACCGAGGGCGTACGCCGCATCAAGGAACGGTTGCCAGGAGCGCTGACCCTGCTGGGCGTCTCCAACGTCTCCTTCGGCCTGCCACCCGCAGGCCGGGAGGTCCTCAACGCGGTCTTCCTCCACCGTTGCGTGGAGGCAGGGCTCGACGCTGCGATCGTCAACACCGAGCAGCTCGTGCGCTTCCCCGCCATCCCGCCCGACGAGGTGGCGCTGGCCGACGCGGTGCTGCTCGAGGGCCACCGCGAGGCCATCGACGACTTTGCGGCCCGCTATCGTGCCGCCCGGCCGGCCAGGGAGGTTGATGACGCGGGGCTCCCAGCGGAGGAGCGGCTGCGCCGCATGGTCGTGGAGGGCCGCCGCAGCGGCCTGGAGGCTTGCCTCGACGAGCTGGTGACCCGGCACGACCCCCTGGCCATCATCAACGGCCCGCTGCTCGCCGGCATGGACGAGGTCGGGCGGCTGTTCGGGTCGGGCCAGCTCATCGTGGCCGAGGTGCTCGTGTCGGCGGAGGTCATGCAGACCGCCGTCGACTGGCTGAGCCCTCATTTGCACGGCGAGGCCACCACCGGCCGCGGCTCGCTCCTGCTCGCGACCGTGCGCGGCGACGTGCACGACATCGGCAAGAGCCTGGTCAACATCATCTTCTCGGCGAACGGCTACCGCGTCGTCGACCTCGGCGTGCAGTGCCCCTCCGACCGCCTCATCGCCGCCTGGCAGGAGCACCGGACGGACCTCATTGGCCTTTCGGGCCTGCTGGTGCGCTCGGCTCACCAGATGGCGGCTACGGCCGCGGACCTCACTGCGGCGGGGATCACGGTTCCGCTCCTCGTGGGTGGCGCCGCGCTCTCCGGCGCGTTCACCCGCGACCGCATCGCCCCGGTCCACGCCGGCGAGGTGCGCTACGCCCCGGACGCCATGGCCGGCCTCGCCCTCGCAAATGATCTTCTCCATCCTGCTGGGGGTCGGGGGCCGGGGTCCGGGGTCCGGGGTCCGTCCCACCCGCCCGGGCAGAGCCTGGGGGGCGGAAGCGGACAGAGCGGGTCCCACGGTGATGCGGGGGATTGGGATCCGGGGTCCGGGGTCCGGGGTCCGTCCCACCCGCCCGGGCAGAGCCTGGGGGTCGGGAGCGGTGCTGCGGGGTCGGCAGGCGCTGAGGGGGACCGGGGTCCGGGGTCCGGGGTCCGGGGTCCGTCCCATCCGCCCGGGCAGAGTCAGGATGGCGGGAACAGAATGTCAGGGGTCATGCTGGCCGAGATTCTACCCGGAACCCGGACCCCCGACCCCGGACCCCAATCCTCACCTGGATCGCCCCGTGCAGGCAGCTTCCCCGGACCCCGGACCCCGGACCCCGGACCCCAACCCACTGGACAAACCTCGGACTCCCCAGCGGTGCTCCCGCCCCCCGGGCTCCCTCCCCCTCCTCCCGATCTGACCCGGCACGTTCTCGCCGAGCTGCCGATGGACGACGTCTTCGCGCACCTGAACTGGCAGATGCTCCTCGGCAAGCACCTGGGGCTGCGGGGCATCGTGCGGAAGCTCCTGGAGGTGCATGACGTGCGGGCCGAGGAGGTGGCAGGGCGGGTGGCGGCGCTGCAGGACGCGGCAGTGGCGCGGGGATGGATCCGGCCGGCGGCGGTCTACCAGTTCTTCCGCGCCATCGGCCGGGGCGAGGACGTGGTCCTCCTCGACTCTCACGGACAGGAGCTCGCCGCCCTGCCCTATGCCCGCCAGCAGAGGCCTCCTCACGCCTGCGCCGCCGACTGGGTGTCACCCCACCTCGCGGACCACGACGCGGTGGCGCTGCTGGTCACCACCGCCGGGCTGGGCGTGCGCGAGCGTGCGGCCGACCTCCAGCGCGACCGCCGCTTTGCCGACGCCATCGCCCTGCAGGCCCTGGCCATCGAGACCGCGGAGGCGGCCGCCGAGTGGCTGCACCGGCGACTGCGCACTCTCTGGGGTTTTCCCGACCCCCCCGAGATGACCATGGAGGAACGCTTCCGTGCGGCCTACCGCGGCATCCGGCTGTCGTTCGGCTACCCGGCCTGCCCCGACCTGGAGCCCCAGGCCGACCTCTTCCGCCTGCTCCACCCCGAGAGCATCGGCGTCCGCCTCACGGACGGCCTGATGATGGACCCCGAGGCCTCGGTCTCCGCCGTCGTCTTCCACCACCCCGACGGCAGGTACCTCTCGTGATTCGCTTGTCTGAGGGTTGGGATCCGGGGTCCGGGGTCCGGGGAAGACCAAGGAGTCGGGAAGGCGTTGTGGGTCGCCGACTTGACCGAGGGGTTGGGGTCCGGGGTCCGGGGTCCGGGGTCCGGGGGAGCCAAGAGGGTTGGCGGCGCGCCGGGTGGCGCTTGTCCATCCGTTGGGCGGGCCGTGGGGCTCACTGGGTTCTCCGCACCTCCGTTCTCGTTCGAAGCTGGCAGTCACCAGGATGGCCTCTTGCTTCTCCCCGGACCCCGGACCCCGGACCCCGGACCCCAATCCCCCGCTCAGCTCACCGGCCCGGACGGGTCACTCCCGACCCCCAGACTCAGGGCGGGAGGAGGCCGTGACGGGCGGGCGGGTGGAGGCGCGGTTCGACGACCACGTGGTGGTGGCCGACGGGGCGATGGGCTCGGAGCTGCTCACCATGCTCCCGGGCCACGCGCACGTCGACCTGGCCGCCCTGGAGTACCCGCGGGAGGTGCTCGACGTGCACCTCTCGTACCTGGCGGCCGGGTCCGAGGTCCTGCTCACCTCGACCTTCGCCGCGTCGCGCCCCCGCCTCGAGCGGCTACGCGCCGGGGACCAGGTCGAGGCCGTGAACCAGGCCGCGGTCAAGCTCGCCCGGGAAGCCCGGGAGGTGGCCGGCGTCGACGCGCTGGTGGCCGGGTCCATCGGCCCTCTCGCGGGGGTCATCGACATGGACGACCCCGCCGGGCGCGCCGCCGTCGCCGCAGCGCACGCCGAGCAGGCGGCCGTGCTGGCGGGGCGCGGCGCCGACCTGCTGGTGCTGGAGACGTTCTTCCGCCTCGACGAGGTGGAGCTGGCGATCGCCGCGGTGCGCGGCGTCTGCGACCTGCCGCTCGTGGCCTCCCTGACGTTCCCGGACGAGAGCCAGCCGGACAGCGTCGCCGCCAACGCGGAGCGGGTGCGCCGGCTCCTGGAGCTGGACATCCTCGCGGGCGGCATCAACTGCGCCCCCGGACCCCACGCCACCCTGGAGGTCCTGGAGGCCCTGGGCGAGGCACCCGGACGCCTGGCCGTGCGTCCCAACGCCGGCGCCCTGGTGCGGCGAGCCGGCCGCCTCATCCCCCCGCCGGCGACCCCGACCTACCTGGCCGCGTTCGCCCGCCGCGCCGCGTCGCTCGGCGCCCACCTGGTGGGAGGCTGCTGTGGCACCGGCCCCGAGCACATCCGCGCCATGGCCGAGGCGGTGCGAGGGTTGCGTCCGGGCCGGCACGCCCGGCCGCAGGTCAGCGTGACCCAGCGGCCCAGGCCCCAGGCCCCGCCGATGGCGGCCCGCTCGTCGCTCGCCGCCAGGCTCGCCGCCGGCGAGTTCGTCCACATCGTGCAGCTCGACCCGCCCAAGGGCACCAACGCCGACCGCATCGTCGCGGCCACCCGACGCCTCGCCGCCGAGGCCCGCGTCGACGCCTTCGACGTCAACTCCAACCCCCTCGCCCGCCTGCGCATGGACTCCCTGTGGCTGGCGGCGGAGATCCAGCGCTCGAGCGGCGTCGAGGCCATCCCCCACATCACGCCCCGGGACGCGAGCCTCATGGGCCTGCAGTCGCAGTTGCTCGGCGCGTGGCGCTCCGGCCTGCGCAACCTCCTGGCGATCTCCGGCGACCCGTCCCAGCTCGGCGACTATCCGGGCGTCCACGACGTGTACCACGTCGACGTGTTCGAGCTCGTGCGGGCCCTCTCCCGCATGGCCGAAGGCGTCGACTGCGCCGACAACCCGATCGGCGAGCCGCCGGCGTTCTGCCTCGGGGTCGCCGTCAACCCCGGCGCCGAGGATCTGGACGCCGAGGTGGCCCGCCTGCGTCGCAAGGCGGAGGCAGGCGCCCACTTCGCGATGAGCCAGGTCTTCTTCGGCTGGGAGCCCTGGGACCGCCTCGTCGACCGCTGTGGCGGCAGCCTGCCGCTGCCCGCCATCGTCGCGGTGTGGCCCCTCACCTCCCTCAAGCTGGCGCTTCGGCTGCACAACGAGGTGCCGGGCATCTGCATCCCCGACGACCTCCTCCGGCGCCTCGAGGCGGCCGGGCCCGAGGCTGCCAGGGTGGGCGCCGAGGTCGCGAGGCGTCTCGCCGCGGAAGCACCGGCCCGGGTCGCCGGGGCCTACTACGTGGCACCATTCCGCAACCCCGAGGAGATCCTCCCCTTCCTGCCACCCGCCTTCCCCACCCCTCCACCCGGCTAGGCTGCAGGCTCAAGGCTCCCCCTCCCACCCCCGAAAGTGAATCCACCCTGGCATGGGCGGGTGAGAAGATCTGGAGCGATCGGCCTGACGCCTGGGTGGATCGGGGAGCTGAGGCCCGAGGCCTGAGGTCTGAGGCCTGGCTGGGTGGCACGGGTGGTGGCGGCCGGCGTTGCCGGTCGGGCTGCCAGGGGCTAATGTTGGTAGCACAAGCCCCGTGCGGGTCGGAGTGGCCCGCCGCCAGGGTCGGAGGTTCAGATGCGCGCCAGGTCCCCCCGCCTGCTGTCGTCGCTGTTGGGCATCCTCGTGCTCGTGGTCGTCCCGGCGCAGGCTCGCGATCCCCACCGCCTCGCCTCGTGGACGCCAGCCCGGACGCCGGTCATCGAGAGCGCTGTCAGCGCGGCATCGACGTGGGCCTACACCTACGGCGGAGCCGGTGACGAGGACGCCTGGATCGTCCGCCAGAACGCGGATGGCACCTTCATCCTGGGAGGCACCACGGGTTCGGTGGGAGGCGGCGACGTCTGGCTCGCGAAGCTCGACGCCAGCGGCACCATCCTCTGGCAGAAGACCTACGGCACACCGGGGCTGGAGTCCGGCGATGCGATGTCCACCACCGACGGCGGCATCATGCTCACGGGCTCGACCGACGCCGGGGGCGGCGTCAACACCACCTGGATGTGCAAGCTCAACGCGGAAGGTGTCATCCAGTGGCAGAAGCAGTACGACGGTGAGGACAGCAACTACACGACGCTGTACTCCCTGTCCGACGGCACCTTCATCGCCACCGGCACGGAGATGTCCTTCCTGCCGCTGCAGTTCTCGTTCCTGCTCGCCAGGGTCGACAGCGCCGGGAACACCATGTGGGCGAAGAAGCTCTCGAGCACCCAGAACCGCTATGGCACGGTCATCGAGCAGCCGGACGGCACCATCATGGTCGCCGGCACCAGGATGGACATGGCCTCCGGGTCCACGGACATGTGGCTCCTCAAGGTCAACACCGGCACCGGCACGGTGGTCTGGGAGAAGACCTACGGCACCGCCGGCAACGAGACCGGGGCGTCGGTGGCACGCCAGAGCGACGGCGGCTTCCTGTTCCTGGGCGCCGCGGTCACGCCGAGCGGCAGCGAGAACCTCACCGACATCCTCGTCGTGAGGCTCGACGCAACCGGCAGCATCGTGTGGCAGAAGAAGTATGGCGGCCCCCAGAACGACCTCGGGTTCCTCGCTGCCGGCGTCGACGGCGGGTGGATCCTCACCGGGGAGACCGAGTCGTTCGGGGCCGGCGGCGGCGACATCTGGCTGGTGAAGCTCGAGTCGAACGGCAACATCCAGTGGCAGAAAACCTACGGCGGCCCGCAGCGGGACGCTGGCGCCGTCTTCCCGGACGGGACCGGCGGGTACTTCCTGGTGGCGGACACCGAGTCGTTCGGCAGCGGCCAGGACGACCTCTGGATCCTGCGGCTCGACGGCCAGGGCAACATCACCTGGCAGCGTACCTACGGCGGAGCCAACGAGGAGGCCGGCGCCCCGTGGCGCCTGGCCGACGGGGGCATCCTGGTCAGCGGGATCACGGGCTCATACGGCGGCGGCAAGGACGACTCGTTCGTGATGAGGCTGGACAGCAACGGGACCCTCCCCGGCTCATGCCCGTTCATCAAGACCACCAGCATCTCGCCCCAGACCTCCAGCGCGGTGCCGGTCACCACGTCGCTGGTTGCCTCGGCCGGGACCAGCACCCTCTCCGATGACACGGTGCCGGTCACCACGGCATCCCTGACGACGGGCACCGCCTCCCTCGGACGACAGGGCCTCTGTGGGGCCGCCCCGGTGCTCTCCGGCACCGCATCGGCGAACCCCACGAGTGGCGTCGCACCGCTGGCCGTCAGCTTCACCGGCTCGGCCACCAACGGCACCCCGCCCTACACCTGGGACTGGAGCTTCGGCGACGGCTCGGCGCACGCGACGCAGCAGAGCCCGAGCCACACCTTCCTAAACCCCGGGACCTATCCGGTGACCCTCACGGTTCGGGACGCCACCGGAGCGACTGCCACGGACTCCCACCTCTCGGTGACCGTCTCCGGCGGCGGGGGCTGCGTCGTGACGTGCACCACCACCGTGCCGGCCACGGGCACCGTGGGGTCGCCGGTGAGCTTCCAGGCCACGGTCACCGCGACCGGCTGCACCCTCGCCCCGACCGCGATGTGGA
Source organism: Thermoanaerobaculaceae bacterium (assembly GCA_025456225.1). GTDB lineage: Bacteria > Acidobacteriota > Thermoanaerobaculia > Thermoanaerobaculales > Thermoanaerobaculaceae > JAAYVZ01. The sequence continues at coordinate 27,407 of JALOLB010000011.1, forward strand.
GCTTCGGCGACGGCACGACCTCCACCCAGCTCAATGCGACCCACACCTACTCCGCGGCCGACACGTTCAACTGGACGTTCATCGCCAGCAGCCCCTCGGGCGGCACCCCGTGCTTGGGGTCCGGGGAAATCAGCATCCGCTCCGGCGGGCAGCAGCACCTCTACATGATCCCCTCGGTGGCCCACTCCCTGGGCGGGGAAGGCACCCAGTGGCGCACCAACTTCGCGGCGGTGAACCGCTCCGGGTCCGTCGCCCACCTCACGCTCTCCTTCTACCCGTATGCCGAGGGATCCGCGCCGATCGTCCGCACCCACGACCTGGCGAACGGAGCGACCTTCGAGTGGCAGGATGCGGTCGTCAACCTCTTCGGGCTCCCAGCCGACGCCAACAACAAGGGCACCGTCCACATCGCCTCCGACGTGCCGATCTTCGCCACCTCGCGCACCTTCAATCAGATACCAGCCGGCACCTTCGGGCAGTACTACCCCGCCCTCACAGTCGGCCACGCGCTGCCGGCCGGCCAGACCGGGGTCATCCCCCAGCTCAAGAAGAACACGGCGTTCCGCACGAACCTCGGCATCCTCAACCTGGGCACCGCCCCGTGCACGGTGGCGGTCAAGCTGAGGGGTTCAACCGGCACGCAGCTCGGCTCCACCAGGACACAGGTCGTCAGCGCCGGCCGCTACTGGCAGCAGGACAAGATCTTCGACAACGTGGGCGCGGGCACCTGCGACACCGCCTTCGCCACCGTGGAGGTCCAGACCACGGGCGGCAAGGTCTGGGCCTACGGCTCGGTGGTGGACAACCCCACCGGCGACCCGACAACCATCCCGATGCTCTCGAGCCTGACGGCCGGGTCGTCCTTCGTGGCCGCCGCCGCCCACCTCATCGGCTCCGGGGGCGCCAACTGGCGTACCAACCTGGCGGTGGTCAACCGGGGCACGGCCAGCACGACCATGGCGCTCACGTTCCTGCCGTACGCCGCGGGCACGTCACCGGTGATCAAGTCCTTCCCCCTGGCCGCCGGCGCCACCTGGGAGTGGCAGGACGTGCTGGTGAGCCTGTTTCAGCAGACCGCGACCTCGATCAAGGGGAGCCTCCAGATCACCTCGCTCCAGCCCCTGGCCATCACGTCCAGGACCTACAACCAGACCGCCGGCGGCACCTACGGCCAGTACTACCAGGCCGTGCAGACCACCCAGGCGCTGACCAGCGGTCAGGTGGGCGTCATCCCGCAGCTCAAGAAGAACACGGCGTTCCGCGCCCACCTCGGCGTGATGAACGTGGGCACGGCCTCGGTGACCGTCGCCATCAGGCTCTGGTCCCCGACCGGCAGCCAGATCGGCACGACCAAGACCCAGACCGTGGCGGTCGGCCGCTACTGGCAGCAGGACAACATCTTCGACAACGTCGGCGCGGGCAATCGCGACATCGCCTATGCCACCGTCGAGGTGCAGACGTCGGGCGGCCGGATCTGGGCCTACGGCTCGGTCGTCGACAATGTCACGAACGACCCCACGACCTTCCCGGTGCTGGTGCAGCAATAGGAACGGTCCTCCGGCAGGGCCGCTCCCCAACGTGGACGTTTGTTCTCGGTTGACTCACGACCCCACTGGATCCAGGCTCTTCTGGGCCTGGAGCAGCGGCTCCGGCTCGTCGACCTCGGGAGGGGCGTCGAGGAACCCGCGCAGCCGCGTGTCGCCGTCGCCGACGAACGACAGCACCCTGCCCCCGAACCCCTCGACGCTCTCGCGCAAGCGGTCGGTGTGCCGCACCACCAGGATGTCGCCCCGGATCGGCGGCGTCTGGTGCGGCAGCAGCAGCTCGAAGTGGAGCTTCGTCCCGATCGGAAACTCGCGCCCGCCCCGGATCAGCATCCCGGACAGGGAGACGTTCTCGGTGACGGTGAGGATGCGCTTGACGCCGAACCCCACCCAGATGTCGAGCTGGATGACCGAGCGCAGGAACCGCCTTGGCGCCACCGCGAGGAGATCGGCGATGGCGTCGAGGAGCCGGTCCACGTGACCCGTCGTCTCGACGACGCGGTTGACCCCCCGGCCCAGCAGCGACCCGACCTCGGCGGCCTCCGAGGGCTCGGCCACCACCAGGAGCCCCGAGGTCCGGCACGCCGAGTCTTTGGCCCGCACCGCGTCCACCAGCTCCGTGAGCGGGATGCCGCTGTCGGGGACGTGGGCGATGATGAGGTCGAACCGCTCCTTCTGCACGAGGCTGCGGGCACCGCCCAGGGAGTAGACGCGCTGGGCCGTCACCTCGGCCCGCCGCAGGAGCGGCAACACGCGCTCCAGCGGCTCGATCTTCTCCCCGATCACCAGCAGGCGGCGCGCGGTCGTCATCCCAACCCGCATCATAACCCGCGACCCCGACGAATTCAGGCTGCCCGCCGCCCGGCCATCACCCGGGGAGCTCACGCTCCCAGGGCGGCGAGCCGTGCAAGCGCCTCGGCAAGGCTGGCGCGGTCGGTGGCGGCGCCCACGGAAATGCGCACGCCCTCCTCGCAGGCACGGCCGACCGCAAAGACGCCGGACGGCACCACGACCACACCTGCGGCCATGGCACGCTTCGCGAACGCCGCCGACCTGCCGGGCGGCAGGTCGAGCCAGACGTGCGGGCAGTGCGGCTCGCCGCGCCAGGCACAGCCCTCCAGGTGGCGCGTGCACAGGCGGTGCCGCGCGGCGAGCTCGCGGCGCTGCGCGAGCAGGCGGCGCCAGGCGGTCCCGTCGGCGAGCCAGCGCGTGGCCAGCGCCGCCGAGATCGGCGACACGTACCACGCGGTGTGGTGCGAGGCGTCGCGCAAGCGGTCGCGCAGCCGGGGCGGGACGACGAGGTAGCCGACGCGCAGGCCTGGCGCCACGGTCTTGGACAGGCCGGTGAGGTACAGCACGCGGTCGGGCGCCAGCGCGGCGAGAGGAGGCGGCGCGTGCTCGGGCAGGAGGCCGTAGACGTCCTCCTCGATGAGGATCACGTCGTGCCGGCGCGCGATCTCGACGATCCGCTGCCGGCGCTCCAGGCTCATCGTGGCCGTGGTCGGGTTGTGCAGGGTCGGTGACAGCACTGCGAGACGCACGCCGGCGCGGCACGCGGCGTCGAACGCCCCGGGCGTGACGCCCTCCCCGTCCATCGTCATGGCGTGCAGGCGCCGCCGCCACCGGCGTGCAGCGGCCTTGAGGCCGGGATACACGAGCGGCTCGCAGCCGATCTCCTCGATCTCCTGGAAGGCGCCGAGCGCCGAGTCCACGGCGTGCTGCGCGCCGGCGCAGACGACGATGGCGTCAGGCTCTGCGGCCACCCCGCGCCGCTGCAGCCAGCCCGCCGCGGCGCGGGCGTGCTGGAGGGCGTCGCCGGTGGTCGGGTAGTGGAGCAGGCGCGCCGCCTCGTGGTCATCGATGCCACGAAGTGCTTCTCCGAGGTCGGGGTCGCGCAGCAGCGCCGGCGGGGTGTTGGGGGAGAGGTCGATGACGCCGCCCTGGGGCCGCTGCTCGAGGGCGAACAGCGCCGCCTCGGATGCCACGCCCAGCACGTAGGTGCCGCGCCCGACCTCACCCCCGAGAAGGCGCCGCCGGGCCGCCTCGTGGTAGGCGCGGGTCACCGTGCTGACGTTGACGCCGAGCAGGTCCGCGAGCAGGCGGTGGGTGGGCAGCCGATCCCCCGGGCGCAGGCGTCCCTGCCGGATCGCATCGGCGATCGCGTCGGCGATCGCGAGGTAGGCCGGCTGCTTCGAGGCGCTGAGGTCGGGGAGCCAGATTGTCATGCACACAATTTCCTAGTTCATGCATACACACTACCACGCGAGGGCGGCCGCGCGAAGCGCGGAGCACCTGGAGGCACCATGGCGAGCATCGAGTGCAACGGCATGCAGGTGGAGCTGAACCCCGAGGGCTTTCTCGTGGACCCGGGCGCGTGGAACGACGACCTCGCCCGCGTCCTCGCCGTCCAGGAGGAGGGGCTCCAGACCCTCGACGCGCAGCACTGGTCGGTCATCCGCTTCATCCGCCAGTACTACGACGAGCACCAGTCGGCGCCGATGGTGCGCCTGATATGCAAGTCCACCGGGCTGCCGCTCAAGCGCATCTACGAGCTCTTCCCGAGCGGCCCCGCCAAGGGCGCGTGCAAGCTCGCCGGCCTGCCCAAGCCCGACGGCTGCGTCTAGGCGTCATGGGCCAGCCGCTCCACCTCGCCGTGCTCGCCGCCGCGGCATGGGCGGTCGGCGCCCTCGCCGTCACCTGGCTGCGGGCGCGGGGCTTCGGGCGCCGCGTGCTGCTCGCCCCCGCCGCCGGAGATCGGTCTGCCGGCGTCTGCTACGCCTTCACGAGGGCCATGCTGCCCCAGGCCAAGGAGAGCGTGCGGATGCACCTGCCGTCGTACGCGGCGGGCATGGTCTTCCACCTCGGCACCTTCGCCGCGTTCGGCGTCCTGGCGTTCGTGCTCGCCGGTGTGGACCTCCCGGCGGCGGTCGTCTGGCCGGCCCGGATCGCCACCCTGGCCGGCGCCCTCGGCGGGCTGGCGCTGCTTGCCAAGCGTGCCCTGACGCCGCACCTGCGCGGGCTGTCGTCACCGGACGACTTCGTGGCGAACCTCCTCACGACCTCGTTCGCGGCGCTCGCGGGCGCGGCCTCGCTCCGGCCCCAGCTCCAGACGGCGTGGCTCGTCGTCGCGACCATGCTGCTGCTCTACCTGCCAATCGGCAAGATCCGTCACTGCATCTTCTTCTTCAGCTCTCGGGCGTACCTCGGGGCCTTCTTCGGCTACCGCGGCACCTTCCCGTCGGCCAGCTAGGGAGGACGGCGATGGTCACGATCGAAGAACGGATCGACGCCCTCACCGAGCGGGAGCTGCAGCACGGCCTCGACGTCTTCCGCTCCAAGCTGCGGGCTGCCGAGGCCTCCTACCTCAACGCCTGCGTCCACTGCGGGCTGTGCGCCGAGAGCTGCCACTACTTCCGCATGGAGCCGACCCTCGAGAACGTCCCGGCCCGCAAGCTCGACCACGTCGCCGCCGTGTTCAGGCGCCACTTCACGACGGCCGGCCGCCTCGCACCCGGGCTCGTCGGCGCCAGAGGCTTCGACCGGGCGATGGTGCGGGCGTGGCTCGACGCGGTGTTCGGGCGCTGCTCGCTGTGCGGCCGCTGCTCGCTCAACTGCACGATCGGCATCGGCCTGCCGCGGGTCTTCCGCGCCGCGCGGGCGGCGCTCGCCGCCATGGACCTGGTGCCCGACGACCTCCAGGCCACCGTCGACAACAGCCTCCGCCACGGCAACAACATGGCGATCACGAGGGAGGACTGGGTCGACACGGTGCAGTGGCTCGAGGAGGAGCTGCAGATGGAGACCGGCGATCCCGAGGCCCGGCTCCCCCTCGACAGGCACGGCGCGAAGATGCTCTTCACCGTCAATCCCCGCGAGCCCAAGTTCTTCCCCCTGAGCCTGCAGGCGTCAGCCAAGGTGTTCTGGGCGGCGCGCGAGGACTGGACGCTCGCCTCCGACCCGGGCTGGGACCTCACCAACTACGGCCTGTTCAACTGCAACGACGAGCAGGCCGGACAGATCACGCAGAACCTCGTCGACGCCATGGCGCGCCTCGGGTGCACGACCCTGGTGATCGGCGAGTGCGGCCACGGCTTCGGCGCCGCCCGCTGGGAAGGGCCGGAGTGGCTGCAGCGCACGTACCCGTTCGAGCTCAGAAGCATGCTCGACGTGATGGACGAGTATCTGGAGAGCGGCCGTATCACGGTCGACCCGGCGCGCAATGCGAAGACCGTGACCCTGCACGACCCGTGCAACCTGGTGCGCCACGGCGGCGTCTCCGAGCCGCAACGGCGCGTCCTCCGCCGCAGCGTGTCGCGATTCGTGGAGATGACACCGTCGCGGGAGCACAACTTCTGCTGCGGAGGCGGCGGCGGACAGCTCGCGATGGCCGCGTACAAGGACCGCCGCATCCGCTCGGGCGGCATGAAGGCGCAGCAGATCAAGGACACCGGCGCCGAGATCGTCGTCGCCCCGTGCCACAACTGCATCGACCAGCTCATGGAGCTCAACAAGGAGTACAGGCTGGGAGTCCAGATCAAGACCGTGGCGGAGATGGTGGCCGAGGCACTGGTCACCGACGGGCCGCCACCCACCGACGGAAAGGGAACCACATGACCGGACTGATCTACCTCGACAACGGCGCCACCTCGTTTCCCAAGCCGGAGGTGGTCTACACCTCGATGGACACGTTCTACCGGCAGTACGGGGTGAACCCCGGGCGGAGCGGGTTCGATCTCTGCCTCGAGGCCGGCTCGCTCGTCGACCGGACGCGCAAGCTGCTGCGCGACTTCTTCGGCGGCACCGACCCCAACCGGCTGGTCTTCGGCTACAACTCGACGGACGCGCTCAACCTCGCGATCTTCGGTCTGGTCTCCCCCGGCGACCACGTGGTCACGACCCACCTCGAGCACAACGCCACCCTGCGCCCGCTGTGGATGCTCGAGCACGAGAGCGGCGTCAAGGTCGACTGGGTGGACTTCGACGCCCAGGGCTGGGTGGACCCGCAGGAGATGATCGACCGGATCACGCCGGGCACGAAGGCGGTGGTGATGAACCACGGCTCGAACGTCATCGGCACGGTCCAGGACGTGGCCGCGGTCGGCAAGGTCTGCCGCGAGCGCGGCGCCCACCTCATCCTCGACGTGAGCCAGACCGCCGGCGTCGTGCCGGTCGACCTCGATGGGCTCGGCGCCGACGTCATCTGCTTCACCGGCCACAAGAGCCTGATGGGGCCGATGGGGATCGGCGGCATGTACGTCCGCGAGGGCGTGCACATCCGCCACACCCGCGCCGGCGGCACCGGGGTCAAGAGCGCCCAGCGCCACCATCTCGACGAGTACCCGTACCGCATGGAGTACGGCACGCCCAACCTCCCGGGCATCGCGGGGCTCGCGGCCGGCGTGAAGTGGGTGCTCGAGCAGGGCATGGAGAAGCTCCACGCGCACGAGATGCACCTCTGGACGAAGCTGCGCGACGGCCTGCGGGACATCCCGGGCGTGATCCTCTACTGCGCCGACGACGTGCCCGGCAGGGGCCGCATCAGCGTGCTGTCGTTCAACATCCAGGGGCTCGAGGCGGCGGACACCGGGACGATGCTGGACGTCGACCACAACATCGCCTGCCGCACCGGCCTG
>JALOLB010000373.1 GCA_025456225.1 Thermoanaerobaculaceae bacterium
CGCCGGACGGTCGAGTCTCGTGTAGCAGGACCCGAGGTCGTACAGGGCATCGGGGAGTAGCTCGCTCTTCGGGTAGAGCTCCACCAACCGTCTAAACTGGGCCGAGGCCTCAGAGAAGTCGTTTTGCTTCACCAGCGACCACCCCAGCGCATAGACGGCGTCATCGGCGTATGGACTACCACCGTGTCGCTCCACTACGGCGGTGTAGGCCGCACCGGCATCCCGGTAAGCGCCCCGGTCATAAAGGGATTGCGCGTGGCGGAAAGAGGCCTCCGCGGCGAAAGGACTCTCGGGGAACACCGTCGCGAGTCGCTGGAACCTCGCGCCCGCCGTTTCCGTCTTGCCCGTCTTGAGGGCCACCCACGCCATGCCGTACACGCTGTCATCCTCCAGATTACCGCCGGCATTCACCCGCTCTGACCACGCATACAGCGAATCCGCTTCCGCCCAGTCTCCGAGGCGGTAGTGGGCCTCCGCAAGATGGAAGATCGCGTTCGCCTTCTGCTCCGGGTTCACATCGTCGCGCGCGACCAAAGCGCTGAGGCTTGCCAACGCTGCCGCTTCACGACCGCCTTCAAGGTCGGAGAATCCCTTCTGCAGCAAAGCGGTGCGGCCCTCCTCGGTGTCCGGATACTCCATGGCAAGCTGCGAACGGGCCTCGTCGGCTTTCTCGCCATGCCCCAGCTTCGTGTACGCCGACGCCAGCGCCGCCAGCACTTGGGGCATCAGGGGAGTTCCGGCATGCCGGCGTCGTGCCTGTTCCAGCGTCTCGGCTCCGCGTGATACCGCGCCCTGGTCAATCGCCGCCAGACCCGCCAGAAGCATCGCTCGGGCAGCATGCTGGGAATCGGGATAAGTGGCCGCGTAGTTCAGGAAGTCGCGTTCCGCACTCGCAGTTTCACCGCTGTTCTGATGTGCCCACCCACGCCAGTAGAGAGCACCCGCGACCAATGGGGATGCAGGCCAGTCGGCCATCACCCGGCCGAAGGCACGAAGGGCACGGGCATACTCCCTGGCCGCGAACGCAAGCTGTGCCTCGCGGAACACCGCCTCCGCGGCAAGCTCACTGGCAGGGAAATCGTTGCCCAGTTGCGCGAAGCTAGCCAGCGCCGCCACCGTATCCCCAGCCTCGGCGTAGGCCCACGCCTCGCCGTACAGCGCCTTGTCCCAAAGGGATTGCGCCGCTCCATCCCTCAAGACCGACTTGTAGGCGGCCAGCGCCTCGGTAGGGCGGTGAAGCTCGGCAAGGCACTCGCCCAGGTGGAACCTGCCCCCAGTGGCTTGGGGAGACGATGGAAACGACTCGTTGAGCGTACGCAGGGCCCCTGCCGCCTCTTCCCACCTTTGCGCATCCAGTGCACACCGTGCCATGCCTTCCAGAGCCGCGGGAGCGTGGGCGCCCTGCGGGGTGATGCGCAGCACGTCGCGGTATTGCTCGGCAGCCTCGTCGCACCGCTCGAGTTCACGAAGGAGATCTCCGGCCAAGTAGGCGGACTCTGCTCGCTGCGGCGCCTCCTCACTCCAGGCCGCAGCGCTTCTCAGAACCCTGACGGCGTCAGCCTTCCGGCCCACGGCGGCGTAGGCCCTTCCCAGCCAGTAGCTGGCCTTGCCTCTGTGCTTTCCGAGCGGATGGGCGGCAAGTACCGACTCGTAGGCAAGGACGGCGCCGGGCTCATCCCCCGCCGCCCACAGCGCCTCGGCCCTCCGCATGCGGGCGTCCTCCAAGAGCCCCAAGTCCGCCCCCGGGCGCACCGCCCTGCCGTAGGCATCCGCCGCCTCGCCGTAGCGTGCCATATGGAACAGGCTCTCTCCAAGCCAGAACGCGGCGGAGGGAGCCAGGGAATCGGCGGGAAACGACGAGAGAAGGCTCGAAAACTCGGTGACGGCGAGCTCGTACTCGCCCATATCGAACAGCCCGGCCGCGTAACGGTACGCGGCGATAGCCTCCGGATCCTGAGCGCTCGCGGAGGCGGCGCCTAGGAGGAAGGCTGCGATGAGGACCGGGAGGGTGCGGTGCCGGAACGCCACTAGCGCAGCTTGAAGTTCACCCTGACGGAGCGGTACTCCACAAGCCCTGGCTCGTACAACCATTGCTTCACCGCCCCGATGGCGAGGTTGTCCAGCTCGCGATATCCCGAGGACATGGTGAGCTCGACCGTACCGATGCGCCCATCTTCCAGGATCTGGATGCGGACCTTGGCATACGCTTCGACGCCCTGCTCTTCAACCCAGGAGGGGACCGCCGGTTCGACGGTGCGGAGCCGCCGGCGTTGACCCGATCCCGGAGATGCGGCACCGGGCGATCCCATGGTCGGCTTCCCTGGCGTGCCGAACGATCGTGATGGCCCCGTCGGCCGAAGGGGTGCATGATCCACACCGCCGGGCCGTTCGGCCGGTCGCGGGGATGCGTAACCGGTGGTTCGTGGTGTCCTGCCCGGCCCAGTGGGCGACGGGGCCAGCCCGTCCCTGCTCCCCGTCTGCACGACCATGGCATCCCTCCTGCCCCCGACCTCCAGCTTATCGCCCGGCAGAGTCGGAACGAAATCGCCGGCGAGCGAGAGGGTGCTCTGCTTGTCATCCAAACGCAGCATCTCCCGCTCGTTGAGGTCGAGGCTCGGCTGCTTCAGATCAAGCGGCGCCTCCTCACGGAGATCCAGATCCGGTGCGGGGAGATCCCGGAACAGATCCGCGCCAGGTTCGGGCAAGGCGGCCGCGCTCATGTCCAGCAGATTTGGCTGGGGCGGCTCGGCAAGGTTCTCCTGCTCTTGGGGCGTGGATTCCGGCATTGGCTCTGGCTCGGGCGGCGGCTCCATGAGATCCACAGAGAGCACCAGTTCACGGGCCATCAGGCGGACCCGGGCTGTCGGCAACTGGTTCAGCACAGCCAGCAGCACGATGTGCGCCAGCAGGGATACCACCATGCCAGAGGACCACCCGGAGCTCCTCCGCAATACCAACTCCCCGGCAGCCATCTTACTCCTTCGGTCCCGGCGCCGCCAAGCGCCTCAAACTTCCTCGTCCACTTCCAGCAATGCGGCAATGCCGACCTGCAGGACGCCGGCCTTCTTGCAGATCCCCAT
>JALOLB010000012.1 GCA_025456225.1 Thermoanaerobaculaceae bacterium
TCGAGCCTCACCGCGGACATGGCCCACCAGTGCTTCGCCGGCAACATCGCGCGGGGCATGACCTACGTCGTCCTCTCCAACGGCGGCGGCGTCGGCATCGGCAAGGCGGTCAACGGTGGCAACGGCATCCTCCTCGACGGCTCGGCGCGTATCGACGAGGTGCTCGCCTCGGGCCTCGACTGGGACGTCACCGGGGGCGTGGCACGCCGCGCCTGGGCCCGCAACCCCAACGCACTGGAGACGGTGCGGGCGTGGAACACGCGGCAGGATGGCCGTGGCCACATCACCGTCCCCGAGGTGGCCGACCAGGACCTGGTGGCAGCCACCGTCACCCGTGCCCTGGCCCGGCAGCCCTGACCTGCCGGCCGGCCACACCCCGCTTCGGCACGACACGATCCCGGCACAGCCGGGGAGACCCGGGGAATCGCCACACAACCGTTGCGAGTTGTTTCACTTTGAAGTAGGGTGACGCGAGGAGGAGAGGCTGAGACAGGGTCCCATCGAACCGCGACAGCTCCGAGAGCACCGTGCCGACAGCATCCTCGGCCTCTCGGTCGCCTCTCCTGCGCACCCTCACGAGGACGTGGAAGGCGAGGTCTCCCTCGCTTCGATTCCGGCCGACGCCACAGCGAAGGTCCTGCACCTGTACGGCGGTCGCGAACTCGTGACGAGGTTGGCGGCCCTCGGGCTCACCCCCGGAGCCGAGGTGCGGATGGTCCAGAACTTCGGTCGCGGACCCCTCATCGTGCTGGTGCGGGGCACCCGCCTGGCCCTCGGCCGGCGGGAGGCGAGCCGGGTCCACGTGCTGCCGGCCGGATAGTCCTCCATGGCCACACCGAACCGCCCCCCGGGGGAGGCACCGTCCCCCACCGCGCAGGGTCACACACACCATCTGCTCGTCGCCCTGGCCGGTCAGCCGAACGTCGGCAAGAGCACCGTGTTCAACCTCTTGACCGGCCTCTCCCAGCACGTCGGGAACTGGGCCGGCAAGACGGTGGAGAAGAAGACCGGCGTCCACCGCCACGACGGCTGGGAGCTCCAGATGGTGGACCTTCCCGGCACCTACAGCCTCTCCGCCAGCTCCGAGGAGGAGCTCGTGGCGCGGGACTTCCTGCTCACCGAACGGCCCGACGTGGTCGTGGTGGTGATCAACGCCGCCGCCCTGGAGCGGCACCTCTACCTGGTGGCCGAGCTCCTGCCACTGCCGGTGCGGCTGGTGGTCGCCCTCAACATGGTGGATGTCGCGTCGCGGGAGGGGGGCTCCCTCGATGTCGGGGCGCTGCAACGGGCCCTCGGGGTGCCTGTGGTCTCGATGGTGGCGAGCCGCAACCAGGGGGTCGCCGAGCTGGTGGAGGCCGTGGTGGCCTGCGCCCAGAGCCCCGCGCCACCCCCCCGCTCGCCGGGGATCCGGGCCGACCACGCGGCGGTCTGGCAGGAGATCACGTCGCTCCTGGCACCGAGCCTGCCGCCGGCCTTCCCGCCGGGGTGGGCCGCGGCCAAGCTCCTGGAGGGGGACCGTGAGATCACCCGACTCGCGAGGGAAGGCTGTGATCCCGGGATCTGGCCCCGCATCGAGGGGCTGCTCGCGGCCCACGAGGATGGAGTGCTGGCCGTCGCCTCGGGTCGTTACGAGTGGATCGCCCGCGTCGTCCACACGGTGGTGCCGCGCCCCCGCCCCGGTCAGGTGAGCCTCACCGAGCGGCTGGACCGCTGGCTGACCCACCCGGTCTGGGGCCTGGCCGCCCTGGCCGGCGTGTTCGGCCTCGTCTACGGTGTCACGTTCCTGGTCGGCTCACCCCTGCAGGAGCTGGTGGAGCGGGGCCTCACCGCCGGGCTCGCCCGCCCCTTGCGGGCTCTTCTGGCCGCCGCCCCAGCGTGGGTTTCGGGGTTCCTCATCGACGGCGTGCTCGCCGGCGCCGGTACCGTGGCCTCGTTCCTGCCGTTGCTGGCCATCTTCTTCGCGGTCCTGGCGCTGCTCGAGGACGTCGGGTACCTGGCCCGTGCTGCCTACGTCACCGACCGCTTCATGCACCTCATCGGGCTGCACGGCAAGAGCTCCCTGCCGCTCATGCTGGGGTTCGGCTGCAACGTCCCCGCGATCATGGGGGCCCGCATCCTCGACTCCCGCAAGGCCCGGCTGCTCACCATGCTGCTCGCGCCGCTCGTGCCCTGCGCCTCGCGCATGACAGTCATCCTCTTCATGGCGCCGATCTTCTTCGGCGCGTGGTCGCCACTCGTGGCCTGGGGGCTGGTGCTGCTCTCCCTCGGGATCCTGGTGGCGCTGGGGGCGGCGCTGGGCCAGGTGCTGCTGCGCCGCGAGCGGGGCGCCTTCATCATGGAGCTCCCCCTCTACCATCGACCCAAGGCCCGCACCATCGCCCTGCAGACCTGGCAGCACAGCGCCGAGTTCCTCCGCAAGGCGGGCACCGTGATCCTCGTCTTCTCGGGCGTGGTGTGGGCGTTCTCCTACCTGCCCAACGGACGCATCGAGGACAGCCTCCTGGCGCAGGCCGGGCAGGCGATGGCACCGTTGGGAGCCTGGCTGGGACTGGACTGGCGGTTGCTGGTGGCCCTGCTCAGCTCCTTCTTCGCCAAGGAGAACGCGGTCGCCACCCTGGCCGTGCTCTTCGCCGGAGGACAGACCCCGCACCTCGCCCACGCCCTGGCCGGCGCCTTCACCCCGCTCGCCGCGTTGAGCTTCCTGGTGGCGTACACCCTGTTCGTGCCGTGCGTTCCAACCCTCGCCACCCTGCGCCAGGAGGCCGGAGGGTGGCGCTGGGCCGCCCTCTCGTTCGCCATGCTGCTGGTGCTCTCCCTCCTGTCCGGCGCCCTGGTGTTCCAGGGCGGACGGCTGTTGGGGCTGGCGTGATGCTGGAGGACCTGCTGCGACACCTCGGCGCGGGCGTGACCAGCATCGGCGAGCTGGCCCGGGAGCTGGGGACCACCCCGGGGCTGGTGGAGGTCATGCTGGAGGAGCTGGAACAACGGGGGCTGGTGACGAAGGTCGAGAGCTGCGCCGGCGCCTGCAAGGGGTGCGGCGTGACCGGGTGTCTGTCGTCCTGGCGTGGACGGGCGTGGACACTGGCCACCCCCACCCTTCCGCCCGGGGTCCGGGATCCGGGGTCCGGGGTCCGATAGGGCGCCCGCCACAGGCTTGTTGGCGGTTGGTATGATGGCCGGTGCGAGTGGAGGGGACGCATGGCTCACGACGTCAAGTATCACGTGCACCTGTCACAGGAGATGCTGGAAGACGCGAGAGTCGCGATCCTGCCCGGCGACCCGGGCCGGGTCGAGAAGACGGCGCAGTTCCTGGACCCCGACGCGCGGTTCCTGGCCTCCAACCGCGAGTTCACCTCGTGGCTCGCCACCCTTGACGGACGCAAGGTGCTGGTGTGCTCAACCGGGATTGGCGGACCGTCGGTGTCGATCTGCGTCGAGGAGCTGGCAGCGCTCGGCGTGACGTGCTTCATCCGCATCGGCACCACCGGGGCGATCCAGGCCGACATCGACCTGCCGTGCGTGATCGTCACCACCGGCGCGGTGCGACTGGACGGGGCCTCCACCCACTATGCGCCGATCGAGTACCCGGCGGTGGCGGATCTCGAGCTCACCAACGCATTGGTGGCCGCCGTGAAGGAGCTGGGGCTCAACCACCGGGTGGGGATCACCGCCGCCTGTGACACCTTCTACCCCGGCCAGGAGCGGTACGACACCTTCTCCGGCTATGTCCCGCGGCGCTTTCAGGGCTCGCTCGACGAGTGGCAGCACCTCAAGGTCCTCAACTACGAGATGGAGTCGGCAACCCTGTTCGTGATCGCCAGCGTCTTCGGGCTCAAGGCGGCGATGGTGGCCTCGGCCATCGTCTCGCGCGCCAGGGCCGAGACCCCGGACGACGCCGTGCTCGTCGAGGCCGAGCTCAACCTGGCACGGGTCGTCAAGCGGGCGTTGCAGATCCACATCGCCCAGCCGTCCTGACGGACCTCCCCATGAGCATCCGGGAAGGGGCGTGGGACTGCCCGGCCTGCGGACGCCGACGCACCCGCGGGCCGCTTGCCAACTGCCCCGGATGCGGCCGCCCGCGCGGCCCGGAGGTGCGCTTCTACCTCCCGGACGACGCCCGGGAAGTCACCGATCAGGCCGAGATCGAGCGGGCCAGGCGGGGACCCGACTGGTCATGCGCCTACTGCAGCGGTGACAGCCCCGCCGACGCGCCGTTTTGCGGCCACTGCGGCGCGGCGCGCGGCGACGGCACGGCGCGAACCGTCCAGGTCCTCCCTGACCAGCCGCCAGCACCCGCACCCGTCATGCCGGCCCCTGCCGCCCCGGCACCAAGGCCGAAACTCACCCGGGGTTGCACGCTGTCGTGCCTTGGTCTCACGGGCGCGGTGGCGGTGCTGGCAGTCATCGGGTGGTTTGCATCCCGGCCCAAGCCAACCACGCTCGTCGTGACCGGGCACACCTGGGAGCGCCGCATCACCACCGAGGTGCTCGAGACGCGCCTGGGCGAGGCGTGGGAAGGCGAGGCGCCCGTCGGCGCGCGGGTGCTCACAACCCGCCAGGAGGTCCACCACCACGACCGGGAGCAGGTGGGATGGGAGTGGACGGAGCGCACCGAGACCCGGCGCGTGCCATCCGGAAGCGAGCGCGTCAAGACCGGGGTCCGCGACCTGGGCAACGGCTACTTCGAGGACGTCTACGAGGATCGCCCGGTCTACCGCACCGAGGAGGTCACCCGGCGCGTCCGCGAGCCGGTCCATCGACAGGTGCCGGTGCTGAAGACTCGCGTGAGCTACGAGGTGGAGAGCTGGGAGAAGGGTCCCGAGCAACGGGCTTCCGGGAATTCGCTCGATGCCCGGTGGCCCGACCTGCCGGCCGGGCCCGGGGTGAGGGAGGCCGGACGCACCGAGCGCTACACCGTCCGCTTCCGGGATTCGGCCGGTCGCGACGTGCTGTGGCACCCCCCGGACGAGTCGCGGTGGCGGGCGCATCCACCGGGACGCAGCGTCCCAGCGATGGTCACGAGCCTCGGCGAGATCACGCAACTGGATGGCGTCGAGGTCGAGCGGCCGTGAGAAAGCAGGAGACTGACATGCACGAGATTCCGACCGGCCGGGTGCGCCCGGTCAACCGGGCGCCGGTCAACCCGCAGGGTGACTACGTCCTGTACTGGATGATCGCCGCCCGGAGGCCCCACTTCAGCTTCGCCCTCGAGCACGCGGTCGAGCAGGCACGCGCCCTGGGCAAGGGTCTGGTCGTCCTCGAGGCGCTGCGCTGCGCCTACCCCTGGGCCTCGGATCGCCTGCACGCCTTCGTCATCCAGGGGATGGCCGCGAACGCCGCGGCCTTCGCCCGCACCGGCGCGCTCTACGTGCCATACCTGGAGCCGGCCGCCGGCGAGGGGAAGGGACTGCTCGAGGTCCTTTCGGCGCGCGCCTGCCTGGTGGTCACCGACCGCTTCCCGGCGTTCTTCCTGCCGCGCATGGTGGCGGCGGCCGGGGCCCGGCTCCCGGTGCGGCTCGACGAGGTGGACGGCAACGGGCTGCTGCCCCTCTCCGCGACCGCCCGCTCGTTCCCCAGCGCCTATGCCTTCCGGCGCTTCCTGCAGCAGGTGCTCCCGGGGCACCTCGAGGACTTCCCGGCCCCCGATCCGCTGGTCGGTGCGCTCCTGCCTCCGGTCCGGCTCGCCCCGGAGATCACCACCCGCTGGCCCGCGGCCCCGGTCGCCGACCTCGCCGCCGACCCGGCCCCGCTGGCAGCCTGGCCGATCGACCACGCGGTGCCCCCGGCGCCGATGCCCGGGGGCTGGCTCGCCGCCCGCCGGAGGCTCGTGGACTTCCTGGACCACACGCTCCACCGCTACCCGGACGAGCGCAACCACCCCGACGCCGACGCCGGCTCGGGGCTCTCGCCCTACCTGCACTTCGGGCACATCTCGGTGCACGAGGTGCTGGCCGAGCTGGGGCGCCGTGAGGGCTGGACTCCCGAGCGGCTCGCCGCCGGTGGCGCCGGCAAACGGGCCGGCTGGTGGCGGCTGTCTCCTGCCGCCGAGGCGTTCCTCGACGAGCTCGTGACCTGGCGCGAGCTGGGCTTCAACTTCGCCGCCACGCGCGACGACCTGGAGAGCTTCGACTCACTACCGCCCTGGGCGCTGCTGACCCTCGCCAGGCACGAGCCCGACCCGCGGCCCGAGCGCTACGACCTGGAGACGTTGCTGGCAGCCGAAACGCACGACCCGGTGTGGAACGCCGCCCAGCGCCAGCTCCTGCGCGAGGGCCGCATCCACAACTACCTGCGCATGCTGTGGGGCAAGAAGATCCTGCAGTGGTCGCGCTCCCCGCGCGAGGCCCTGGCGGTCATGCTGGAGCTCAACAACCGCTTCGCCGTGGACGGCCGCGACCCCAACTCCGCCACCGGCATCCTCTGGTGCCTGGGCCGCTACGATCGCCCCTGGGGCCCCGAGCGGCCGATCTTCGGCACCGTGCGCTACATGTCCTCCGAGGCCACCCTGCGCAAGCTCCGGATGAAGGAGTACCTGCGGCGCTTCGCGAGCTGAGCCCCCACCCACCCGCCCGGTCGAGAGTCGAGAGTTGAGAGTCGAGAGCGGGCCCTCCGGAGTCTGGCCTCTCAACTCTTGACTCTCGACTCTTAACTCTCAACGGGTCGGTGGGCGGGTACAATTCTCCCGTGCGCAGGCTGCCGGCGACCGTGCTGATGCTGGGGGCGGTGAGCTTCCTCACCGATCTCTCGAGCGAGATGATCTACCCGCTGCTGCCGGTCTTCCTGGCCACCGTGCTGGCCGCCGGACCGCAGGCGCTCGGGCTCATCGAGGGCATCGCCGAATCGACGGCGGCGCTCCTCAAGCTCCTGTCGGGGCTGTGGTCGGACCGGATGCGGCGGCGCAAGCCGCTCATCCTCGGCGGCTACGCCCTGGCCGGGGTGCTGCGGCCGCTCATCGGCCTGGCGGGCACCTGGCCGGTCGTGCTGCTGCTCCGATTCGGCGACCGCATCGGCAAGGGGATCCGCACGTCCCCCCGGGACGCCCTCATCGCCGACGTGACACCGCCCGAGATGCGCGGCCGCGCCTTCGGGGTGCAGCGCTCCCTCGACCACGCCGGGGCGGTGGCCGGCCCCCTGGTCGCCGCGGCGCTGCTCACCTGGGCCGGGCTCGGTCTGCGCACCGTGTTCCTGCTCGCCGCCATCCCGGCTGCCCTGGTCGTGCTGGTCATCCTGCTCGGGGTGCGGGAGACACCACCGGGCGAGAGGCCGGCGCGGACCGCCGGCCGTGGTTCCTGGCGGGAGCTGGACGGCCGCTTCCGGTTGTTCCTGCTCGCGATGCTGGTGTTCGCCCTGGGCAACTCCACCGATGCGTTCATTCTCCTGCGCCTCCAGCAGGCGGGCGTGTCGGCTGCCGGCATCGCCGTGGTGTGGTCGCTCTTCCACGTCGTGAAGATGGTCTCCACCTACCTCGGGGGACGCCTCTCCGACCGGATTGGCCGGCGGCCGATGGTGCTGGCCGGTTGGGCGACCTACGCCGTGATCTACGTGGCGTTCGCCCTGGTGTCGACGCCGGCGGCGGTGCTCGCCACGTTCTTCAGCTACGGGGTCTATTACGGCCTCACCGAGCCGGTGGAACGGGCCTGGGTGGTGGAGCTCGCCCCCGCCAGCCTGCGCGGCACCGCCCTCGGGCTGTACCACGGCATCGTGGGGCTCGGCGCCCTGCCGGCCTCCGTGCTCTTCGGTCTGGTCTGGAAGGTCTTCGGCGCCCCGGTGGCCTTCGGCATGGGAGCCGCGTTGGCCGGTGTCGCAGCGCTCGTGCTGCTGGGTGTCAGGTCCGCGCCGGCCGCAGCACCCGCCAGGTCGTGAGACCCAGCCCAAGCGCCGTGAGCGGCAGCGCGAACCACAGCAGACCGGCGCCCACCACCCCCTCGGCGGCATGCCCCGAGGCGTGCAGGCTCAGGTAGGTCACGTAGGCCACGTAGTAGCCCAGGAGCAGCGCCCCCTCCGCCCGCGAGATGGTGAACCCGGTGAGGAAGACGGGCAGGCACGCCACGGCCACGGCCAGCATCACCGGCAGGTCGAACCCGAGGGCTGCCGGGGCCACGCCGATGCCGCGCGGGGAGACCATCGCCGTCAACCCGAGCACGCCCAGGAGGTTGAAGATGTTGCTGCCGACCACGTTACCGACGGCGATGTCGCGCTCTCCGCGCAGGGCCGCCATCACCGAGGTCGCCACCTCGGGAAGGGACGTGCCGGCTGCAATCACGGTGAGGCCGATGATCAGCTCCGACACCCCGAGGCCCCGCGCCAGGGCCACCGCGCCGTCCACCATGAGTCGGGCTCCCACCACCAGCACCGCCAGCCCACCGACGGTCAGCGCAGCGCTCGCCACCCACCAGGACCAGGGGAGTGGCCCCCGCCTGACGGCTGCATCCGTGCCCTCGGGGACCGCTTCCGACTGGCGGCGGCTGACCCGGATCGACCACACCACGTAGACCACCAGCCCGGTAGCCAGCAGCGCCCCTTCCAGGCGCCCGAGCCGGCCATTGAGGGCGAGCAGCCAGGTCAGCAGCGACACCCCGATCATCACCGGCACATCGAGGCGCACGAGCTGGCGCGCCACGGTCAGCGGCACGATGAGCGCCGAGAGCCCGAGGATCAGCAGGACATTGAGGATGTTGGACCCCACGACGTTGCCCACCGCGATGTCGGCCTGTCCGCCCAGCCCGGCCCCGACGCTCACCGCCAGCTCCGGAGCCGAGGTGCCGAACGCCACCACGGTGAGGCCGATGACCAGGGACGAGATGCCGGAGGCGGCCGCCAGCCGCACCGCGCCCCGCACCAACCCCTCGGCGCCCACGACGAGCAGCAGGAACCCACTGCCAAGGAGGAGAGCTGTCATGCACCTACCTCGCCACGAGGGTGGCCGTGAGCTGCAGCTCCTTCCCGTCTCGCTGCACCGTCACCTTGACCGTGTCGCCCGGCTGGTGCGACCTGAGGGCGGCGGAGAGGTCGGCCAGGCCCTGCAGCCGCAGGGCGTCGATGGCCAGGAGGACGTCGCCCTCGCGGATCCCGGCCCCCTCGGCCGGGGAGCCCGGCGTGACCTGGGCCACCCTGACACCGGGGCCCTCGAAGGCGAAGTCGGGCATCGTGCCGAGGGTGACGCGTCGGGAGGCGGCAGGGCTCGACGGCGGTGCGCCTCCCGCCACGCCCGGTGCCGCTTCGGGAATGGTGACGGTGAGTGGCTCACGCCGCCCCGCCAGGTAGCCGATCGCCTCGGCGGCCACCGCGGCGACCTTGACGAGGCCGGCTGCGTCGATCTTGTCGGCGATATCGGAAGGCCGATGGTAGTCCTGGTTGGGTCCCGAGAAGAGCTGCACTGCCGGCACACCGCGCTCGATACACGACGCCTGGTCGGAGGCGTCCAACCTCTCGGCGACCGTGGCCACCGTCACGCCCGTCGTCGCCCCGGCGCCCATGAAGATGAACGGCCACTCCCGCGCCGAGTCGGTGTTGAGGACGTGGAGCTTGCCGTCGCCGAGGCGGCCCACGGTGTCGAGGGTGACGCAGGCGACCGGGAGCCGCTCGGCCGGCATCCCGCCCAGCAGGTGCTTTGAGCCGAGCCTACCGGCCTCCTCGCCGGTCACCACGGCGAAGACCACGGAGCGGGGCGACGGCGGCTGCGCCGCATGGTGGCGGGCCAGCTCGAGCAGGACCGCCACGCCCGAGGCGTTGTCGTCGGCCCCCGGGTGGATCCGGCCCTCGTTGCCGGCCCGCACGTCCGGCCACCCCCGGCCCAGGTGGTCGAGGTGGGCCAGCACCAGCACCGGCGGCAGGGACGGATCGCTGCCTCCGACACCGCCCAGGAGGTTGACCAGGCTCATCTCGTGCTCCGGCTGGCCACCCTTCCACGAGAAGCTCTGGCGGAAACCCTCGCTCCCGCGGGGCTGGAGGCCGGCGGCCTGCATCTCCCCCTCCACCCAGTCCGTGGCGGCCGTGAGGCCGGGCGAGCCGAGGCCCCGTCCCTCCCGGGCCGGATCCGCGAGCCACGCCACCGCTCGGGCCATGCGCGGCCCGTCGAACGCCGGCGGCAGCTCGGCCAGGGGCGTCCGGCGAGGCAGGCGCAGCTCGGCCAGTGGTCCCTTGCCCAGCGTCCGCACCAGGGGCGACCCGGTGGGAGCCCAGGCCCCCTTGGCGACGTTGTCCGGGGCCTCGCCACGGAAGGCGAGGTAGCCGTACTTGCTGTAGTGGGGCAGCTTGCGCCCCAACCCCGGGACGGCTGCCACCGGGTCGGCCGCGATCAGCGCGACGGCCCGTTCCAGATCGTCGGGATGACGCCCCACCAGCACCAGGGACAGCCCCGGCCGATCGAGGCGCTGGCCACCCAGGGTGACCGCATCCGCCGTCACGGTGACGCCCTGCGAGGTCTGTTGGGCTGCAACCCTGGACGCGAAGGCATTGGCCCAGCCCAGCACCCAGACGTTACCTGGAGGAAGCTGGCGCAGCTCCCTGTCCTCGACGATCCGCGCCGCCGGCTTGCCCTGCTGCCACGTCGCGACCAGCTCCCGCCAGGCCACCAGCTCGACCTCGGGCGCCGCGGCCGGCAGCACGTAGGTCGGCGCGTCCTCGCCGAGCACCGTGGAGAGCGCCGGCGGGATCTCGGCCGGGTCGAGGCGCCGCATGACGTCGAACGCCGGGTCCACGTCGAGGCGCAGGGGCTGGTTCGTCGTCGCGACGGTCAGGCTGGCTGTGCGGCCCTTCATGTGCACCGCCGCCTGCACCGGCGGCCCCGCTGACACCGTCACCGCCACCGGGACGGTCACCGGGAACGGCTCCTCGCGCTGCACCTGCTCGAGGGTCAGCTCGACCTGGTACCCCTCGCCGTCGGGCGCCCGCCGGGCGTCGGCTTCGACGATCGCCAGGCGTGGCGCGCCCGCGCGTCCGACCCAGGCCGCGAAGAACGGCCTCCAGTCGGTCCCGGTCTCGGCCGAGAACGCCGCCGCCAGGTCGTCGAAGGAGGCGCGCTGGAAGGCGCGCTCGCGCCAGAAGCGCCCGAGCGCCGCCAGAAAAGTCCTGTCACCCACCTCCCGGCGCAGCATGTGGTAGACCATCAAGCTCTTGCCATACCCAACCGCCTCCGACGAGGCCGAGGTCCGGGAGCGGAACTTCGTGAGGGGAAAGTCCTTGCCGTCGCGCACGAAGTCGCTGTACTTCTTGAGCGTGTCCCGCCGGTAGGCCGCGCCGTCGCCGCGCTGCTCGGCGAAGAGGTGGTCGGCCATGTAGGCGGTGAGACCCTCGCACCAGTTGCCGCCGGTCCCGGCCACGTAGGCCGAGTTGCCCCACCAGTTGTGCAGCAGCTCGTGGGGGTAGGAGGAGGTGAGTATCCACGGGAACCGGATCACCTTGGGCCCCAGCAGGGTGAAGCCGGGCATGCCGTACCCCGTCTCCCAGAAGTTCTCCACCAGAGCGAACGACGGGAACGGAAAGGGGGGCAGCATCCCTTCGTAGAGGGCGAGGTAGCGCTTCGTGGCATCCAGGTACCGGCGGGCCAGCAGCGCGTCCGGGTCCCGCAGGAAGGCCAGCAGCTCGACCGTGCCGGCCCGGTCGCGGTACTCGGTCCAGGGGCCGGCCACGAGGTAGACCTCCTCCACCGGTGACGCGCAGGCCCACGCCTCGGAGCCTGCCGCGGCCGTGCCACGGCCACCCTGACTCACCGCGTGCCAGCCTGAAGGCAGGCCCGCCACGTCCATCTCGAAGGTCATCAGCTCCTGGCCGAAGGTCGGCACCCAGAACGAGGTCCCGGCCAGGAAGACGCCCTCCGGGGCGATCAGGCCCGGGGTCTCCGAGAAGCTGCGCTGGTACTCCTCGCCCTGCAGGCCCAGGGGATGATGGATGACCCCGGAGTACACGATCTCCACCTGGTCTGGAGCCCCATCGTCCCGCCGCAGGGTGTAGCCCTCCAGCGGCACCGCCTCGCGGACCGTGTCGGTGGTGGCGTTGATGCCGAAGAACACGGCATCCACCTCGCCAGCCACTGGCTCCAGGCGCCAACCCGGGGTGAGGACCCGCGGTTGCAGCCCCGCGTGCAGCACGAAACGAACCCCTCCGGACGACACATCAACCGAGGCCAGGGTATCCGTGACCTGCAGCCTGCGCCCGGGGGGATCGAGGGTGACGACCAGCTTGTGGTGGGTCGGTCCGGCGACGCTGACCGCGGCGACAAGCAGGCTGGTGACGGCGAGAGTCGTGCGCATGTTCACTCCGGGGGCCATTGTAGGCCCCACCAGACAACCGTCATCGCGGCGTCGGCATTGCCTGGGACGGTGGGCCCGACCCCGTGTCCACCTGGTCAAGGTGGCGTCCTCCTCCCGGGCCATCCTGGCACTGCCGGAGGGGTCGCGACCGGGGTGCGTGGTCGGTCACGCCCGGCGGGCCGTGCGCCACCACGTCCGGGGCGCCCGCACCGCCAGCGCCAGCAGCGCGGCGAGGAGCGCCCAGGCGAGGACGCCCGAGACCACGAAGACCGCGTCTCCCACCAGCCAGCGGGGGAAGGCATCCGGCCGGTACACCTTCTTCATCACCTTCGAGAAGAAGTAGAGCCCCGCGTGGAAACCGCTGCCGGCCCACAGCGACCCGGTCCGCAGGTAGAGCACCGCCTGCAGGCATCCCAGCAGGAAGAGCCCCACCAGGAGTCGGCCATCGGCCCACACCGAGCCGCCATCCGTGAAGTAGGCGACCAGTAGCCGGAGGCCCACCATCGGCTCCCACCCCGGGCTCACCCGCAGCGAGCCCGAGATGCAGTGCAGCACCGCGAACAGGAGGCTCGAGATGAGGACGCCACACCGTACTCCCCAGTCGCGCGCCATCGCCCGGAACACCATGCCGCGAAAGAAGATCTCTTCCACGAGCCCAACCAGCACTCCCCCCACGGCGTACTGCAGCAGGTAGGACGCCCAACGGCCCGGGGTCTGGTGGAGCCAGCGGACTGGCCCACCCAGCAGGATGAGGACCGAGAACACCAGCACCAGGGCTCCGGCCGCCGCGCCACCGACCAGCCAGAGGCGCTGCCACCCGCGATGACGGGTCAGGCCTCGCCGGGTGAACCAACCCCAGGGGACCGCATGCCGGGTCGCCACCAGCACCACCAGCAGCAGGGCCACGAGGACCCGGCGGGACACCCGTCCGAGGTCGTAGTCGTATGTGTCCCCGACCTGCCGCAGCTCCACGGCCCGCGCCAGCCACGTTGTGGATGGAAGCGCACGCTCGAGACCCGCCTTGAGGACTCCGGCACCGGCGACCCCGACGGCCAGCGTCAGGAGGACCAGGCCGGTCACCCGCCAGGCCAGACCCCTGGTCCGCATGACCGCGGTCGACATGCCCTCTGGCATTTCTCTTGCAGCACAATTTCTCCGCGTCGACAGGCGCATCGGCGGAGTATAAGCTCCGCAGGCGCAGGTGAACGCAGGAGGCGCGGATGGTTGCACGGGTGACCGGGATGGCAGCGCTGGCACTGCTCGCCGCGATGGCGGCCTGGGCGGAGCCCCCCAAGGACGTGTACTGCAACGGTCGCCCGAAGATCTTCAAGGGTCTCCGGATGTACCCCAACGGCCGGCCCATCCAGATCGGCGAGATCTACCTCTATCCCAACAGCCGCCCCACCCAGGACGAGGACGACTCACTCCTGTACGCGAACGGCAGGCGGCTGGTCGAGAACGGCTTTGCCCTCTATCCGAACGGGCGGTTCATGTATGCAGAAGGGGTGAGCTACTACCCCAACCGCATCTTTCTATTCAAGGACGGCGTGTTTCACGACCGCAAGGGCAACCCGGTGAAGGAGCCTGTCTCCACGGTCTCGCTGAAGCTGAAAGGGTTCATCTACGACTTCGCCGTGGTCGACCGCGTGCCCAGCCAGAATCGCATCCGCGTCAGCTTCGTCGACACGGTGGTCATGACGAGCTTCACGCTCGACAAGGGTGTCATCTCGGATGTGACCGCCGAGTGCGCGCCCGGCGCCTTCCCCACCCCGGAGGACTAGGAGTCTGTCGGAGAAACGGGAAGGTCCGGACTTTCCCCGACAGGCACCTAGCCCCGCACCGCCCGGCCGACCCCGCGGACGAGCAGGTCGTAGGCTCGTCTGACCCGGTCCCAGTGGTGCTCGCGGTCCAGCGCCCAGTACCGTCCGATCACCGACGCCACCTGCCCAACCCCGAGCGCAGCGGCCTGCTCCTCGATGAGGCCCACGTAGTGCGCGCCCGACTGGGGCCTTTCTCCGCGCCGCCCGAGCAGGCCGTGCACCCAGACCTCGGGCACGCCCACGCGGCGGGCAAGCTCGAGCAGCGCGAAAAGGTGGTCGAGGCTACCGTGGGACGAGAAGAACGAGACGATGCCAAGCAGGTGCAGGGGGCGCCCGCTCGCGCGCGCGGCCTCGGCGGTGCCGCGCAGCACGGGGTTGGCAAAGAAGCTGCCGTCGGCGATGGCGGCGGCGATCCGCACCCGGTCGGCCGGCACGACGCGTCCGGCACCCAGGTGCAGGTGGCCCGCCTCGGAGTTGCCGACCGTCCCGGACGGCAGGCCAACGGCCTCGCCGGATGCGGCGAGGAGCGTGTGGGGGTGCGCCGCCGCGAGGCGATCCATGGCGGGAGTCCTGGCCTGGGAGATGAGGTTGGCGGGGCCGGTCGGCGCGTAGCCCCACCCGTCGCACACCACGAGCAGCACCCGCCGCGCGCCCCGGGGACCCGGACCTGCGACCAGGGTGCGCCCGGTCATGGTTGCCGGCGCCTCCAGCCCGAGCAGGTCCAGGATGGTGGGCGCCACGTCGACGAGGGACCCGCCGCCACGCAGCGTGGCTCCTGGCCAGGCACCCGGCGCCGAGAGAATGCACGGCACCGGCGAATCGGTGTGACCGGTGTCGATGGTTCCTTCCGGGTACAGCCACCGTTCCACCGTGCCGTGGTCGGCGGTGACCAGCACCACCACGCCCTCCCGGTGCGCTGCCTCCGCCAGCCTTCCGACCGCCGCATCCACCGCCTCCACGGCGCGCAGGACGGCGTTCCGATCCTCGATGTGACCGATCACGTCGATGTTGGCGAGGTTGGCGACGATGAAGGCGACGGCCGGATCGGCCAGCGCGGCTTCGACCGCCGCCACCACCTCGCTTGCGCGCATCTCGGGCTCGGCGAGCGGCTCGGCGGGTGACTGGGGTGTGATGCGCTGCTCTCCCGCAAAGGGCTCCTGCCGCTTGCCCGCCAGAAAGTACCCGACGTGGATCGCCTTCTCGCTCTCCGCCACGCGGAGCTGCCGCAGACCGGCCTGGCTCACCACCTCGCCGAGGGTTTCCCTGAGCTCCTCGATCGGCGGGAATGCCACCTGGACCGGCAGGTCGCGGTCGTACTCGATCAGGGTCGCGAGCTGGAGCCTCAGGGGCTCTGTCTCGAAGTGGGGAAAGGCGGGCTCCACGAGCGCGGCGGTGAGCTCCACCTCGCGCTCGCCCCGGAGGTCGTAGAAGATCACCGCGTCGCCGCGGCCGAAGCGGCCGACCGGCCGACCGTCACCACCCACGCGCACCAGCGGTTCCAGGCGCTCCTCCTCCTGGCCCTCCAGATAGGCGGCCCGCACGGCTTCCGACATGGCGCGATCGATCTCGGGCATGCTCGCTCCCTTCCGCCCGCGATTATGCACCCCTGGCAAGACGCCCCGGAGGCTGGAATAATGCCCACCAGAACCGTTTGCATCGGAGGGGACGTCATGGCACGAAGGAAAGTGATCTTCGAGGACACGCTGGCGCTGGTCCTGGCCGGCGGCCAGGGCGAGCGTCTGTTCCCGCTCACCCGGGATCGCAGCAAGCCGGCCGTGCCGTTCGGCGGCATGTACCGGATCATCGACTTCACGCTCTCCAACTGCCTCAACTCGGGGCTCCGCAAGATCTTCGTGCTCACGCAGTACAAGTCCGGCAGCCTCGAGCGCCACGTGCAGCTCGGCTGGGACCCCATCTTCTCGGTGGAGCTGGGGGAGTGGATCTACACCGTGCCGCCCCAGCTCCGGGTGGGTCAGCGCTGGTACGAGGGCACGGCCGACGCGGTGTACCACAACATCTACCTGCTGGAGCAGGTGCAGCCGGCCCGCGTCATGATCCTCTCCGGGGATCACGTCTACAAGATGAACTATCAGAACCTGCTCGACTTTCACGATCAGAACACCGCGCTTGCGACGGTCGGGGTGGTCGAGGTGCCGATCGCGAAGGCGTCCGCCTTCGGTGTCATCCAGGTGGACGAGGCGTGGCGCATCGTCGGCTTCCAGGAGAAGCCGGAGAACCCCACTCCGGTTCCCGGCAAGCCCGACGTGGCCCTCGTCAACATGGGTGTCTACGCCTTCGAGACCGACACGCTCATCGACGTGCTCAGCACCGACGCATCACGCCCCACGCGCCACGACTTCGGCCACGACATCCTGCCGTCCATGGTGGCATCGGGACGGCTCTACGCCTTCCCCTTCGTCGACGAGAATCACAAGAACGTCCTCTACTGGCGGGATATCGGCACCCTCGACTCCTACTACGAGGCGAGCATGGATCTGGTCTCCGTCGACCCCACCTTCAACCTCTACGCCAGCGACTGGCCACTGCGGACGCTCCCGCGCCAGTTGCCGCCGGCCAAGACGGTGTTCGCCCAGGACCAGCCCGGTGGGCGGACCGGGACGATCCTGAACTCGGCTGTCTGCGGGGGCGTCATCGTGTCGGGCGGTCGGGTCGAGCGCTCGATCCTGGGACCCGAGGTGCGCGTCAACAGCTTCGCCCGGGTGACCGACTGCGTGCTCATGGACGGCGTCCGGGTGGGCCGCCACGCCCGCATCACCCGGGCCATTGTCGACAAGGGCGTCGAGATCCCCCCGGGCTTCGTGATCGGCGAGAACTCGGACGACGATCGCGCCCGCTTCACGGTCAGCGAGAAGGGTGTCGTCGTCGTCCCGAAGGGGTGGAGAAGCACATAGGAGAAGACAGGCCTCAGGCCTCACGAGAATGACCTCAGGCCTCGGGCCTCGGGCCTCAGGCCTCAGAGAAAAAAGGCCTCAGGCCTCGGGCCTCAGGCCTCAGGCCTCAGGTACTACAAGAGGACGACCGGGTGGGAGGGGGAACTGAGGCCCGAGGCCTGGGCGGGTGGGAGGGGGAGCTGAGGCCCGAGGCCTGGGCGGGTGGGTGGGGGGCTGAGGTCTGAGGCCTGGGCGGTGGGAGGGGGAGCTGAGGTCTGGGTGGGTGGGAGGGGGCTACTGAGCTGCTCCTCCGAACCGGCAGGGGAGCACGACCGTGAAGGTGCTGCCGAGACCCGGCGTGCTCTCGACGCGGACCACCCCGCCGTGCATCTCGACGAACCGCTTGACGAGGGCCAGGCCCAGGCCCGTGCCGCCGTAGCGCCGCGACGTGCTGTCGTCGGCCTGCACGAACTCCTCGAAGATGCGGCGGAGGTGCTGGGGGTCGATGCCGATGCCACGGTCGGCGATCGAGATGGCCACTGCCTCTCCGGCCACCGGCGAGCGATCGGCCGGCAGGTGTTGGAGCTCCATCCGCACCACCGCCCCGTCCGGCGAGAACTTCACGGCGTTGGAGAGCAGGTTGAACAGCACCTGCTTGACCCGCACCGGGTCAGCCTCGATGGTGGGCAGCTCGCTCCCGGCGAGGAGCTCGACGACGATGTGACGCTCCGCCGCCACGCCCTTCATTGCCGTCACCACGCCCTCGGCGAGAGCGCGGGCGGCCAGGGGCTCTGGGATGAGCTGCATGCGGCCGGCCTCGATCTTGGAGAGGTCGAGGATGTCGTTGATGAGACCCAGCAGGTGCGTGCCGGCGGCGGAGATGTTCTGGAGGAAGCGCTGGTACTTGGCATGCAGACCCGAGCCGACGCGCTCGCTCAGGATGTCCGAGAACCCGATGATGGAGTTCAGCGGCGTGCGCAGCTCGTGGCTCATGCGGGCCAGGAAGGCGCTCTTGGCCGCACTGGCCTGCTGCGCCTCGACGGTGCGCTGACTCAGCTCCTCAACCAGGCGGGCCTTGGCGATGGCCGAAATGGCATGCTGCCGGAAACGCTCGAGTCGCCGCAGATCGGCGCCGGTGAACGCCTCCCGGTCCGTGAAGTTGTCGAAGACCAGGAACCCCTCGAGCTTGCCCTCCAGGGTCACCGTCATGCTCAGCATGGACTGGGGAAGGGGCAGCCCAGGCACCTGCTCGCTGCCAGGGAGGTCCGCGAGGTCGCGCACGATGAAGACACCCTCGCGGACCTGCTCGGCCCGTTCCGAGTAGCGGGCCAGGGCCTGCTGCTCCGTCAGGGCGAGGTCGTCGAAGATCCCCGGCGCCCAGCCAGAGACCGCTGCCACCTTGTAGCGGCCGGTCACAGTGTCGTGCACCGTGAAGAGGGCCTTGTCCGCCTGGGGAAAGAGCTTCAGGCCATGGTCGAGGAGCGCCTGGAGGACGGCGCGGAGTGTCACCTCCTGGTTGATCGCCTCGACGATCCGGTCAAGGGTCTCCAGCTCCGCGGCCTGGGAGCGGATCTCGGCGGTGCGCGTCACGACCTCCCGCTCGAGCTCCACCGCCCGCTCCACCAGGCGTCTGGAGTGTATGTGGTTGTAGACCACCAGGCTCAGCACGAAGATCGTCGCATACGCCACCACCGCCACCCAGGAGAGCCACCACGCCGGTCGCACCCGGAACGTGAAGCGCGCGGATCGCCCCGCCCACAGCTCATGGCCGCTGCCTGCCGTCACCTCGAAGGTGAAGGTCCGGGGCACGAGGAACGCCGGCAGGTTGGTGTAGCGGATGCGCGCATCGGCGGTGGGCTCCGACCAGCCCCGGTCATAGGCGTGCAGCCACGTCCGGAACCGGACCGTCTGCTCGTTGGTGAACGTGAGCGCCGCGTACTCGAGCACCAGCTCGTTGTTGCCCGACCAGTCCTGGCGAAAAGCAGCGTGGCGGATCGCCACCAGGGGAGGCTGGGACTGCCGCACGTCCAGCCAGGGGCGATAGAGCGCGAGGCCCTTTGGGGTGGCAATGTAGGCCGTATCGTCCGGGCCGACGCTGATGGTGGAAAAGGCCCACCCCTCGTTGTCCGCCAGTCCGTCGGACTTGCTGACCGTGCGCACGACCCGGGCGTCGGCGGGGTCGAGCTCGGCAGCGCCGGCGTTCTGGCTCACCCAGAGATGGTCGGTCACCGGCGACACGGCGAGACCCCGCACGTTGTCGCCTCCGAGGCCATTCCGACGATCGAGCTGCGCGGTGACACGAATCGGCAGCCCCGAAAGCGCCGCCAGCCCGACCGTCGTGCCAGCCCACAACCGTCCACCCGTCCACAGCACCGTGTTGACACCATTGGTCGGCGCCCCTGCCGACACATTCCAGGCCGGAACGAAGAACGGCTCGGTCACCTCGATCCCGCCCCCTGGCAGCTCGGTGCCACGGAGCCGCAGCAGCTCCGGTGCCACGAGCGGGCGCACGCTCCTGTGGACCCCGGCGTCCAGGGTGCTGACCCAGAGGAAGCCCCAGGAGTCCATGGCGAGGCCGGTGGCGGCGCTGATCGGCAGGCCGGCACGCTCGCGGAAGAAGCGCCACTCACCTCCCAGGAGCGCCATCACACCTGGCGTCCCGGCCACCCACTGGCTCGGCACCGTGCCTCCATCCCCCGCGGGGAGATCGAAGGCATTGCAGTGGTAGAGGACTCCCCAGGGAAACGACCGCACCTCGCCGGGCCGGCCGATCACCTGGACCCGGCTCGTCGTCGCCCCCGCCACCAGGGGCGGGAGCGGTGCCCCAAAGGACAGCACCGACAGCCCCCGCGGCGTGCCCGCCCAGATCCGATCCTGCTGGTCCCGCCTGAGGGTGTAGACAGACCTCGAGATGAGGCCGTGCCGGACGTCAAGCACCCCGCAGCCACCGTCGCCGGCCAGGGCGAACAGCCCTCCTCCCGTACCGATCCACAGGCGCACCGGGTCGTCGGGGGTCGAGCCGGGCAGGGAGCAGAAGACCCCGGGCTCCGGAAGCCCGCCCAACTGGGGGGCACAGGCGCGGCCCGTGACCAGGCCAAAGGCCCGGAAGTTGGGCCGGAGCCTCGACACACCGCCGTTCTGGGCAAACCACAGATTGCCCTCCCGATCGCGCAACAGGCTCCAGATGGTGTTGGACAGCAGGCCGTGCCGGCGGGTGAGGTGGAGCTGCCGTCCCGGGTCGCCGACCGGACCGCGCACGAGCCCGTCACCCAGGCTGCCCGCCCATACCTCCCCATCCGGCGTCTCGAGGATCGTCACCACCCACTCCTCGAGCAGCCGGCTCACCACCTCCACTCCGCGACCGTCATCCCGCAGCCGCCAGAGCGCTCCGGTCGTCGAGCCGCCCCAGAGCGTCCCACCCGGTCCCTCGTGGAGGGCGGTGATGCCGTCACCGGTCCGGGCAACCTCCTCCAGCTCGCCGCTCCCCGGTCGCACGACGAGGAGTCGTCCGGCGGTCGTACCCAGCCACACGGAGCCATCGCGGCGCCGCACGAGCGCTCCCACATCTTCACCTGGGTCGCTGGGGACTGACTCGAACCGCAGCTCGTCCACCTCCAGATGGTCCTGCGTGTCGAGGCGATACCGGTGGACCCGCCGGCCCTGGGTGGCCACCCACACGCTCCCCTCGGGGTCCGCGACCAGTAGGCCCCGGTGCACCCTGGCACGCACCAGCGGTCGTCCCTGCACCTCGACGCCAAACCGCAGGCGCTCCCCGACCGCCAGCTCGTCCAGGTGCTGCCGGCTAACCGCCAGCCCGCTCTCCGTACCGACCCAGACATGGCCTTGAGCGTCCAGGACGATCTCCCGCGCCGTCACGGAGGGCAGGCCGTCCTCGAGACCGTAGACCTCGAGCCGACGGCCGTCGTAGCGCGCCACACCTGAGGAGAAGAAGGCCAGCCAGATGAACCCCTGGGCGTCCTGCACCACCTTCTGGACGCTGGCCGAGGGCAGTGGCGTCAGCTCGTGCTCGGTCGTGATGTGGACGAGAGGGAGCTCCTCGTAGCTCTCCGTGCCCGCCACCGCGGTGGTGGCCAGCACGACGACGAGAAGCCCTCCCAGCACCCGCATGGCCATCGACAATTGTACGTCTCAGCTCCAGAGAACCACGGCGAGAACCGCTGCAAGCAGGAAACGGTAGATCGCGAAGGGGGTGAGGGACAGACGCTGCACGAGGCGCAGGAACGCCACCACCGCCAGCCACGCCACCACGAACGACACGACGAATCCCACCGCAAGCGTCAGGGCGAAGCGGGGATCGAGGAGGTGCAGTGAGCGCACGAGGTCGTACCCCGTGGCAGCGACCATCACCGGCACTGCCACCACGAACGAGAGCTCCGTGGCGGCACGCCGGTCGAGCCCGACCAGGAGCCCTCCCGAGATCGTTGCCCCCGAGCGCGAGAAGCCGGGCCACAGGGCGAGGCACTGCACGAAGCCGACCAGCAGCGCCTGGCGGAGTGAGATCGCATCCATGCTTCGGGTCCCCGGTGTGCGACGGCCCGCCACGCGCTCTGCGAGGATCATCAGCACACCACCGGCCACCAGTCCCACCACCACCGGGCGAGAGCTGAACAGGTGCGCCTTGATGCTTGAGTGGAGCAGCGCCCCGAAGAGGAAGGCCGGTGCACACGCCACCGCCAGGTGCGCCCAGGTGAGGCCAGCCTCGCCCGAGCGGGGCCACAACGCGCGCCCGCGCAACCCTTCCACGGCCAGACTCCAGAACCGCTTGCGGTACAACCACACCACGGCCAGGATGGCGCCGAGCTGGATGAAGATCTCGAACGTCTCGGCGCGCTCGCCGGTGAAGTGGAGCCACTCCCCGACAAGGATCAGGTGACCCGTCGAGGACACCGGCAGATACTCGGTCAACCCCTCGACGAGGCCCAGGATGACGGCAAGCCAGAGCTCGTGCATCGCGGCATCTTACGGCATGGACATCCAGGCGGTGCCTCGACAATAATGGGCCGTCCCGGCTCTCAGTCGCGCCACCTGACCCAGGTGGACCTTGAACCCGCGACGGCGCCGGTGGGGGGAGGTGCGATGTCGCCGGTCTACTGGCTGGTGTGGGGGGTCGTGGTGGCGTTTGCCCTCTCCGCGGTGAGCGGCCTCGTGTGGGCAATCCAGCACGGGCAGATGGAGCGCTTCGCCGCCGGCGCGCGGAGCATCTTCGACGCGGAGGAGCCCGTCGGGACGGTGACCGACGGCTTCCCGCGCCGCGAGGGGAGGAGCGGGCCATGAGCACGACCTCAATGGTGGTGGAGCAATCGGAGGCCGCGCAGCCGGAGCTGGTGGCCCGTGCCGAGATCGACCGGTCCTGTCGGGTGCCGGTCCTCCTCTTCGCCGGATCGGCCGTGTTCTGGCTCGTGGCCGGCAGCCTCATGGCCCTGGTGGCCGCGATCAAGATGCACACGCCCGGGTTTCTGACGGAGTGGGAGTTCCTGACATTCGGCAGGGTGCGCCCGGTCCACCTCAACATGACCATCTTCGGCTGGGCCTCGATGGCCGGCATCGCCACGTTGCTCTGGCTGCAGGCACGCCTCGCACGTGCCTGTCTGCCCTTTGGCAACCTGCTGATCGCCGGCGGGGTGGTGTGGAACGTCGCCCTGACGGCCGGCCTCGTCGAGATCAGCATCGGACACGGGACCTCCGTCGAGTGGATCGAGATCCCGCTCTTCTGGGCGCTCGTGTTCGCCGCCGTCTTCGCGGTGGTGATGGCGGCATCGCTGACCATGTTCGGGCGCCGCAAGGTGGCGCACGTCTACGTCTCCCAGTGGTACCTCTTCGGAGCCGTGCTCTGGTTCCCCTTCCTGTACCTCACGGCCAACCTGCTCATCCACGGCGGCTTCACGGCCGGAACCACCGCCGCCGCCACCAACTGGTGGTTCGCCCACAACGTCCTCGGCCTCTGGTTGACACCGATCGGCCTCGCGACGATCTACTACCTCATCCCGAAGGTGATCGGCGCACCCATCCACTCCTATCACCTGTCGCTCCTGGGGTTCTGGTCACTCGCCCTGTTCTACAACTGGGCCGGCACCCACCACCTGATCGGCGGGCCCCTCCCGGCCTGGCTCGTCACGGTCGGGATCGTCGGCTCGGTGATGATGTTCGTACCCGTGGTGACGGTGGGCATCAACCACCACATGACCATGGTCGGGCACTTCCGGCGGCTGAAGGACAGCCCGACCCTGCGCTTCGTCGTCTTCGGCGGCATGAGCTACACCGTCGTGAGCGTCCAGGGATCCCTCACCTCCCTGCGCAGCATCAACGAGGTCAACCACTTCACCCACTACACCATCGCCCACGCCCACCTCGGCGTGTACGCCTTCTTCTCGATGGTGATGTTTGGGGCGCTCTACTACATGCTGCCCCGGCTGACCGGCAGGGAGTGGGGCTCGGCGCGCCTCATCAAGCTCCACTTCTGGGCAGCGGCGCTGGGGATTGCCCTCTACTGGGGCCCCCTCACGATCGGTGGCTGGGTCCAGGGCCTGCAGATGAACAATCCCGACCTGCCTTTCCTGCAGGTCGTCGCCGGGACCATTCCCTATCTGTGGGGCCGCACCGCCGCCGGGGTGCTCATGACCGTCGGTCACTGTGTCTTCGGCTTGCTGCTCCTCCAGATGCTGCGCGGGGGCGGACACGCGCAGAATCCGGCCAGATCTCAAGCTGCGACCGGGGGGGAGGTGAAGGCATGAACCGCGCCGTGTGGCTCTACCTGGGCGTGCTGATCACCGTCATCGCGTCGTTCGTGGGCCTGGTCCAGATCCCCGATCGCCAGCTTCGCGGTCTCCAGCCGGTCAAGGACGACCTGGGGGTCGAGCGCCCCCTGCGTCCCGACGGCGGCGTACTGGCGGGGCGGGCCGAGTACATCGGCCTCGGGTGCCTGTACTGCCACAGCCAGCAGGTGCGGCCGGAGGGATTCGGCGCCGACCTGGCGCGCGGCTGGGGCGTGCGGCGCACCGTGGCCCGCGACTACATCTGGGACGTCCCACCGGTCATGGGAACGATGCGCACCGGCCCCGACCTCGCCAACATCGGCGCCCGCCAACCGAGCAACGCCTGGCACCTCCTGCACCTCTACCGGCCCCGGCTCACGTCACCCGGCTCCACGATGCCGGAGCACCCGTTCCTCTTCGCGTGGCAGCGCGTCGAGCTGCAGCGCCCGACCGACGCCCTCTCCTTCCCCGAGGGCGAGCCCCGCCCCGGTTGGGTCGTGGTCCCCACCCAGCGCGCCAGGGATCTCGTCGCCTACCTCGGGAGCCTCGACCACTCCTACGCCGTGCCGGAGGTGCGATGATGGACCCTCACCCGTCTGACCTCGCGCATCCCCCGAACGAGGACCACGGCGTCATCAGCCTCCACGCGCCGATCGTCCACGAGCTCGAGGACCCCAGAGATGGGTTCGAGCCCACACCCATGTGGTGGGTGTTCGCGGTCATGGCGCTGCTGGGGTGGGGAGGGTGGTACCTGGGCACCTACTCCGGCAACTTCCAGCCGGATGTCTACGACGAGCGTCCGGGCGTCGCCACCGCGTCGGTCGGTGCCCCTGCGCCGCAGGCCGACCCCATGGTCCTCGGCAAGCGGCTGTACGCCAACTGTCAGGCCTGCCACCAGGCCGCCGGCGAGGGGGTGGAGGGCACCTACCCACCACTGCGGGGCTCGGAATGGGTGACGGGCGATCCCGAGACGGTGGTCCGCATCCTCCTGCACGGCGCCCAGGGCAGCATGGAGGTGCAGGGCAAGGCCTACAACCAGGCCATGCCGGCGTGGAAGCACCTCAAGGACGACCAGATCGCCGCGGTCGCCACCTACGTGCGGGGCTCCTGGGGCAACACCGCAGCGCCCGTCTCGGTCGAGACCGTGGCAGCGGTGCGAGCCGCAACCTCCGGCCGCACCCAGCCGTGGACCATGGCTGACCTCAAGCGGGCCAGGCAGGAGCCATCACAGGTCGCGGCAGCCGGCATCTGAGGGCAGACGCTCGATGACCCCCGCACCAGCCGTCGAGGGCACCTGCTCCCTGGATGGGATCACCTGCTGCTCCAGCCCCCCGATGGCGTCGGCCGACCGCGCCGCCTGGTGGCGCATTGGCCTCGGGGCGGTCCTCGCCGTCAACAGCATGACCGTGGACCTGGCCATCAACACGAGCGAGGCCGACCCCTGGACTCGCACGGCCATCCACATCGGGGTGTTGGTCGTCACTGTCGTGGTCTTCGTGCTGCTCGGCGCGCCCCTCGCCGCGGCTTCCTGGCGCGAGGCGCGCCGACGGCGACTCACCATCGAAGCGATGTTCGTGCTTGCAATTGGGGGCTCGCTCGGGGCGTCGCTGGTGGCCATGCTGCGCGGCGAGGGCGCCGTCTACTTCGAGGTGGCGGCCATCCTGATGGTGGTCTACAGCCTCGGCCAGCAGCTCGGGCGCACAGCGCAGCGACGGGCCGTCGAGGCCAGTGACGCCTGGCAGCGCGAGCTTGCCTCCTGCCAGCTCGTGGAGGCCGACGGCCGGGTGCGCGCCGTGCCGGTCGCCGAGCTGCAAGCTGGCCAGGTGGTGGAGGTGCAACCGGGCCGCCTCATCCCGGCCGACGGCAAGGTGGTGACCGGCGAGGCGTTCGTGCGCGAGACCACCCTCACCGGTGAGCACTTCGCCGTCGTCCGGCGACCCGGCGACCAGGTGTGGGCCGGCACCCACGCCGTGGACGGCCTGCTGCAGGTACGTGCGTCCTCGACCGGCACCTCCCGTCGCATCGACGCGATCCTGGCCGCGGTCGAGCACGCCCGTGCCACGCCGGGACACCTGCAGCGCCAGGCCGACCGCTTCATCGCCATCTTCCTGCCCGCGGTGGCCAGCGTCTCGGTCCTGACCGGGGTGGGCTGGGGCCTGGCCCGCGGCTGGTCCGTCGGGTTGTTCAACGCCATGGCGGTTCTGCTCGTGGCCTGCCCCTGCGCCCTGGGACTCGCCACCCCGCTCGCCGTGTGGCGGGCCCTGGGCGCCCTGGCGCGCCGGGGCCTCGTTCCGCACGCTGCGGATGCGGTGGAGCGCCTGGCCGCCGCGCGCACCGTGGTGCTGGACAAGACCGGCACGATCACCGAGAGCGCGAGCTTCCTCGCCGACCTGGTGACGCACCCGGACGCGGGGCTGTCCTCCCACGAGCTGCTCGACCTGCTGGCCCGGGTCGAGGCAGGCAACCCCCACCCCCTCGCCGTGGCGTTCGCCGGGCGCGGCGGCGGGACAGCCTCCACCTGGCGGCCCGAGCGGGTGCGGGTCACACCCGGCACCGGTCTCGAGGCGGAGATGGTCGACACACGTGACCACCGTATGGTGCTCACCCTGGGTGCCCCGGCCCGTCTGTGTGCGGAGGGCGAGCCGGCGACGACCTGGGCGGCGCTGCGGCAGCGGCTGCATCCCGGCGTCCGGGGTCAGGAGGTGGCGGTGCTCCTCGACGGTCGCGTGGCCGCCGTGGCCCTGGTGGCCGAGCGACCCCGACCCGGGTGGGACGCGGTGCGTCATGCCTTCCGCGACCTCGGGCTCGATCTGGTGGTGATGAGCGGCGATCCCGAGGCGGCCCGGGCCGGCCTCGGCGACGTGGAGGTGCTGGCCGGCCTCGGCCCCGAGGGCAAGCTGGCCGAGGTGCAGCGGCGCCAGGAGGCCGGACACCCCGTCCTGTTCGTGGGGGACGGGGTCAACGACGCGGCCGCGATGGCAGCCAGCTTCGTGAGCGTGGCGGTGCAGGAAGGGGCCGAGCTGACCCGGGAGGTGGCCACCCTGAGCTGGCACGGCCGTCACCTCCAGGACCTGGCGGCGGCCGTCGCCGAGAGCCGCGTCGCGGTGCGTACCATCCGTTCCAACCTGCGCTTTGCTGCCGCCTACAACCTGACGGGCGTCACGCTGGCCTCGGCGGGGATCCTGCACCCGATCGTGGCCGCCCTGCTCATGACCTGCTCCAGCCTTGTCGTGACCTGGCGGGCCGCCGGCCTCGGCGAGGACGGCGAGGCGGATGCGAGCGGCACGCCTGTGACCCTCAAGCCCGTGGAGGTGACCCGATGAGGGGACGCGATCGCAATCGGTGGGTGGCCTGGGTCCTGGGCGGAGCCGTGGCGGCCCAGGGTCTGATGTTGCTGTACCTCGGTCAGCTCGGCGGCCGGGTTGCGGTGCAGACGATCCTGGTCTTCGTGGCCCTGGGGCTCCTGACGCACCAGGCATGGGTGTACCGCGGGCAGCTCACCCATCGGGTCGACATGATCCTGGTGATGCTGGCACTCGGGGGCCTGGGCATGATCATCGGCTGGTGGATCGATTTCGGGTGGCAGCCGGCCCCCGGGTGGATGCGCCTGGGTCAGGCAAACCCCCACCCGTGGAGCTTCTGGAGCAAGGTGTGGTCGTGGATGACCGCGCTCATGCTGCTGGGCGCAATCCCGCCCTCCCTGGTCTGGACGCGCTGCGCCCGCATGGCGCGCCTGGACCGGCGGCGCTGGGTGTCCACCCACGTCATCGGCAACGCCGCCATGGTGGCAGGGATGATCTGGACCAACCGCTGGATCGGCCGCGCCCTGGGACAGCTCGCCGGCTCCCTTGTGGTCGGTGCACACACGGCCATGCTGGCCGGCATGGTCATCGGCATGGCCGGCGGGATGTGGGTGGGTGAGGCGGTCCTGGGCCTCCGGCCCTGGCGGGAGGGCCCGGTTCCTCTCGAGGATGACGGCGACTAGCCCGCAGTCCCCTGCGTCCTTTGTCGCAGGGATGGCCGCCACCGAGGGGGAGCCAAGGGAACCTCTCCGTCCCCAGGTGGTCCAATCCACCGTGGGTTTGAACATGAGCGCAGTCCTGCCCTATCCTTGCCCCGTGCCGTGGAAGCCCTGGGGACCTGGCGCCACCCTCGCCGTCGAGGGCGATGCGCCGATGCTGGACCGATTGCGGGCGCAGGAGTCGGACGCGTTCGACACCCTGGTTGCCGAGCACGAGCGAGAGATGTACCAGCTCGCACGTCGGATGCTCGGCGATCGCGAGGAGGCCATGGACGCCACCCAGGAGGCGTTCCTGCGCGCCTTCCGGGCCCTGCCGCGCTTCCGCGGTGACGCCAGCCTGCGCACCTGGCTGTACGGCATCACGCTCAACGTCTGCCGCAACCGCCTGACCGCTGCCTCGCGGCGGCAACGCGAGCGGGAGGAGCCCCTCACCTGGCATGACGACGAGGGCGAGGAGAGGCCCCGCCCACTGGGCGATCCGACGCCCGGTCCCGAGCAGGCGACCTGGGCTGCCGAGCTGCGGCAGGCCCTCGAGGTTGCTCTCGCCGCCTTGCCGCCGGACCATCGCGAGGTGGTGGTGCTGCGCGAGGTACAGGAGCTCGACTACGAGGAGATTGCGGCGATCCTGGGATGTGCCCTCGGGACGGTGAAGTCGCGTCTGGCCCGCGCCCGGGCCGCCCTGCGGCAGGCCCTGGAAGGAGTGTGGCCATGACCTGCGAGGAGCTGCGGCGCCTGCTGGACGAGAGCGGTGCGGCCTGCACGCCCGATGCCCTGGCCCACCTCGCTGCTTGCGCCGACTGCGCGCGGCTGGCCCGTCGCTGGGCCGAGGCCCAGGGGGCGCTCCGCGTCATGGGCCGGGAGCCGGCCCCCCCGTTCCTGCATGCACGCATCATGGCCCACGTGCGAGCAGCGGAGTCCACCGCCTCACCGCGCCGCTCGTTCCTGCACGGCTGGCGGGCATCGGCCCTGGCGGCGGTGGGGGCCGCCGTGGTGATCGTGGGACTTGGGCTGTACCGTGCCGTCCGTCCCCTCTCCGGGCCCGAGCCGACACGACCTGCCGTCCTCGCGGAGGTACGACCCCAGGCCACGGATGAGAAGGTCGCCCTCGAGATGAAAGTGGCCGCTCCGGCCCCTGCCGCCGCACCGGTGGACGGGCTCAAGGACGAGCTTTCGCGGTCCAAGGAGCAGGAGACCGACAAGGGTCGCCGCGCGAAGGGGGATGATGCCGGTGCCACCTCCAGGGTCGCGGTCGGGAATGTCACTTCGCTGCCGGAACCGACCCAGGCTCCAGCGCCCGCACCGACCACACCCGCCAGGGTGGGCGGCCCCCGGGATCTCACGGTCGCCACGACCGCGCGCGAGGAGCAGGTGGCGGCTGCCCAGGCCCCCGCCGCCGGATTCCTCCAGGCAGTCGCGCCATCTGCCCAGGCGAGCGGCCTGGTGAGGTGTCGTCTCCGGCTCGAGGGGAATCACCAGGACCTGGAGGTGGACCTGCCTCAGGCCGAGGCGCCCACCCCGGACCAGGTGTGGCTCGTGACGGTCCATCCGGATGGCCGCATCGAGCTGCGGGACACCCAGGGTCTGGACAAGCAGGCGCCGCTCGCGCTCCAGCAGGGGCTCACCCAGCAGCAGGCGCGCACCGGCCGCTACCGCCTGAGTCAGGCGCCACTCCGCTAGTCGATCGCGGCGAGCGCCGCCAGGGTCTCTGCGGGGCCCGCGGTGGCGAGCCGGAGGTAGCAGGGTCGGGACCCCAGCACAAGCCGGGACGGATCCAGCTCGCACCCTCCCAGGTCCCAGGCGCCGCTCATCGGCAGCCGTCCCCCGACGCGAACCGGCCCGTCCGCGGCATACACCACGACATCGCCCTCCCCACCGCCCAGGAGATAGCCGCGCACCCGGCGACTGGCCGCGGGGAGGCGCAGCACGGTGCGGCCGCGAGTCCGTACCAGCAGCTCCTGCAGGGCGGCGAAGGCGGGGCGGGTCCGCCACGCGTCGCCCTCGTCGTCGACCAGCCCGTAGCCGTGCGCCACCAGTTGCCACCAGAAGGCGCTCGCCACGCACCCCGAGGCCGCCGAGGCCAGGTAGTAGAGCACCAGGTAGGCCGCCTGGTCGTCCTCGTCCACCTGGACGTGCCGCCCGGCCGGGCTGAAGCGTCCCGTGTCGCGCAGCGGCCAGTTGAACTCGGTCAGGTGGATCGGCACCACGGGGTGGCGCGACGTCTCGATCACGGCGCGCAGGAGCAGGATCTTGCGGCCCAGGTCGAAGTGGCCGTACTGGGTCGACTCCGGAGAGCCCCGGCGGTCCACGTAGAGCAGCGACGCGATCCCGTCGAAGTCGAACGGCCGGAAGCGGAACAGGGAGTTGACCACGAAGTGGTACTCGAAGTCGATGACTGACGGCCCGAGCCAGAGGCGGTGTGGCGAGGCGGCACGGGCCTCCTGGACCCCCTCGAGCAGGCGGACATACTCGTCGGGCCTCCACACCCCCCACTTCTTGCGGTTGGGGGCCTGCCCGATCTGGAAGGCGTGCACCGCCTCGCCGAGCTCGGCGGCCACCGTGCTCACGAAATCGCGCCAGCGCCGGGGGTCGCACACTGCGGCCCGGTCCTGCACGAGCACAACGGTGATCGCCCACCCTTCGCGTGCGAGCGCCTCGAGCTCCGGCCGCAACCGGAGCACCGGGTCGGGGTCCCACACCGGGGCTCGCAGGAGCAAAGCACGCACCCCGAGCCTGTCGAGGTGCTCGCGGGAACGCCCCCAGGTCTCGGGGCGGGGCGAGACCGCAACGCCGAACGCCTGGGGGGTCACCGGTGCCGGCGGGGGCGGATGGCGGAGCAA
This sequence comes from Thermoanaerobaculaceae bacterium, assembly GCA_025456225.1. Taxonomy (GTDB): domain Bacteria; phylum Acidobacteriota; class Thermoanaerobaculia; order Thermoanaerobaculales; family Thermoanaerobaculaceae; genus JAAYVZ01. The sequence continues at coordinate 30,594 of JALOLB010000012.1, forward strand.
CCGCCGGTAGGACGCCAGGACCGGCACGAGGTGGCGGGCGTTGCACCCCACCAGGCTCAGGAAGCGGGTGAGGTCGGAGCGTGACGCCCAGAGCTTCTGGAGGTACGAGAGGTCGGTGTGCGGCTGGTGATGGCGATCATCCCAGCGAAACGTGTCCCGCCCGGCGGGCCGCTGGCCTCCCGATCCATCGTGATCGGTACCCTGCTCACCAGCCACCGGCAGCCCCCCTGTGGTGCTCCCACATGCCGGCAGTCTAGCAACCAGGTACGGGCGGCGCGACGACGCACGGCCGAGCCCATCTCTGGTAAAGTGGCGGGTTGGTGGAGGGTGGTGGAGCGGGTCATGGCACCAGGCACGCGCACGTTGGGCTGGGAGCATTTCCGCGAGGTCGCCGAGGAGCTCTTCAAGGTCCTTGGAAGGTCGGAGTTCCTCTGGGCACAGCAGGCATGGGAGCACCTGCAACGCGCTGGTCTGTGCACCATCGACTCCGAGCTGGATCGCTCCCGGGTCCTGGTCCGTTTCATGACCCTGGCATGCATCTACAGGGATTTCTGCGCTCTGGCCTGGAAGAAGCGTCTCCCTCCCCACTTCCACGAGTGGGCGGTGTACCTCGATCTGCACCCGCTGCGTATCGGCCAGCTCCTGGGACCCAACGCGCCGATGCCCGAAGGCGCGGCCGATGAGGAGCTGCTCCACGCGGCGCTGCAGATCCTCGTCAACCGCGAGCGGGCCGAGTTGCACCGGGTGCTGACCCTGGCGTTCGGGAGCCCGTCCCGGCTCTTCACCTCTCTCTGGCGGACCCGCGAGCACCTGTCGGGCACGGCTGCAGCGAAGCGAGAGACCCGGGAGTCGGACGACGAGATCCTCAACAACCTGTCGTTCGAGAAGATCGACGCCTACGAGTTCGTCAGCAAGGGCTTCCGCACGGCCTCCACCCCCGCAGGACTGGACTAGCCCGGCAGGACTCCGGCCGCTCCGGCCCGGCGCAGGAACTCGTTCATCCCCTCCACGTCCGCAGCATCGAGCTGGAAGTGCAGGGTGCGCTCGAGATAGGACCGCACCTGGGGGACGGGGAGCTGGTGGGCCGCTGCCCAGGTGGGGACCAGCTCGCTCCAGTGCGCATGCGCATGGGCGTGCGAGGCGGCCAGCAGCTCCCGCGTACCGGTTGGAGCCCCCGGCGCCAGGGCCCAGACCCCGAAGACGAACGGCAGGCCCGTCCACGCCGCCCACGCCTCCCCCAGATCCACCTCGAGGTGGCCGGTGCGTCCCCGCTCGCGCATGGCCGGGTCGCCGATGATGATGGCCGCATCGGCGTCGCTCAGCATGGCGGCGAGCGGCGGGTCGGCGAGCGAGAGCTCGGGGCGCACACCATGACACTCGGCCAGCCACAAGCGCGCGAGGGTCGCCGAGGAACGCGAGGCACTGTGCACCGCCAGGGTCCGGATGCGTGGGATCTCGACGCGGGAGACCAGCAGGACGCTCTCCACCGCACCCCTGCACGCGATGCCGAGCTGCGGAAGCAGCTCGACGCCGTCCAGCCCCGGTAGCGTCGCGACAGGAACCAGGGCCGCGCAGGCCTTCCGTGCGCCCAGCGCCTCCGCACAGTCGGCGGGGTCACCAGTCTCGAACCGGTACGGGAACGGGGCCTCGATCCCGGCCGCGAGGCCGGCCAGGAGCGGCCGGGCGTTGAGGTAGCGAATGCCGGCCACCCGAAACGGAGAGGGATGACCGGTCATCCCGAACCGTCCGGTTCAGCCTGCGTGGTCTCCAGGCCCCCGGGCACGGTCCAGCCGCCTCCGCGGCCGGACCCCGGACCGCGGACCCCGGACCCCGGGGTGGGTCGGGGGGTTCGTCTCATCCCTGGCTCATGAGCTCGAGAAAGTCCCGATTGGTACGGGTCTTCTCGAGCCGCTCCAACAACAGCTCCATGGACTCCACGGTCGACAGCGGGTTGAGGACCTTGCGGAGCACCCAGACGCGCTTGAGCTCCCACTGCTCGAGCAGCAGCTCCTCCTTCCGGGTCCCCGACTTGTTGATGTCGATGGACGGGAAGACGCGCTTCTCGGTGAGCTTGCGGTCGAGGTGCACCTCCATGTTGCCGGTGCCCTTGAACTCC
>JALOLB010000374.1 GCA_025456225.1 Thermoanaerobaculaceae bacterium
CGACCCTTCTTGCGGCGGCGGGACAGCACCTCGCGGCCCCAGCGATCCTTCATGCGGGCGCGGAAACCGTGCTTGGCGACGCGCTTCTTGTTGCGCGGGCGATATGTCGGCTGCATGTAACGGCATCTCCCCTAACTGAGCCCGCGATAATACCCTAGCACCCCCGCCGTGGTCAAGGTTGACTTATCCACACCCCACCCGTAATCTATCGCGCCCTTGCTCAACCCTCCGGCCTTCGTGAGCGTCAATGCAGCTCTCTCCCAAGGATCTCTGGGCGCGCGTCCTCGACGAGGCGCGCGGTGAGCTACCTGACCATACCGTCCGCACCTGGCTGGAACCCGCCGAGCCGATCGCCCTCGAGAACGGCACCCTCGTGCTGGGGGCACCCGACCAGTTCGCCGTGGAGTGGAACGAGTCGAAGCACGCCGCGGTGCTGTCGCAGCTCGCCCAGCGGGTTGCGGGCCAGCCGGTGAGCGTCGCCTTCCGGGTCACCGACGAGCGCCAGAAGCGCCCGCAGATGGACCTCTTCGTGGCGCCGCCACCCGGGGCCATCGGGTCGGTGCCGGGCGGCAACGGCGGCAAGGGCGCCAACACCAGCACCCAGCCGCTCAACGAGCGGTACACCTTCGAGACGTTCGTCATCGGCAAGTCGAACGAGCTCGCCGCGGCCGCCGCGCACGCCGCGGCCGAGTCGCCGGGCAAGAGCTACAACCCGCTCTTCATCTACGGCGCCACCGGCCTGGGCAAGACCCACCTCATGCAGGCGATCGCCCACGCCGTGCTCCGGCGACAGCCGGACACCCGGGTGCTCTACGTCGGCGCCGAGCAGTTCATCAACGAGGTCATCGAGAGCATCCACAGCCGGACCATGCCGGAGTTCCGCCGGCGGTACCGGTCGGACGTGGACCTCTTCCTGGTGGACGACGTGCATTTCCTGGAGGGCAAGGAAATGACCCAGGAGGAGTTCTTCCACACCTTCAATGCGCTCTACGAGGCCAACAAGCAGATCGTCCTGACCTCCGACCGGCCGCCCAAGGAGATCCCCGGGCTCGAGGCCCGGCTGGTGAGCCGCTTCGAGTGGGGCATGGTGGCCGACATCGGGCAGCCCGACCTCGAGCACCGGATCGCGATCCTGCGGAAGAAGGCCGAGCAGGACCACCTCGAGCTGGCCATTCCCGACGACGTGCTCCGGTTCATCGCCGAGAACGTGCGCTCCAACGTGCGCGAGCTGGAGGGCTGCATCATCAAGCTGCTCCTCTTCGCCTCGCTGAAGCACAAGGAGGTGTCGGTCGACCTGGCGCGCGAGGCGCTGGCCGACCGCATCCGGACCCCGGACGAGGCGATGGCGGCCAACCGCCAGCTGCCCAGCATCAGCCGGGTGCAGGAGGTGGTGGCGCGGCGGTGGGGCGTGACGCCCGAGGGGCTGCGCTCCAAGGCCCGCATCAAGACGCTGACGGTGCCGCGGCAGATCGCGATGTTCCTCGCCCGCGACCTGCTCCAGATGCAGCTGGTCGAGATCGGCCAGGCGTTCGGGGGGCGCGACCACTCCACTGTCATTCACAGTGTCGACAAGGTGGCGCGACTGATGACGCGCGACCGCGGCTTCCGCGAGAAGGTGGAACTGGCGCGGATGGAGTTGTCCCCGGAATAATCCCCGCCGTCCGCGTGCACGACGTGGACACCGGGATAACTGCCTCGCGCGTCGGGACAACCGGTCCCGCTCTCCGCATGGCACACACGGCGTCGACAGGGGGGTACGGGGTCATGCGCTGCGTGGACATGGGCTTCGGCCGGTCGTCCACATCTCAAGGCCCTCTACCACTACTACTAGTATCTTTGTTATAGGAAAGAAGTAGAAAGCTTCCCAGCGTCCGAGGGCGTCATGAAGTTCACGATCACGCGCGAACAGTTCCAGGAAGGCCTGCAGGCGGTGGCCGCCAGCGTCCCGTCCAAGACGACGCTGCCCGTGCTGTCGAACATCCTGGTCGAGGCCTTCCGCGACGGCGTGCGGCTCTCGGGCACCGATCTCGACATCGCGGTGAGCACCACGGTGCCGGCATCGGTGGACCAGGAGGGATCGATCACCGTGCCGGCCCGGAAGCTCGCCGAGATCGTGCGCGAGTTTCCCAACGCCTCCATCCGGGTCACCGCGTCGGGCGAGCAGCGGGTCACCATCGAGTGCGGCCGCTCCAAGTTCAAGCTCCTGGGCCTCCCCAAGGACGAGTTCCCCGCCTTCCCCGCGGTGAAGTTCGATGGCGGGTGGCGGGCCGGTGCCGGCAACGTGCAGAAGCTCATCGGACACGTCGCCTTCGCCGCCAGCACCGAGGAGAGCCGGCCCATCCTGAACGGGGTGCTCTGGGAGCTGCGCCAGGATCGCATGCGGATGGTGGCCACCAACGGCCACCGGCTGGCTCGCATGGACGTGCCGACGGCGGCCAGTGGCGGCGGGCAGGCCGACCTGATCGTGCCCCCCAAGGCGCTGGAGCAGATCCGGAAGCTCTTCGGGCCCGACGAGGAACTCGAGATCGCCCGCAGCGAGAACCACCTCGGGTTCCGGTCGGTCACCACCCACGTCTACACCCGGCTCATCGAGGGGCCGTATCCCAACTACGAGCAGGTGATCCCGCGCGAGAACGACAAGGTCATGACGGCCGACAAGTCGGCGTTCTCGTCGGCCCTGCGCCGGATGAGCATCGTGGCGAGCGACCAGACCCACCGGATCCGCATGGCGTTCGCCAACGGCTCCTGCAAGCTCTCGGTGCAGACCCCCGACCTGGGCGAGGCCCAGGAAGAGGTGACGGTCACCTACGAGGGTGACGCCCTCGAGATCGGGTTCAACGCGGCCTACCTGCTCGAGGTGCTGAAGTACATGCCCACCGACGAGATCCGGATGACCTTCAAGGCCCCGGAGCGCGCCGCCACCTGCGAGCCGGTGGGCTGGGACGACCCCGCCAGCTTCCTGTCGCTGGTCATGCCGCTGCGGTTGGTGGACTGAGAGGTGAGAGGTAAGAGGTGAGAGGTGAGAGGTAAGAAGTAAGAAGT
>JALOLB010000375.1 GCA_025456225.1 Thermoanaerobaculaceae bacterium
GGCGCCGGGCACCGAGTTCCTTGGGTCGAAGCTCGGCTCTGCCGTCCTGTGACGAGATCCGGCAGGCGGTTGCCTGTGCCTCCGGGTCCGTCTCCGGGTGGGTCTCGGCGTGGTCAGAAGGTGTAGCTGGCACCGATGGAGTATATGTACACGTCGTTGGCGTTCTCGACGTCGAAGTACTCGACCTCGGCCCGCAACGCGATGGACTTGAAGCGGAGCTGGAAGCCGGCGCCGTACACGGGGTCGGTGCCGTCCTTGGAGACCGAATCCAGACCTCCTGACCTACCCGAGGTAAGTTGTTGCGGGTCTGGGGTCGAGTCTTGAGGGGTGCGGACCTTTATGTGTCCGGTTTCTGGTGGTGCAGGGTGCAGACTTTGGTGCATGGCGCCGGACACTGAGCAGGCTGAGCTGTTTCCTGGGTGGGTTGGTCATCGTCAGAGCGAGGTCATCAACGGGCGGTGTTGGCTCCGGCAGGAGGGGTCACAGCGACTGGTGATCGTGGCCGACCGGCCATTCCACCTTTACGTCACAGGTGACCGGTTAGCCGAGGCCTACGCCATGGTGAGCTTGGTGGAGCTGGGATACGCCCGCCAGACGGAGGTGGCCCGGGTATTCGGGTGTGATGTGCGGACGGTCCGGCGACAGCAGCGGCGGTTTGCGGAGGGTGGGCTGGTGGCGCTGGGTCGCCCGAGCGGGTACCCCCGGGGACGTCCTCGCGTGGTGGCCTCTCGAGACCAGATGGTGGGTGGGTGGAAAGCCGAGGGGGTGTCCAACCGCGAGATCGCCCGAAGGCTTGGGGTGGACGAGAAAGTGGTGCGGAAGACCTTGCGGCGACTGGGCTGGGAGGCGTCGGCCGTGCAGGGAGTGCTGCCGTTTGAGGATGCGGACCCAAACCTGTCCGGGATGGCGATGGTGGGGGAGTCAGGCCACGACGCCAGGGCCGCGGCTGCCACGCCCAGCCAGCATGAGCACGGACGTGCGGGTCACGAGGACGCCGCGGACCCAAACCTGTCCGGGGTTGGGGCAGCCGGTGGTGAGCCGGTACCGGTGTCGCTGGACTCCGATCCAGCCGATCGCAGTGTTGATCGCCTGCTGGCGTGCATGGGACTGCTCGATGACGCGGTGGCCGTCTTCCGACCCGGTACTGCGGTGCCTGGGGCTGGCGTGCTCCTGGCCATGCCGGCGCTGCTGGCCAGCGGCATCCTGGACGCCACGCGTGAGGTGTACGGCAGCCTCGGCCCCGCCTTCTACGGCCTGCGGACGACGCTAATGACCCTGCTGCTAATGGCGCTGCTGCGGATCAAACGGCCCGAGTGCCTGAAGGAGCACGCGCCCGCACAGCTCGGTCGCTTGCTTGGGCTCGACCGGGCGCCGGAGGTCAAGACCCTGCGCCGCAAGCTGGCGCGATTGGCGGCGCTCGGTCGGGCCGCCGATCTCGGGCGCGCGCTGGCCGCGCGTCGGGTCGCTGCCCGCGGCCACGTCATGGGCTTTCTGTACCTGGACGGGCATGTCCGGGTCTATCACGGGCAACGACGCATCCCCAAGACCCATGTTGCCCGCATGCGGCTGAAGATGTCGGCGACCACCGACTACTGGGTCAACGATACCGAGGGCGAGCCCTTGCTCGTGGTGTCGACCGAGGCCAACCGGGGGCTGATCACACTGCTCCCGACGCTCCTCGCCGAGGTCCGCCGCCTGGTCGGCGAGCGTCGTGTCACGGTCGTCTTCGACCGTGGCGGGTGGAGCCCGAAGCTCTTTACTACGATGATCGCCCAGGGGTTTGATGTGCTCACCTACCAGAAGGGCCGGGTGCCCGCTGTCCCGGAGGACCGTTTTGCCTCGCACCAGGCGATCTTCGACGGCCATCCGGTCCACTATGTGCTCGCCGACATCGGCATCGAGCTGGCCTCGGGCCTGCGGCTACGTCAGGTCACGCGGCTGGGTGAGGATGGCCACCAGACCCACATCGTCACCTCGCGGCGGGATCTGCCGGCCGTCGAGGTCGCCGCCCGCATGTTCGCCCGCTGGCGCCAGGAGAACTTCTTCAAGTACCTGCGCGAGGAGTACGCCCTCGACGCCCTCGTCGACTACGCCACCGCGCCCGCCGATCCAGCCCGCGAGGTGCCCAACCCGCTCCGCGCCGCACTCGATGCCGAGCTCCACAAGGCCAAGGCCGAGCTGGCCGTCCTCCACGCTTCGTATGGCCTCGCCGTGTTCTCCAACCAGGAGAGCCTGCGTCGCACCATGCGCGGCTTCAAGATCGCCAACGCCCCGCTCGGCCGCCAGGTCCTCGCCGCCATGCACACGGTCGCTGCCATCGAGCACCGGCGGGCCACCGTGCCCCGCCGTGTCCCCATCCAGCAGCTCGCCCCCGGCGAGGTCGTCAAGCTTGCCACCGAACGCAAACACCTCACCGACCTCCTCAAGATGGTCGCCTACCAGGCTGAAAGCGACCTCTGTCGCCTTGTCGAGCCCCACTACCATCGCGCCGACGACGAGGCCCGGACGTTGATCCAGAACGCCCTCGCCACCACCGGCGACCTCGAGATCTCTGAGGACACCCTCACTGTCAGTCTCGACCCCCTGAGCTCGCCCCACCGCACCCGCGCCCTCGCGGCCATTTGCCGCGATCTCTCCGCGACCCGAACCCGCTTCCCAGGCTCCGCCCTCTACCTGCGGTTCCAGGTCAAACCACCACCACCCTCATCCCCGGCTTTCCCTGGCCCCCGTCTTGGCTTCCCCACCTCCCCGCCCACCAAACCGGACATTTCACTTCAGGGGTAGGTCAGGAGGTCTGGAATCAGCGAATCAGGGATTCAGCGAATCGGCGGATCAGGGAACCAGGGCATCACGGAATCAGTGTGGCTGCGTGGTCTCGAGGTGCTCGACTCGCCGGGCCAGGTCCGCCACAACCGTCTCCAGTCCCAGGACCCGGCGCTCCAGCTCCACGAACGACAGGCGGAGCATGACCTTGATCTCGCTCTCCAGTCTGTCGATGCGTTGGTCGAATCGGTCAAAACGGGAGCTCAAGGTTTCGAG
>JALOLB010000142.1 GCA_025456225.1 Thermoanaerobaculaceae bacterium
GGTTGGAGCGGAACGCGAGGTACTCGGTGGTGCCAGGGCGCAGGGCGACATCCTGGGGAACGTCGTCCTTGATGTCGATCAGGTCTAAGGGGTCGTCATACCAGAGCACGCTGCTCGGAATCTCCTCGAAGCTGTCGTCGTCCACCGCGTAGTACCGTGATCTGGGGGTGCCCAGGGGCCCGGTCGTCGCAGCGTCCTGATGCACAGCGACCATCTTGCCGTCGCTGTCGATCGCCTGCACCGCACCGCCGAGCCCCGAGCCAGTCGGGACGGCCATCTCGTCCAGCATCACGGGGCTGGCCGGGTTGTTGAGGTCGACGATGTAGAGCTTCGTCCCGCCGCTGCTCACGACATACCCACGCCAGCTCGGGTTGCCCGAGGTCCCCTTGTTGACCACCGCCGGCCCCCACACCCACTTGGGGCCAATGTCCGTGTTGCCCATGGGGTTGACATAGGGTTGCTCCGTCTTGCCAACCCACGTCGGGCTCGAAGGGTCGCTGACATCAAAGACGTGCAGCCCCTTCATGCCCCACTGCAGGAGGAAGACCTGGTTGCCGACCCGCACAACGTCGAAGAGCGAGCTGGCGGACTTCTCGGGAAGGGGAGCCTTGATGGTGAGGGGCGGCGTGCCGCTCCCAGTCCCCATGTCAGCGATCTTCCACGCGGAGTCCGTCGACACCTTGTCGAGGTACCTGGCGACGATGTAGGCGTGACCGTCGAGGCCCCACCACATCTTGCTGCCGTAGATCCAGTCGCCGTCCATGGTGGGCGTGCCCGGGAGCTTGTAGTGATCCGTGTTCTGGAAGCCCGTCACGTTGCCGCTCGTGTCGGTCGTCCACTTGAACAGCGCCCAGCCTTCCGACGAGAAGGACGCCATGCCGTAGGGGAACCCCTCCAGCAACGCCACGTGCCGTAGACGGTGGGTGTTGTGATCGTAGTTCGAGCCCCAGGAGTTGTTCCAGGGGGAATACCGTACCCCTGTCTGGGGCGAGGTGCTGTCGATGTTGTAGATCTGGATGGCGCAGCCCACCACGGCCACGAGCTGTGACTTCTTGGCGGCCGTCCCGAACGGGAACACGAACAGGTTGAACATCCGGTCGCTGCAGACGGCTGTCCCCGCGGTGCTGGACCAGAACAGGGTATGCGGCGCAGCTTCGGGAAGAACGCAGGACGTGGCGGCCTCGAGCGAACCGCCAGCCAGCCCCGCGAGAATCACCACCGGGAGGAGCACAACACGCACAACTCCTTGCCTCATCACCACCTCCACGCTCGCAATCTACGCCGTTCGAGCCGGGATTTCAAGCCGACCGGGGTGACAGCCGTCACCCGCGGCTTCCGCCACAGCCCGATCGGCCCGCCCGAGGGACGCACACACCGGCCACGAACCGAGCCCCGGGTGTGGGCTCCGCAACCGCCGGTCTCTCCTCACAATGCCGAGATCACCCCACACCATTCCCTCGACGTTGCTCCGCGCGGGGAGGGCAACGGGGCGTGATGCCACCGTGCAGCCGGTCGCTCCAGTGCTCGCCCAGGCGCCCCGGATCTGCTGCGACCTGGGAGTTGGCCACTGCCATCGCGGGGCGATGCCTGCAACCAGACGAAAAAGCGGCAGGCGGGCCGAAGCCCGCCTGCCTGACACTCACGCCGAAGCGTGAAGGTGCTTACTTCGCGGCGCCGGCGTGCAGGTACCAAGCCGGGTCGTAGCCATCCCACTGAGGAGCGCCGATGCCGAGGATCGGCAGACGCTGCTCGGGGAAGCAGTGAGAAGCGGCCATCGTGGCGGCCTCGAGGCCCATCGAGTAGGTGCCGATCTCGAGGCGGGTGTAGACCCACGCCTGGTACGGGAAGTTGAGGAGGTCCATATCCGGGGTCGGATCGCCCTTCTCGTGCCAGAAGCCACCACCGGTGCCCGGGCCGTCGTCGTAGGACGGCGGGAAGACCAGCAGCATCCAACCAGCCGCAGCCGGCAGGTCGAAGTTGGCGTTGGTCAGCGGGACCATCTGGGTCTCGAACGGGAACTCGTTCGGGTCAATGTCGGTGTCGCCGCACGGAGAAACCGGGCAGGTGACGCCACGGGTGATGACGTGCTCGTCCTCGTCCCACGCGTAGTACAGGTAGGAACCGCAGTCGAGGACCTCGTCGGCATCATAGAACTCGGACGCGTTCTTCCACACCACCACGCTGGAGGTCCAGCCGCCGCCGTTGTTGTACTTGAAGCCGAAGGCGGTCGCGAGAGGCTCGAGGTAGGTGGGGTCGTCGGTGACGTCGCCGTAGAACTCGGTCGTGACGTCATACAGCTCGGAGTCGAGATCGGACTCGATGTGAACGGCCGGGGTCGCCTCGGCGAAGTTCAGGGTCGAGTTCATGTAGTAGATCTCGCCGATGAGGACGTTCTCGTAGTTGTAGTTGCCACGGGTCCCGAAGTAGCCCGGGTCCTCGGGGAAGGTCAGCTCGCAACGCTCGAAGTTGTCGACCGTCACGTAGAAGAAGAGGGGGTTGGCAGTCAGGCCGGACAGCCAGTCGCCAGCATGGCGAACGATGGTCTGGTCGGCGGCGCAACCGGCATGGCCGTACTCGTACAGAGGCTCCTGCAGCAGGGACACGAGCAGCGGCGCGTAGGAAGCACCGGTCGAGTTGGTGAAGGGCATCTTGCAGTCGACGGTGTTGGCGGTCGACAGCGACTGCGTCCCCTGCGGGAACGGCAGGCCAGTGGCGTAGGCGTTCGGGCTGCCGAGGTAGTACGGGGCATCCTGAACAAAGTCGTACGCCGAGCGGCCATCCGGGCCCCACTCGAAGGTCTGGCGGACCAGGGGCAGCATGTTCTTGTTCGGCGGAGCCGAGGACGACAGGCTGGTGTCAAACGCCGACCAGTTGCCGCTCAGCAGGTCGCGGAAGTTGATCGTCCACACGTCGTAGCCCGAGAGGACCTCGTCGAAGTCGAGGACGCCGTTGGACAGCGCATCCCAGATCACGATGTGGATGATGGTGGCTTCCCACGAGGTGTTGGTCACGGACAGGTTGGTGGTGTAGCCCGCGGGATCCGGCACGTTGCCGGACATGCCGACGACGGCGTAGGGAACCAGCAGGGTCGAAGCCGGCACCACGTCGCGGGCGCAGAAGTTGGCATACGCGGAGCCCGCGAAGAGGGCCAGCGCCGCCACCAGGGTCACTGCAAAGATCTTCTTCATGCTTGAATTCTCCTTCCTAGCGTTGAATCTGGAGTTGGTGAAAACGGCCACGTCAGAACCCACCCGTCGCGATTGCATCACCTCCCCATATGTATTGTCGGTCCCAAGCATCGGTATCTGCTCTCTCCTGTTCGGTTCTATGCTACCACAGCATACAAGCTAACGCCATTCGACAACCCTGTCAAGCCCCTTGGCAGTAGATCGCAACACGGCAGCGACCCTAGCGCGCTGCGGCCGGCTTTGTCAAGGGGCCGCGACGCACGACGAAAGCGCGCACGGAGCCCGGCGTCGCCTTGCCGTCCGAGGACTCGACGACGAGTGCGCGCTCGCCGCTGGAGCCGACAGGCATCACGGTCAGAGCATTGATGTATGCATCACCAAACGTCAGCTCCGGGGAGCTCTCGAGGAGGAACTGCCCGTCGAGGCCCTGGACATACAGCTCCACCTGGCCGTTCCGCCTCCCGAGCAGGAGGTCGCCGCGGCCGTCGCCGTCCAGGTCCCCCATCCCGGCCGCGGAGTAGGCGTTGAGTTCCTGCCCGTCGACCGCCACCACCTGCCGTGTCACCGTGACCTCGTCCCCCTTGCGCGAGAAGCCGTACACCAGCACGCCGTTCATGGGCTTCGTGTCGGTGCCGAGGCGCACGTTCTGGTACGCCCCCATCAGGACCTCGTCGCCCGCCTTGCCGTCGAGGTCCCCGACGGCCACCCCGAACACGTAGCCCAGGTACGGAAACTCCTGGTGGCTCACGGGAAGGTAGCTCAGGCCGTCGCCCAGGTTCAGGAAGGCCAGGCTGAAGTTCGAGTTCTTGTGGGACGACACGACGATGTCGGGCTTCCCGTCGGCGTCGACGTCGCCGACTGCCAGGTGGTCGCCGTACAGATTCTGGTAGGTGCCCTGCACCGGAATCACCTTCCAGCCATCCTTCCTGTTCAGGTGGACCTGCAGGAGGGCGCCGCGAACCGCCGCGTTGGTCGCCAGGTCGATGTCGAGCTCGGCGAGGGCGGCGATGTCGGGGCGGCCGTCGCTGTCGAAGTCGGCGATGCCGATCGCCCGCGACGAGAACTTGGCGTTGACGTTCGCCAGCTCCACGACCCGGGTGAAGTCGCCCTTGCCGTTGCCGTACATCACGTAGTTGCGGAGGAAGTGGCAGGCGAGGGCGATGTCCAGGTTGCCGTCACGGTCGAAGTCGGCAACCTTCACGTCGCCGTAGTCGAGCTTGACGTCCGGCCACTTCGCCGCCTCCCAGGGCCGCCAGCCCGTGGGGGTCTGCAGGACGACCCAGGGCCGGGCGATCCCGAGCCTCGGGGGCGGCAGGACCAGATCCTGCAGGCCGTCGCCGTTCATGTCCGCCACCGCCATGCCCATCTGCCATCGACCCTGGCTCGGCAGGCCCTCGCTGCGCTCCTCGAGGTGGACGCGGTCGGAGAAGCCCGGCAGCGGGTGCTCCACGGCAGGGTCCATCACGAACTTGCCCACCGCCAGCTCCTTCCGGGCCATGTGCTTCGACTCCAGGATTTGCCGCGCCTTCCACGACTTGTGCCCGGCGGACTCGGGGTCCTCGACGGGCAGGTTGCGCATGTACACCCACTCTGCATCCTCGTCGACGATCTCCATCTTGACGCGCATGAAGCGGGCCGGGTACCCGGTCGTCGCCGTCAGCCGAACCACCTGCTCGCGCGGGAACTTACGGATGTCGTAGTACCCGGGCGGAACGTCGCTGGCGAGCGGTGCAGGAGCCTGGGAGCCGGCGGGCGCGGCGGCCTGGCCGGCATCGGGAACCGGGGACGCGGCCGCAGCCGGCGCAGGCGCTCCCGACGCAGCCGGAGTCGGCGCCTGAGCCAGCGCCCCGGCGACGACAGTCACAGTCAGAATGCAGATCAAGACTCCACTCTTCACAAGACACCTCCAAGAACCGACACACCGTGATTCCACTTGCATGTCCACTCGCCTACACGACATCCCGAAGCGCCAGCACCCGTCGCCGGAAGAACCAGGCTCCCCAGGTTGCCATGACCAGCGCCGCGAGGGCGGTCACTCCGACATGGGCGGGGTTCGCCCGGCCGCCGAGCAATCCAGCCCGGATCAGCTCCAGGACCCCCACCAGCGGATTGACCGCGAAGATCGGCTGCAGTGCAGCAGGGACGACACTTTCCCGATACACGATCGGGGTCAGGAAGAACAGGACGGTGCAGCCCACGCTGACGGCCTGGGCCGCGTCCGGGAGGTACGCTCCAACCGGCACGAGGAGGAGGGCCGTGCCCCACGCGCCGATCACCAGCAGGAGCACCCCCACGAGCATGAGTGGAAGGTGGACGAGGCTGATCGATCCCCACGCCGCACAGACCGTCACGACCACCGCCAGCGCAACCCCCTGCCGCAGCAGCACCGCCAGCAGCGACCCGAACACCAGGGCCTCGACCGGGACCGCCACGTGCCGGATCAGGTGCGCGTGCACCGGGGCCAGGCCGACGGAGGTCACCAGGGTCTCCTGGAAGGCCAGGTACGGCACGAGGCCGGAAACCAGATACAGCCCGAAAGGACCCACGCCGTCCCCCGCAGCAAGTCTGGTGCCAAGCAACACATCGAACACCACGAGATACAGGGTGAAGTGCACGGCGGGCTCCAGGATCGCCCACGCGGCCCCCAGCGCAGAGCCCGCGTAGCGGACCCGAAAATCCCTGATCGCCAGCGCCTTGACAAGCCTGCGCCAGGTCCAGACCCTGCTCGCGATTTCCCAGACTGAGCCCACGCTTGTTTCCTTGACAGGGGCCCTATGGGGATTTACCATAGAACCATCCCTGCGCACGGTAGCAGAAGTGTCGCCGGGGTACAAGGAGATCGTGGATCGCGCCACACGCCTGCAGCTCCCCGCCACGACGGTGGGAACCCGGATCCGCCAGAAGCGGACCGAGCGGAACCTCACGCAGGTCGAGCTGGCGCGCCAGATTGGCATCCAGCAGTCGGACCTCTCGCGCATGGAGAAGGGAGAGTACCGGGTCTCCCTCGATGTGCTGTTCAAGCTTCTCCAGGCCTTCGAGGTCTCGCTCGGCGAGTTCTTCGGCGATCTCGGCAGCGCAGGCTTGACACCACACGAGTCCGAGCTGCTAGAATCATTTCGCGTTCTGCCGCCGGAGGCGCAACAGGAAGTGCTCGACTTCGCCGCCTTCAAGCGCCAGCGGTGGGAGCGGGGCGCGGAATGAGGAAGATGGGCTCCTTGGAGCGCTATCTGCGTCTGAGCAAGTTGGCTCAGTCGGCCTATGCGAGAGGCCGGCTGGAGCGTGCTCTGCATCTGTTCGTGGCCGCCGAGAAGGAAGCTCGCGGCAGCGGCGATCAGGAGCTGATCGACCGGGCGTTCTGCAACCGCTGCGTGGTGCTCCTCGAGCTCGACCGGCTCGACGGCGCGGTCGGCGAGCTCAAGACCGTGCTGATGCGGTCGCGGGACCCTTTCACCGCCTGGATGGCGGCCTACTACACGGCCCAGGTCTACGAGGCGGAAGGCAACATGGCGCGCGCCCTGGCCTACGCCCGCCGGGCGTCCGATCTGGCGCGCGAGTGCGGCCAGCCCCAGGCACTGCGGGCCTCCGCCAACCAGCACGGCGCGCTCGCCCTGCGCGACTCCCAGTTCAAGGAGGCGGCCGAGCGGTTCCGCGCCGCCCTCGAGCACGAGGCAGCCGGCGAGATCGACCGGATCGCCGTCGCCCTCATCCGCGACAACCTGGGCTACTGCCTCATGTGCACGTCCCAGATCGAGGAGGGCCTCGCGCTCTGCACCGACGCGGCGGCCACCCTGGAGTCGATCGGGGCGCGCCAGTACCTCGCCGAGGTCTACCAGGACGTCTGCTTCGGGGCACTGCAGCACGGTGAAGCGGATCTGGCCAGGACGGTCGGAGAGAAGGCGCTCGCGCTCGCAGCCGAGTACGAGCACCCGACCGTCGAGAAGAACACGCTCATGCTTCTCGCCGACGCCGCGATGGAAGCCGGCGACGACGAGTCCACTGACGAGTACCTGGGGCGCCTCTCGGCCCACTACCCCGACTTCCGCGGCATGAAGGCTTTCTTGCAGGCCTTCAACGTGCGCGAGGTCATCAACCTGAAAGCGTGAGGTCTGCAATGCGACGCGCGGCTTCCGTTCTGATCTGCCTCCTCCTGGCCCCGGGCCTGTGGGCAGCGTCGCCCTTCGCCCTGGACCCGCAGGGAGTGCTGTGGAAGGGTGCCTCATCCGCCGAGGGTCTGGTGCTCACGGGCGAGCACAACGGTCAGACCATCGTGACGTCGGTGGTCCCGTACATCGTCGGCATCAACGGCAGCGAGGACCGTGACATCCAGGTGGCGGCAGACGACCTCACGGGCAAGGTTGTGGTGACGTGGCAGCGACACTATGCAGAGGGGTTCTCCCAGATCATGCTGGCTGTCTGGAAGGACGGCTCCTGGGAGCGCGTCGAGGCACTGACGAACGACTTCACGCTTGATTCCCGTTTTCCGGCGACCAGGCCGTTTCGGTCGTCGTTCGCGACAGCTACCTCCACCTCGTGTGGTGGGAAGGCAGCGGCCAGACCCAGCACGGCTCCTATGCCCTCCTCCGCCTCACGGCGACCGCCGAGGACTCCGACGGTCTGACCCTCCACAACCTCGACTCCTTCATCCCGTCCGGCACCGCCTGCGAGACCGAGCCGCCCGAGGCAGCGATTCAGCACCCCCTCTTCGCGGACAACTCCGGGGTGCAGCGCGCCCTCGTCTTCTTCGGGTCGCGACAGGTCTGCCTCTTCCACCTGATGGAGGTGTCCTTCGTCCTCGAGCCACCCGAGATCAGTGGCCCGACGGAGCCATCGATGATCCTGCAACGCCGCCGGCACGTCCCGGTCTTCGGCGTGCGCCGCGACTTCAAGGCTCCCGAGCAGTTCGACATGCAGGACGCTCGCATGCTCCTGGGCGGCAATCTCCAGCCGGTCGCCTACAAGGTCCAGGGCGAGCAGATCCTCTTCGTGACCGCCACCGATGCCGGGTGGAGCCCGCTGCGAATGCTGCCTGTCCGCAACGGCCTCACCCTGGACCAGGCCATCCCGCTGGTCGAGAACCTGGCGCGATAGCCGGCACGCTCCGGACCGAATCGAGGCCTC
Source organism: Thermoanaerobaculaceae bacterium (assembly GCA_025456225.1). GTDB lineage: Bacteria > Acidobacteriota > Thermoanaerobaculia > Thermoanaerobaculales > Thermoanaerobaculaceae > JAAYVZ01. The sequence continues at coordinate 8,307 of JALOLB010000142.1, forward strand.
CCGCTGCTGGGAGGCCTCTTCATTTGGGCGTGCCTGGCCCCTGGAGCACCCGCCCCGGGCTCCAGGCCGGCTGTCGCTCACGGGGCGAGGGCCATAAACATCTGAGCCTCTTGCAGGATTTGACTTCTCAAGGGTTACCGCTCCGGTCCCCTTGCCCCGCAGGCCGATACACTACCTTGCTTGCCCCCTCGCCCCGCGAAGCGGGGAGAGGACAGGGTGAGGGGTCCTTTCTCTCCCAGCACCAGGAGCTTGCACCCCCTCACCCGGCCCTCTCCCCCTGCGGGGGCGAGGAGGAGGAACGGGGCGCCGAGAGTATTGCAGGCGGCTCATCTGTCAGGATGGTCGCCGAGCCCTGAGCCGTACCAGGGCTACCGTGCGACGCTGGAACCACCATCGGTCGCCGAGCGGAGGGACCAATGAAGGCCAAGGAGATCATCTCGCTGGGAGTGCCGGGAGGGCCCGCCGTGAAGGCCGCCCTCGCCGGTGCCGCCAACCTCGCCGCCACCGGCGCCCGCTCGAGCGAGGTCCGCGCGCGCATTCGCGCCGTCGTCGCCCATCCCGGTCAGCACCTCGGGGATCCGCACTTCGCGGCCCTGGCCGAGGCGCTCCACACCCAGGCAGAGCGGCGTGGATCGTTCCTGCCGCGCCACGATTCGATACGCTACCGGAAATGGGGCTCCGACTTCGAGGCCACCGCGCTGCAGCAGATGGAGAACGCCTGCAGCCTGCCGATTGCCGTGGCCGGTGCCCTCATGCCCGACGCCCACCAGGGCTACGGGCTGCCGATCGGGGGTGTGCTGGCCACCGACAACGCGGTCATCCCCTACGCCGTGGGCGTCGACATCGCCTGTCGCATGAAGCTCTCGGTCTTCGACCTTCCCCCCGGGGCACTCGACCACAGCGGTGACCGACTCGCCGAGGCCATCCACCAGGAGACCCGCTTCGGCATCGGCGCGGAGTTCAGGCAGCGGCGGGATCATCCCGTCATGGACGAGGACTGGGGCTTCTCACCCGTCACCCGGCGACTCCGGGACAAGGCCTGGGCACAACTGGGGACGTCGGGCTCCGGCAACCACTTCGTGGAGCTCGGCCTCCTGGTCCTCGACCGCGACGACCTGGGGCTGGCCGCCGGGTCCTACCTGGCACTCCTCACCCACAGCGGCTCCCGGGGCACCGGGGCCGAGGTGGCCGACCACTACTCGCGCATCGCGCGCTCGGCACACCCGGAGCTGCCCCACCAGCTCCAGCACCTGGCCTGGCTCGGGCTCGACACCGCACCGGGCCAGGAGTACTGGGCCGCCATGCACCTCATGGGACGCTACGCCGCCGCCAACCACGCGCTCATCCACCAGCACATCACGCGGCACCTCGGAGTGCGCGTCCTGGCCGGGGTCGAGAACCACCACAACTTCGCGTGGCGGGAGTCCCACTCCGGCCGCGACGTCATCGTCCATCGCAAGGGCGCCACGCCGGCCGGCGAGGGCGACGTCGGGATCATCCCGGGGTCCATGGGCACCCCGGGGTTCGTGGTCCGCGGCAAGGGGAACCCCGAGTCCCTGCGCTCGGCCTCCCACGGCGCCGGGCGTCGCATGAGCCGCTCCGCGGCGAGGCAGCAGTTCTCCTGGGAGGACATCCAGAGGGTGCTGGGCGCCGCCAACGTCCGCCTCCTGTCGGCGGGGCTCGACGAGGCGCCCATGGCCTACAAGGACATCCACACGGTGATGGCCGCCCAGGACGACCTCGTGGAGGTCGTGGCCCGCTTCGAGCCCAGGCTCGTCAAGATGGCACCCTCCGGGGAGCGCCCGGAGGACTGAGAACCTGCAAGGGTATCGGGTGGAGACGTCGCAACGTGGTCGTGGACGTGGACGTGGTCGTGGTCGTGGACCTGAACCCGCTCGGCGGGTGGCTGATACCGGATGTGCCGGGTGTGCGGTCAGAGCCGCAATGCAGAACTGCGGTGGCCAGGGGCTTGCCGGTGGTGCGTACGACCACGTCCACGTCCACGTCTACGTCTACGTCTAGGTCCAGGCTGGCGCAGTGGAACCCGGGGACCGACCGGGCTGCCCCCCGTCTACTCCAGGGCAATGACCGCCCGCAGCTTCCCGATCAGCGCCTCGGCCCGGTACGGCTTCTGGATGAAGCCCGCCAACCCCGGAGTCGTGAAGCGCTGGATGGCATCCTGCTCGTTGTAGCCACTGGACAGGACGACGCGCACGTCGGGCCGCACGCCGATCAGCTCCTTGAAGACCTCCTCGCCGTCCATCTCCGGCATCGAGAGGTCGAGGAGCACGATGTCGATCTGGTCAGCCAGTCTCCGGAAGGTCTGGAGCGCACTCTGGCCGTCGTGGGCTGCCCACACCTCGAACCCGGCCCACTCCAGGATCCTCTGGACCGTGTCACGCACGGCCGGCTCGTCGTCCACCACCAGCACGCAGCCCCGGGACCGCCCCGATGCCTCGCTCTCCGCTGCCTTGTGCTGCACGCGCGAGGTGGCCGTGCTGGCGGGAAACCCGACCAGGAAGGACGTGCCACGCTCCGGCGCGCTACGCACCCGCGCGAAACCGCGGTGTCCCCTGACGATGCCGATCGCCGCCGCAAGCCCGAGCCCGCGTCCCTGGAACTTGGTGCTGAAGAATGGATCGAACATCCGGGTCAGCGTGGCATCGTCCATGCCGCATCCGGTGTCCTCCACCTCCAGCATCACGTACGGCCCCTCGGGGAGGTCCTCGCCCAACAGGCAGCCGTTCAGGAACTCCCGGTCACACCATCGGCTCCAGGCCCGGATCTGGATCGCCCCTCCCGCGGGCGCCAGCGCCTCGGATGCGTTCGTGATGAGGTTCATCACCACCTGGCGGACCTGGCTGGCATCGCCCTCGACGTCGGGGAGGTCCGCTGGCAGGTCGAGATGGAGGCGCGCCGACTTGGAGACGGAGACCTCGAGGAGCTGGACCATCTCCCTCACGAGGCCGGCGAGGTCCAGGTGCTCGACCACGAACTTGCCCTTGCCCGAGTAGGCCAGCATCTGTCGGGTCAGGTCGGCGGCCCGCTGCGCCGCCCCCTCGATGCGCTCCAGCTCGCTCCGCGCCGGCGAGGCCGGTCCAACCTTCATCAACGCCAGGCTGACGTTCCCAAGAACTCCCATGAGGAGGTTGTTGAAGTCGTGGGCGATGCCTCCCGCCAGCACCCCGAGGCTCTCGAGCTTCTGGGCCTGCAGCAGCGATGCCTCCAGGCGGCGCCGCTCCTCCTCGGCACGTCGCAGCTCCGTGATGTCCTGGAAGGAGCCCGACACGCCCGCCACCCGTCCGTCCGCACCCATGATGGCCCGCCCGACGGCGCTGGCGATGCCCTCACCTCCGCCGGCCCGCTGGAAGCGGAACTCGGCCCGACCCAGGACACCCGCGAAGAGGGCGCCGCGCACGGCCGCTCGCACGCGACTGCGATCCTCGGGATGGATGAGCCGGAGAAACAGCTCGGGAGTCGGCTGCACGGCTCCGGGCTCGAACCCGAACATCCGGAGGACCTCGTCGCTCCAGTCCACGGTCCGATGGCGACCGTCCCACTCCCAGTGCCCCACGTGCGCCAGCGCCGCCGCCTGGGCCAGACGCTCGCGGCTCGCGCGCAGCTCCCGCTCGGCGCGCTTGCGGTCGGTGATGTCCAGCACCGTGAAGACGAGCCCCGCATCGAAGCTGCCTGGCTCCAGCATCGCCGATTGCAGGAGCACCTCAAAGCTGCTTCCGTCCTGGCGCTGCCAGACCGTCTCCACCCCGCCGACCCCGCGCAGTCGCACCTGCGGGTGCTTGACCCGCCCGACCCGTTCGTACTCCTCCTGGCTCAGGTAGAGCTGCCGCGCCGGCATGCCGGTGAGCTGGGCCACCGGGTACCCGGTCATTCCCGCCAGGCGCTCGTTGGCCCAGACGAGACGCCGGTCCCGGTCGACACAGCCGATTCCCAGCGGCGCGGCCTGGAAGATGCTGCGCAACGTCGCCTCGCTCTGGCGCAACGCCTCGGCAGCCCTCTTCTCGGCGGTCCGGTCCCGGAACATCGCCAGGAGGTGTGTCTCGCCCACGCGCGCGCACTCCCCGACCTGCCAGAGCTCCTCGCCGGTGGTGCGCATGTGGTAGGACAGCTCGCGCCGCACCGGCTTTCCGCTCTCCCAGGCTTCCTTGAAGAACTCGTGGATGGCCGGCATGTGAGCAAAGAACTCATCGGCTGTCACGCCCAGGTACTCCCCCAGCCGCCCCCTCGTGGCGGCGCGCGCCGCCGGGTTCACGAGCTCGAGCCGGAAGGTGCCCGCGGCGTCCCGCTGCCAGAGGGTTGCGGGGTCGGGGATCGCCTCGAAGATGGCGCGGAAGAGCAGGACGCTCTCGCCCGACGACGAGGGAGACAATGCCCCTGCCTCATCCTTCCGGGGATCCCGCGGTGCGTCACCCATGTTCACCTGCCGTCCGCCGAGCCTCTTTGTCCGCCCCCTGCCGATTGTCAGCCCGCCCCGGGGCGGGGTCAAGGGCGCCTGCAGCCTTGGCAAAGCCCTGAGGGCACGCTACCATACGCGCGCGCCGCAATCCGGCGCACCCACGGAGGATCAACATGGCTGCGAATCTCAAGGGGCGTCACTTCCTCAAGGAGCTGGACTTCACACCCGCCGAGCTCGGCGACCTGCTCGACCTGGCGTTCACCCTGAAGGCCAACAAGCGCGCCGGCGTGCGCGGCAGGGCGCTCGAGGGCAAGAACGTCGCCCTCATCTTCGAGAAGCCCTCCACCCGCACCCGCTGCGCCTTCACCGTCGCCTGCATCGACGAGGGTGCCCACCCCGAGTACCTGGGCAAGGGCGACATCCAGCTCGGAAAGAAGGAGACCGTCGCCGACACCGCCCGCGTGCTGGGCCGCATGTTCGACGGCATCCAGTTCCGCGGCTTCTCCCACGCCACCGTCGAGGGGCTCGCCAGGTACGCCGGCGTACCGGTGTGGAACGGCCTCACCGACGCCTGGCATCCGACCCAGCTCCTGGCCGACGTCATGACCGTCCGGGAGCAGTTCGGCACCCTGCGCGGCATCGGCCTCGCCTACGTCGGCGACGGCCGCAACAACGTCGCCAACTCCCTGCTCATCGGCTGCGCCATGTTCGGCATGGACGTGCGCATCGTCAGCCCCGAGTCGCTGTTCCCCGAGAGCTGGCTGGTCGAGACCGCCCAGGCGATGGCCGCGAAGACCGGCGGCAAGGTGACGATCACCGCCGACGTCGCGGCTGGCGTGGCCGGCAGCCACTCGATCTACACCGACGTCTGGGCGTCGATGGGCGAGGAGTCCAAGATCGCCGAGCGGATCGCGCTGCTCAAGCCCTACAAGGTCACCGTCAGGATGATGGAGGCGACCGGCCGCCAGGACGCCATCTTCCTCCACTGCCTGCCGTGCTTCCACAACCTCGACACCGAGATGTCGCGGCAGAACCCGGACATCTGCGAGGCCGAGGACGAGGTCTTCGAGGGCCCGTGGTCGCGCGTCTTCGACGAGGCCGAGAACCGCATGCACACCATCAAGGCCGTGATGGTGGCGACGCTGGGACGGTGATCCCCCGCCCACCCGGGGGAGAGGGGAGAGTCCGCCCACCCCAACTGCAGGAGTGCTCGCAAGGTCGCCCGGTCGTCGAGGCCGGGCGATTGCTTTCCACGCCCCACTCCTCGGCCGGCATCGCCATCCGATCCGGGGACCGCATTCCTTTGCTCTCCCCTCTCCCCTGCTTCATCTCCGGCCTTGACACCTGCCGGGGTTGCCCTAGCCTTGAGGAGAAGTGTCGCGGTCGAGCGACCGGCCACGACAGGCTGCTCTGGGGGGGACCATGACGCCACGGACGAGAGTCGGAACGGCCGTCTCCATGGTTGCGGTGGGCCTCGCCATGCTGGCGCTCGGGGCCAGCCCTGCGGCCGCCGAGATCTGCACCAGCGTGACGCCCGTGCTGGAGGAGCGTCCGCCGGCCAGCGGCTACAAGAACGCGCCCTACTCGCTCACGATCGGCCCGGAGAAGCTGGCGGCCTGTACGAACCTGAGCTACTGGTTCGACTTCGGTGGCGGCACCGACGTGCTCTGCTCGGCCCCGAGTTGGAGCAAGTACGAGCTGAGCCAGGGCTGCACCTACGTGACGCCTGGCGGCCCGTACCGGTGGACGGCAAAGGTCTCCAGGGACGGAGGCCAGACGGTCCTGTGGTCCGAGACCGGCGAGATCACGATTCTCGATCCGCCCGTGGACTGCAAGACGCCGGCGCTGGTCGTGATGGCGAGCCCTCCCCCGACTGCCACCAGCCGTGCCTACTACCCCCTCCGGCTTGGTCCCTCCGGAGTGGCAAGCTGCCGCGACATCCAGTACTGGCTCGACTTCGGCTTCCCGGCCACGCCCCAGTGCCCGCAGTACGGCTGGACGGGCTCCCTGATGCAGACGTGCCCGTACCCCGCACCCGGGACCTACATCTGGACCGCCAAGGCGAGAGTCCCGGACGGGGCGGAGATCTCGCGCAGCGGCACCACCACGGTCCACGATTGCTCCCTCACCTGCGACGGGCTGGTCCCCGCGACCGGCCAGGTGGGCGTGCCGATCGCCTTCAACTGGACGGCCACGCCGTCGCACTGCACGCCGAGGTGGTGGGTTCGCTTCGGGTGGATGTTCACCCCGACCAGCGGCGTCGACGACTCCTGCGCCAAGGACCCCTGCCTGTTCACCTTCAACCAGCCCGGCACCTACAATTGGAGCCTCGTGACCCAGGCCCGGCAGGGCGGACCCGCTCTGTACAAGGAGTGCCTCGACACCGGCACGATCACGATCGGCGGCGACGTCGAGCTGAAGGTCGGCAACCTCACGTTCAAGGCCGCCTCGATGACGCAGAACGGCACCACCTACACCCTCACCGGACCGGTGCGGGTCAACGAGGTGCTGCGCTTCCCGGGCCAGGTCGTCTTCACCGGCAACCCGGCAAGCGGCAAGGGGGAGCTTTCGACCAACGCCGACGCCCAGGTGGCGACCACGCCTGCCACGACGACGATCCTCTCCGGCGCCAGTCAGGTCGGGTACAGCGTGGACGGGACGACGATCCCGGGCAGGCTCACGCCACGTCTCCTGCCCGGCCTCGCCGCTCTCGACTTCTCACTCGACGGGATTCCGCTCTACCTGATGCCGAGCGAGCCTCTCGGGGTGTCGACCGCGGGCGTACGCCTCAACGCCACGATGTTCATCGGCACCGCAGACTTCCACCTCGCCGTCCTGCGCCTCCAGCTCGGTCTCCTGCCCGGCCAACCGCTGTCGCTCCTGCCAAGTGGGACAGGGCTGGTCAACGGCAACGGAGTGCCGGGCGTTGAGGTCGTCTCCGTGCCCGCGCTGGCGCTGGACGCCGGCGGTCACCTCTCGGGGCGGCTCGAGGTCGGCTTCCCACTCATCGAGGTGACCAGCGAGGGGAACAAGACCACGTTGCAGATGGACATGCGCAACCGCGGCGGGTGCATCGACGAGCTGGAGCTCGCACCCACCACAGTGCGTGACCTCCGGGTCCGCATGGGGTCGCCCTGGCTTCCGTTTCTCTACGCCGGTTGGAATGGGTCGACCCAGGCGATCACCGGGATCTGCTCGCGGCCCGTGTTCGCCCCGCTGTTCGCTGGCTCCTTCGCCTTTCACTGCGAGAACTGCCAGAGCTACTTCAGAATTCACAACTCGATCTGGGCCTACGAGCCGCCGCGCACCATGAGGCTCCTGCGAGGCGAGCCGACCTTTCTCAACCTCTTAGCCACCGATGGGTCCGCAGCCTGGGTGGGGCTGGGGAGCACGGACGTGTTGTTCCTCAAGCGCCAGTTCCACTTCCGGTACGGAGGAACCGACATCATCGACGGAACCCTGCGCGCCGGGGTCGTGTCGTGGAAGGAGCAGGACGTTTCGAGCGTGTGGCGGGCCCGGGGCGATCTCGTCGGCCCCTTCGTCTTCGACGAGAGGTGCCCATGCCCCGCAGGCGCCGGAATCGACTGCGAGGCGGCGCGCATCGGCTTGCTCGAGCGCTTCGAAGGGCAGCAGACGTTCCCGGACCGCCGCTTCGAGCTCGTCGCGAGTGGCTCCAGGACGAGCAGCGAGTTCGACGCGATCTTCGTCGGCCGTGGGGTGTTCCCGGGACTGACGGAGGCCGACGTGAGGCTCGTGCGCAAGGCAAGGGAGGATGGAGCCGGGGAAAACCGCTGCTGGTTCGGCTCGAACCTCGCGGCCCGTCCGACGACGAAGCCGGCCTCGGCCCTCGAGGTGCGGGCCGCGGCGGTGGAGCGCACGACGACGCTCGCCAAGGTCGAGGAGCTGGCGATCTTCAGCGTCAAGGGCCAGTCCTCCACCCTCCCCGCCATCTACCTGCGGAACCCGGCCGGCCAGAAGATCACCCCCGGCACGGTGGGCAGCTTCCCGACGGTCACCTACGCGAGCGATGCCACGACGAAGCTCGCTCTGTTCACCGTCGCGAGCGCCGCCGCCGGCACCTGGACGCTGGGCGAGGACAACCTGCCGGAAAGTGAGGTCGTGTTCACCGTCCTCGCGCCCCTCCCTCCGCCCGTGACCGCCTTCACCCAGGTAGGGGCCTCGGGCACGTCGAGGAGCATCACGGTCTCGGTGACGCCCCCGTCGGCGGACACCAGGGTGAGCCTGTACTTCTCCCGCACCCACGACGGGCTGCCGGAGGGGGTGATCGCGGCGGACCTGCCCGCCACCCCCACCGTCACCGCCACCTGGGACACCACGCCGCTGCCCTCGGGGACCTACTATCTCTTTGCGGTCACCGACGACGGCCGCAACGCCCCGGTCACGACCTTCCACGCCACGCCGATCACCATCGACGTGGGCGGACTGGCGGCGCCCACCAACGTCCAGGCCGTTCGCACCGGCGAGACCGTCACGCTGACCTGGACGCCCTCGACGAGCCCGGCGGTGATCGGGTACACCGTGATGTACACCGGCGAGCCCGATCAGCCCGGCTACCCCGAGAGCGCGCCGGCCCTCGGACCCAACGGCGCAACCATCACCGACCTCGGCTACTCGAGAAGCTACCGGCTTTGCGTGGTCGGCTACGACCTCGCTGGCAACATGACCCCCGCCTCGACCAGCGTCACCGTCCCACCCGGCAAGGGACGCGCCCGACGCCACCTTGGCGAGTGACCCTTGGAAGTCGAGAGTCGAGGCTTGAGAGTCGAGAGTTGAGAGTTTCCCCCACCCGCCCGGTGGAAAGTCGAGGCCTTCCCCCACCTACCCGGTTGAAGGTCGAGGTCCCCGCTCCCTTCGGCGCGTGAGTACTGCTAAACGAGCGGATGGGCGATTGGCTCGTGGCCTCTGACTTTCGACTCTGGACTCTCGACTCTCAACTTTCGACTTTCGACCTTCGACTCTCAACTCTCGACTCTCGACTCTCAACCAGGCGGGTGGAAGGGTCGATGGGCGGGTGGGGGCTAGACCGAAGTTCCGCGCCGCGCCACGCGGAAGGGTAGAGGGGCGAGAGAGATAGGGACATCCTCACCCGTCACGCACTGGGTACAGTAGCGACCAGCTCGAG
>JALOLB010000376.1 GCA_025456225.1 Thermoanaerobaculaceae bacterium
TGCACAGCCACTACTCGCTCCTCGACTCGGCCATCCGGCCGGACGAGCTGATGCGCCAGGTCTCTGCCCTCGGGATGTCCGAGGTGGCCCTGACCGATCATGGCAACCTCTTCGGTGCGTATGAGTTCTACGCTGCAGCGCGGGCCGCGGGAGTGCGCGCGGTGCTGGGCTGCGAGGTCTACGTCGCGCCGGCCTCCCGTACCGAGAAGACACCCTCGCATCATGGCCGTAAACCATACACCCACCTTGTTTTGCTTGCCGAGAACCAGCGCGGATGGCACAACCTCATGGCGCTCGTGACGAACGGCTACCTTGAGGGCTTCTACCACCGGCCGCGAATCGACCGCCAGCTCCTCGCCCAGCACAGCGAAGGGCTCATCGCCCTCTCGGCCTGCCCCTCGGGTGACGTGGCCTCCAAGCTGCTGGCCGGCGACCTCAAGGGCGCCCAGCACAGCGCCGAGGAGCTGCGGGAGATCCTCGGCACGGACGGCTTCTTCCTCGAGGTGCAGGACCACGGGCTCGCGGACGAGCAGGTCGTCAGGGACGGCATGCGACGGCTCGCGGAGATCACCGGCATCCCCGTCGTCGCCACCAACGACTGCCACTTCCACCGCCGGGAGGACGTCGAGGCGCACCGGGTGCTGATTGGCATCGGCCAGAACAAGACCCTCGCCGAGCTGGTCCACGACTACGCCTACAACGATGAGTTCTACGTGAAGTCGCCCCAGGAGATGGCCCGCCTGTTCGGTGACTGGCCCGGTGCCCTCGCGCGTACCGCCGAGATTGCGCGCCGCTGCCACGTGAGCTTCCCGTCCGGCGAGTTCCACCTGCCCCGCTATCCGACCCCCGACAACCGCCCCCCAGACGAGTTTCTGGAGGAGCTGGCCCAGCAGGGGCTGGCGGCCCGTCTCGGTGACGGCCGGCCTCGTCGGCACTCCCAGGACGAGTACTGGAAGCGCCTCGAGTTCGAGCTCTCGGTGATCGGAACCATGGGCTTCCAGGGCTACTTCCTCGTTGTGTGGGACTTCATCCGGTACGCGAGGGAAGGGGAGATCCCGGTCGGCCCGGGACGGGGCAGCGCGGCCGGGTCGCTCGTGGCCTACGCCCTGCGCATCACCGACATCGACCCCCTGGAGTACGACCTGCTCTTCGAGCGGTTCCTGAACCCCGACCGCATCTCCATGCCCGACATCGACATCGACTTCTGTCAGCGGCGGCGCGACGAGGTGATCGCGCACGTGCGCCAGCTCTACGGCGAGGAGAACGTCTCCCAGATCGCAACCTTCAACGTGCTCCAGGCGCGCTCCTGCATCCGCGACGTGGGGCGGGTGATGGGCATGTCGTTCGGGGAGACCGACCGCATCGCCAAGCTGGTGCCCGAGACCCTCGGCATCACCCTGGAGAACGCCGTCAAGGACTCGCCGCGGCTCGCGGAGGCGATGCAGGCCGACCCGGACGTGGCGCGGTTGGTGGACATCGGCAAGAGGCTCGAGGGCCTGTCGCGCCACTGCGGCGTGCACGCCGCCGGGGTCGTCATCGCGCCCCGAGCGGTGCGCGAGATCGTGCCGCTGTACCGGACATCCAGGGACGAGGTGGTCACCCAGTTCGACAAGGATGTCATCGAGAAGCTGGGGCTCCTCAAGATGGACTTCCTCGGGCTCAAGACCCTCACGGTGATCGATGACTGCCTGAGGAGCCTGAGGGCGACAGGGGCAGAGGCCCCCGACTTCGGGCGGATGGGCCTCGACGACCCGGCGGTCTACGCGCTCTTCCGGGCCGGGGACACCGACGCCATCTTCCAGTTCGAGTCGTCCGGGATGCGCGACCTGCTGCGCATGGTGCAGCCCTCCCGGTTCGAGGAGCTGGCGGCCTTGAATGCCCTCTACCGGCCCGGTCCGATGCAGTGGGCAGGGGAGTTCGCCGACCGCAAGCACGGCCGCCAGAAGATCCTCTACCTCTTCCCCGAGCTGGCCGAGATCCTGGAGGAGACCTACGGGGTCATCGTCTACCAGGAACAGGTCATGCGCATCGCCCAGAAGATCGCCGGGTTCTCCATGGCGCGCGCCGACACCCTGCGCAAGGCGATGGGCAAGAAGCAGAAGGAGCTCATCGACGAGCAGGGGGAGCACTTCATCTCCGGCGGCGTCGCCAAGGGCTTCCCCCGGGACAAGGTCCAGGCGCTGTGGCAGATGATCGTGCCCTTCGCCCAGTACGGGTTCAACAAGTCGCACTCCGTGGCCTACGCCTTCGTCGCCTACCAGACCGGCTACCTCAAGGCCCATCACCGCGAGCACTTCTGGGCCGCCATGCTCTCGAGCGAGATCGCCAACACCGAGAAGCTGGCGGCGTACGTCTCGCTGCTGACGAGCTCCGGCCTCAAGGTGGCGGGGCCCGACATCAACGCCTCGCGGGTGGCATTCACGGTGGAGGGCGAGGCCATCCGGGTCGGCCTGGGGGCCGTCAAGGGGGTAGGGGAGGCGGCCAGCCATGCCATCGTCCAGGCCCGCAACGAGGCCGGACGGTTCAAGAGCATGTCCCACTTCCTGCGAGCGCTGCCGGAACGAACCGTCAACCGCAAGGTCGTGGAGTGCCTGGTTCGGGCCGGCGCGTTCGACAGCCTGCACCCGGATCGAACCGAGCTCCTGGCCGGCCTCGACCGGCTCATCGAGCAGGCGACCCGGCAGCGCCAGGCTCTCGAGTCGGGCCAGGGGTTCCTGTTCGCCCTCGACCCGGACGAGGAGGTGGCGTCCGGCCCCGGCGGAGGCACGCCGGCCAACCGGGACGAGATCCTCCGCGGCGAGCGCGAGACTCTGGGGTTCTACCTCTCGGGTCACCCTCTCGATCGCTGGGAACGGGTCCTGCGCGACCTCCGCGCCGTCAAGACCATCGACCTCAAGGAGCTGGCGGGGGGCGGTGCCGAGAGCGCCGTCGTCGCCGGGCTCATCTCCGGTCTGAAGATCCGGCCCATCAAGGACGGCCGCAACCAGGGCCGGCGCATGGCGTCCTTCATGCTCGAGGACCAGAGCTC
>JALOLB010000377.1 GCA_025456225.1 Thermoanaerobaculaceae bacterium
CTGCAACCATTCTGCAACCGAAATCCCTGACACAAATGGGGTCGCGCCGGGTCTCCCCGGTCTCACGGGATATACTGGTCTCCCTCGCGGGCCGCTAGCTCAGTTGGGAGAGCGCCGCCTTTGCACGGCGGAGGTCAGGGGTTCGACTCCCCTGCGGTCCACCAGTATTTGCAGGGCTTTTCTGCTCCGAGCACCCCCGCTGAGACGCCGAAATCGGCCCCGTCGCAACCATTCTGCAACCTAAGTAGCTGCGGCTACATGAGGCTAGTCTGTGCTTGTTGAAGCGCCTGCGGCTCACGGTGCCGCTGTCGTAGCTCCCGGTCGGATCGCCATGACGCACACCGCATCTTGTAGTAGCGTCGAGGAACGGCCAGCACGCAGAATGGACGGGGGAGCATCAGCGACCGGCGGCCTGAGATCGGTTCTGTGAGGCACACCAGTGTGGGCGTTGTGTCAGTACTGGTCGTGCTGGCGGCCGTGTTCGTTCTCGCCGCCTGCAATGACGATGTCTCGGTCTCGCCCAGTGCCTCGGTGGCGAGCAGCCCGGTGGTCTTCAGAGAGCAGTTGGCCTCGACAGCCTCCCTGATCGGCGAGCTTCAACGTCGTGCGCAAGACCCGCTGTTGGCCACCGACGCGTCGGCGGATTTCCCGCGGGCCGCTCCGCCGCCCCTCGATGAGGAGTCGGTCGCACAGGCCGAAGAGGCGCTCGGCTTCCGGCTCCCTCCGCTGCTTCGTCGCGTGTACCTGCGGGTCGCCAACGGCGGTGTCGGGCCGGCCTACGGACTCCTTCCGCTGGTCAACGACGGTCGGCCCAGGGACGAAAACGATTACGTAGGAGAACCGGTCGTCGAGCTGTACGAGGTCTCTCGCCTGGAGGACCCGAAGTACCCGGCGTGGTCCTGGCCCGAGCGACTCATCCCGTTCAGTGAGTGGGGCTGCGGGATCCTCTCCTGCATCGACTGCTCCACACCCGAAGGAGCCGTCTGGACCTTCGACCCGCACATGCTCGGCGAGGAGGAGCGCACGTCCGATGCGCTGGCTCGCACGCACATGAGTCTGCGCGAGTGGCTCGTGGACTGGCTCGTCGGCGTCGACATGTGGGAGCTCATGTACGAAGACGACGGGTGGACGCTTCAGGAGTTGTAGCATCCGGATGGCCGGGGGAACCCGGCTGTTCAAGAGCTTGACCTGGGTCGCGAAGGTCCCGGCGGCGAGGACATGGTGCGCTCGTAGTGGGGAGCTTGCAGTGAGCCGGGCCGGTCGCAGGGAGCCATGTCGACGGTGTCGGCTACCCATTCGGCAGCGCCGACGGCCGTGCTGGGGCCTCGCTACCGGCCGGGCCTCAGATCCTCTATGAAGTCGGTGGTCATCCACGACACGCTCGTCGGGCTGCTCAGGAAGAAGAGGTACTTGCCGTCAGGCGAGACCGACGGGCTGATCCCGTAGGACACCGCCTCGACCAGCGCAGGCTTGCCCCAGCCGCCATCCGGGTCGGCAAAACTGATGTAGAGCTTCGGGGTGGTGTCGTTCGGGTCCGCCAAGCGCGAGAAGATCAAGTAGTCCTCGTCGGGGGCGACGTAGGGCGTGAGCTCCACCTGCTTGGTGTTGACCGGAGCGGAGAGCTTCACCGGCGTGCCGTAGTGGCCGTCACGGGCTTTGGACTCGTAGATGTCGCCGATGCCTTCAGGCTCACCCGAGCTGAAGTACAGATCGCCGTTCGCCGCCACCGACAGCTGCCAATGCATGGTGAGCGCATTCACCTTCTCGCTCAGCGGCCGCGGTTCGCCCCAGCCCTCCCCCGAGCTCGGCGCGAACCAGATGTTCTCCTTCTCGGGAAGCTTGGAGCCGGGGAGCCTGCCTTTTGACAGGAAGAAGAGCCTGTCTCCCGACGGGGTGACGAAGGGGTCGCGATAGTCCGTCATGGACGCCGAGAACACGACGTTCTCCGGTTCGGTCCAGCTGCCGTCCTCCAGCGCCGACGAGAGGATCGTGGCGCCCTGTAACGCCCAGTAGACCCGGCTCCCGTCGGGCGTGAAGACCGGTGACGTGTGCAGCTCGCCCTGGATCACCCCGTAGGCAAACCGCTCAGGCACGGGACCCGGGAGCCGCTGTCCGAGGTACGGGCCACTGAGCTCGGTGGACGCTGGTGTCGGCGCCGCGGGCGCGGGGCTCGCGGTCTGACCGGGACTGTCGGCGCCACAGCCGCCGAACACGAGCGACACGAGCAAGACAAGGACGACGCTGCCGACTCGTCTGGACAAGGCTCGCCTCCCCGGCGCCGACCGACTGCAGTCGTGCACCCACGTCTTCGACACCGTTGGCTGTTTCCGCAGGAGACGCTACCACGAGCCCGGAGGTGCGAACAGGGCAGAGTGGCGGACCGCCGTCTGGCCGCCGCACAAGGTGGCCATGCTCTCAGTCACGAATCGCCCCAGCCGGGCAACTCGCTGGCCTGCCTCACCCATGCCGCGAACTGAGCCTCGTCGAACTGGCCGTCCTCGTAGATGTTGGGAGGAGTGCTCAGAGAGATTACAGCGGGAGGCGCATGGCAACCATTTCGCAACCCAAGTGCCCGCTGCTCGTTCCGCCTCCCTGGGTCTAGTCGCGAGTCGTGTCTCACGGCTCCATCGAAGGTCGGAGCCACTTGGGGCTTGTTGGCTCTTGTTGCGATACTAGTAGATGCATTTGCACGGCGGACGTCAGGGGTTCGACTCCCCTGCGGTCCACCACCGCACCGCCCGCGACCGCGCCCGCCACCGCGATCCACCTCCGCGCACCGCGGCGCGCGCATCGCGCACGCGTCCGCAGAGGTCGACCGAGACCGGATCGTGCATCCTCGGCGCTCGAGCCTGACGCGCGCTGCCCCCCCCGCGCGCACACAGGCGACTCCCGATCTCCCACTGAGACACGCGTCCGGCCCACGGCGTGTGACCCCGCCGCGAGGGTGGGTATATCCGGACCGTTATTATCCTGTTGGCCGCTCTCGAGCGAGGCCCGCCATGTCGAGTCCATCCACGACGGTCC
>JALOLB010000378.1 GCA_025456225.1 Thermoanaerobaculaceae bacterium
CCGCATCGCGGGTGGCGCTTCGCCATGTCCGCAGCGGGGTGGTTGCGAACATGGGACCCCTGAGGCTCGAGCGCGCCCCTCGGCCAAGCGCCGCCAGCACCGATGGGGATACTGTGGTGGGACTACCGCGCCCGGTCGCAGCGGCGCCATCACGGAGGTGGGTCATGGATCTGAAGGCCGTCATCGAAGCTGGCAGCGAGAGCGCCACCTCGCTCATCGAGCGGGCTGCGCATGCCGCCGAGGACGCCAGCATCCGCGCAACCGAGGCTGTTGCTGTGGCCAGGGAGAAGTCCGAGGACGCTGTGGTGTCCGCTGAGCAGGCCGCTACGTCGCTGCGGCGCTCGTCGAAGAAGCCGCTGATCATCAGCGCCGCCGTCCTGGTGGCCGCGGGCGGCGGCTACCTCGTGTGGAAGCGGCGCCAGGCCTCCGCCCAGGCCCACCTCTCGGGCGAGGGCGAGTGGGGCACTGCTCCTGCAGCCCCGGCGAAGGTCCCGGAGTTCACGCCCGGCATGGCCGACGTGCAGAGCCCGGACGTCGTCGACGAGGAGTTCGCCCACGACGTCGACGAGGCGGCCGACGAGCTCGCAGCCGAGGTGGTCGAGGCCATCGAGGTCCCGGCTGAGCACGGACACGCGCATCTGGCCGACGCGCCGGAGCCGGCTGAGCCGTTCGTGCCCGGCGTGGCCGATGAGCAGAGCCCGGACGTCGTGGACGACGCCTTCGCGGCGCAGGTCGACGGCGTTGCGGATGACATCGCCGGCGCCGTCGTGGACGCCATCGAGAGCCCCGAGGGCAAGCACACGTAGCCCGGGGCCCGGCGAACCTGTGGGACCATATCCCTCGTGCCGCCAGCCCCCGGATCCACGGATGAGTCGATCATCCGCAACTTCTGCATCATCGCTCACATCGACCATGGCAAGTCGACGCTGGCCGACCGGATGCTGCAGATCACCGGCGTGGTCGACGCCCGCGATATGCGTGCGCAGTACCTGGACCGGATGGACATCGAGCGCGAGCGCGGCATCACCATCAAGAGCCAGGCGGTCCGCCTGCCCTACGTCGCCTCCGACGGCGTCGACTACGTCCTGAACCTGATCGACACCCCCGGGCACGTGGACTTCACCTACGAGGTCTCGCGCAGCCTGGCGGCATGTGAGGGCGCGATCCTGCTCGTGGACGCCGCCCAGGGCATCGAGGCCCAGACCCTGGCCAACCTGTACCTCGCGCTCGAGAACGACCTGGCGATCATCCCGGTGCTCAACAAGATCGACCTGCCGGCAGCCCAGCCCGAGCGGTACGCCGCGGAGCTGGCGCACATCATCGGCTGCGACCCCGCCGACGTGCTGCAGGTCAGCGCGAAGACCGGCGCGGGCGTCCGCGAGCTGCTCGACGAGGTCGTGCGCCAGGTTCCGGCACCGGCGGGTGACCCGGACGCCCCCGCCCGGGCGCTGATCTTCGACTCGGTCTACGACTCCTACCGGGGCGTGATCACCTACGTGCGCGTGATCGACGGCAAGCTGTCCACCCGTGAGCGCATCGTGATGATGTCCACCGGGGCACAGCACGAGATGCTCGAGGTCGGCGTGATCTCCCCGGAGCCCGTGCCGTCGGCTGCCATCGGTGCCGGTGAGGTCGGCTACCTGATCACGGGCGTGAAGGACGTGCGCCAGAGCCGGGTCGGCGACACCGTCACCGCGGCCAGCAAAGCTGGGGCGACCATCCCGCTCAGCGGGTACCGCGACCCCAAGCCGATGGTCTTCTCCGGCCTGTACCCGATCGACGGGTCGGACTACCCGGAGCTTCGCGACGCCCTGGACAAGCTCAAGCTCAACGACGCAGCCCTGGTGTACGAGCCCGAGACGTCCGGTGCGCTCGGGTTCGGCTTCCGGTGCGGCTTCCTCGGGCTGCTGCACCTGGAGATCGTGCGCGAGCGCCTCGAGCGCGAGTTCAACCTCGACCTGATCTCCACCGCCCCGAACGTGATCTACCAGGTCACCCTCGATGACGGCCGCGAGATCGAGGTCACCAACCCCTCGGAGTACCCCAACGGCAAGGTCGCCGAGGTCCGCGAGCCCGTCGTGCGGGCCACGATCCTGAGCCCCACGGACTACGTGGGCGCCATCATGGAGCTCTGCCAGAACCGCCGCGGCAACCTGCTCGGGATGGACTACCTGTCCGAGACCCGGGTCGAGCTGCGCTACACGCTGCCCCTGGCTGAGATCGTGTTCGACTTCTTCGACGCGCTGAAGTCGCGCACCCGCGGCTACGCCTCGCTGGACTACGAGACCACTGGCGAGCAGGCCGCCGACCTCGTCAAGGTCGACATCCTGCTGCACGGCGAGCCCGTGGACGCCTTCTCGGCGATCGTGCACCGCGACAAGGCCTACGCCTACGGGGTCGCGATGGCCGCCAAGCTCAAGACGCTGATCCCGCGCCAGCAGTTCGAGGTGCCGATCCAGGCGGCGATCGGCTCGCGGATCATCGCCCGCGAGAGCGTGCGCGCGATGCGCAAGGACGTCCTGGCCAAGTGCTACGGCGGCGACATCACCCGCAAGCGCAAGCTGCTGGAGAAGCAGAAGGAGGGCAAGAAGCGGATGAAGATGGTCGGTCGGGTCGAGATCCCGCAGGAGGCCTTCATCGCCGCCCTGAACACCGAGGGTGAGCAGAGCGCCAAGAAGTAGGACGCGCGAACGCAATCGGCGTCGGCCCGTGTTTTGTTGGAAGTGCCATGAAAACCATCGTTGTCGCAGTTGATTTCTCCAATGCCACCAAGGGCGTGCTGGAAATGGCGGCCAGACAGGCCAAAGCCTTCGGCGCGCAATTGCGTTTGTTACACGTCGTCGAACCGGAACCCAGTTACACGGCCTACGGCTTCACGCCGGATGAGTTTCCGGCGCTCCATGCCTATCAGGAAGAGGCGAAGCGGCGGGCCTCCGGCAAGCTTGAGGAATTGCTCAAGGAGGTGAAATTCTCGCTGGCCGACGCGACCTGCCAGATCGCCGAGGGCAGCCCGCTG
>JALOLB010000379.1 GCA_025456225.1 Thermoanaerobaculaceae bacterium
GCATGATGAGCAGGAAGTAGAAGATGGCGAAGATGACCAGGAACGGCGCGAACTGGATGATCGGATTCTTGGGGTCCATCACGTCTCCTCGTCGCCGGCGGTGCCGGGAGCCGCCAGCCGTGCACGCAACTGGGCAAAGCGGCCGGTCATGATAGCCGAACGGACCTCCCGCATCAAGGCGAGGTAGAAATGCAGGTTGTGGACGGTGGCCAGGACCACCACCGCCGCCTCGCCGGCGACGTAGAGGTGGCGCATATAGGCCATGGAGCAGGTCCGGCAGGTGGGGCACTCGCACGCCGGGTCCGGCGGCCCGGGGTCGAGCTTCCAGCGCGCCTGCTTGAGCACCACCGGGCCGCGCGAGGTGTGCAGCAGCCCGTTGCGGGCGTTGCGCGTCGGGATGACGCAGTCGAAGAGGTCCACCCCTGCGGCGACGGCGTGCACGATGTCCACCACCGTGCCCACGCCCATGAGGTAGCGCGGGCGGTCCTCCGGGAGCATCGGCGCGCAGGCGGACACCGCGTCCCACATGAGCGGCGGCGCCTCCCCAACCGAGAAGCCGCCCAGCGCGTACCCCTCGAAGCCGATCGCCTGCAGCTCCTCGGCGCTGCGCCGGCGCAGCTCGAGGTCCAGCCCGCCCTGGACGATGCCGAACAGGTACGTCGGGCCGCCCGGAGGCAGGGCAGCGCGGCAGCGCGCCGCCCACCGGCCCGTCGTGGCCACGGCGCGCTCCAGCTCGTCCCGGGTGGCGGGGAGCGCCGGGCAGACGTCGAGGGCCATCGCCACGTCGACGCCGAGCCGGCGCTGGGTCTCGACGCAGCTCTCCGGGGTGAGACGCAGCTCGCTGCCGTCCAGGTGCGAGCGGAACGTCACGCCCTCCTCGGTCAGCTTGCGGCGATCGGCCAGGGAGAAGACCTGGAAACCGCCGGAGTCCGTGAGAATCGGCCCGTCCCAGCCCATGAACCGGTGCAGCCCGCCGAGCCCCTCGATGGCGTCCACCCCGGGCCGGAGCGAGAGATGGTAGGTGTTGCACAGGACCATCTGGGGACCGAGGCGACCGAGCTCCCACGGCGCCAGGCCCTTGACGCTGGCGGCCGTCCCCACCGGCATGAAGGCCGGCGTCTGCACGGTGCCGTGGGCCGTGACCAGCTCCGCCGCCCGGGCGCGCGTGCTGCCGTCCCGGGCAACCACCGCAAAGTGCTGTGCCACCTTAGTCGTTGCTCCCGATCTTGAGCTCCACGACCTGCACGTCGGGCGGCAGGACGAGACGGAACAGGGAGTCGTCGAGCGGCTGGTTCATGACGATGTCGGTGAACCGGTAGGCGGTCGTGTCCCCGTCGGCTTCCTCGTAGGAGACCGCGATCGGCATCATGCGGTCGCGGTCGATCTCGAGCTCCACCTTCTTGAGGCGCTTCTTGATCATGTGGGTCGTCGGCTGGAGCAGGAGCGTGTAGTTGCCCTTCGGCCCGGGGTCACGGAACGTGAAGGAGAAGTGCTGCTTGAGCCGGTCGAGCGGCTCGGCGGCGCCGATGAACCGGAACACCCGCCGCTGCGTCCGGCCGACCTCGACGCGCTCCGCCCGCTTCTCCGCCGGCCGGTAGGTGAGGGCCATGCCCTCCGCCAGCAGCACCGTCATCGGCTCCGGCTGCTCGTACTCCCATCGCACCGAGTCGGGCGCCTTGAAGTAGAAGCGACCCCGCGACACCGACGGCTCGGCGAGCAGACGGCTGGTCTTGCGCTGCTCGAAGCGCGCCTGCAGGGTGGCAGTCCCTGCCTGCACCTGGGTCACCCGCTGGATCAGGGCGTTCAGCTTCTGGGCGCCGTGCAGATCGGGAGGCAGCGGCTCCTGGGCCACCGCCAGGGTTGCCGCCACGATCCCGCAGACGAGGGCCGCCCACCGCATGACTGGCCACCCTAGCAAACGGCCGAGCCGGGGGTCAACCGACCGCGACGGCCGGGCGCCACTTCGCCTACAATCATGGGTCGGAGGTGGCAGTGCCCCAGTCGAGTGTCGTCGTGAGCTTTCAGGGGGAGAGGCGGCAGGTCGCCAGCGGCAGAACGGTCGCGGAGTTCCTGACCGAGTTCTTCGACCGCCTGCCGGACGACATCCTGGCGGCGCTCGTCAACCGGCGCCTGGTGATGCTGGACTTCCCGCTGCGCGGCCACCAGGTCGAGCTCGAGGCGGTGCGCCTGCCCTCTCGCGACGGCGAGGCGGTGTACCGGCGCTCGGCATCGCTGGTGCTCGCCGAGGCGGTGCGGGAGCTCTACCCCGAGGCCCGCCTGATTGTCGGGCAGTCGCTGGGCAAGGGGTACTTCTTCTCCTGGCAGGCTCCCTTCCCGCTCAGCTTCCAGATCATCAACTCCGTGGCCCGGCGGGTGGGCGAGATCTGCCGCGAGGACCGTCCGTTCGTGCGGCGCGTCGTCACCCTCGAGGAGGCCGAGACGATCTTCCGGGCCGCCGGACAGGAGGCGACCCTGGCGCTGCTCGCCTCCTACCGGTCGTCGACCGTGCCCCTCGTGAGCTGCGGGAGCTTCCACGACATCGCCCACGGCGCCGTGGCGCCCTCGGCCGGCCGGCTCAAGGGCGTCGCCGTCCTGCCCTACGAGGACGGCCTGCTGCTCCGCTTCCCACGCAACGGCGAGTCTGCCAGCGAGCGCCCGATGCGGCCGCAGCCCAAGCTCTTCGCCATCTACCGCGAGACGCGGCGCTGGAACGAGGTGCTGGGCGTCGCCAACGTCGGGGCGCTCAACCGCGTGTGCCTGTCCGGCGAGATCTCCGAGGTCATCCGTATCGCCGAGGGGTTCCAGGAGAAGCGGGTCGCCCAGATCGCCGACGCCATCGCGGCCGAGCGCCAGCGCGTCCGCCTCGTGCTGGTCGCGGGGCCGTCCGCATCCGGCAAGACCACCTTCATCAAGCGGCTGGGGATCCAGCTCCGGGTCAACGGCATCCAGCCCGTGGGGCTGTCCCTCGACAACTACTTCGTCAACCGCGAGAGCACGCCCCTGGACAGCGACG
>JALOLB010000143.1 GCA_025456225.1 Thermoanaerobaculaceae bacterium
CTCTCGACCGGGCGGGGGATGGAGGCAGTCACCTGAGGACGAGCAGGCGCTCCTCGGTCATCTCGAGATAGGCCGAGGCCGGACCCTCCCGGCCGATCCCGGAGCCCTTGACGCCTCCGTAGGGCATGGGGTCGGAGCGCCAGGTCGGCATGTCCCCCTGGATGACCCCGCCGACCTCCAGGACCTCCCAGGCGCGCCGCACCTTGCCGAGGTCCGAGGTGAAGACCCCGGCCTGCAGCCCGTACCGCGAGGCGTTGACGAGGGTCAGCGCCTCCTCGAAGCTCGAGGTGCGGATCAGCACCGCCACCGGCCCGAACACCTCGTCGGCCACCACCGGCTGGTCGGCAGGCACAGCGTCCAGGAGCGCGGGGGTCACGACGGTGCCGTGCTTGTCCCCGCCAGCGAGGAGCTGTCCGCCGGACGCCACCGCTTCGCCGATCCAGCGGGTGACACGGTCGGCGTTGGCCGCGTCGATGAGCGGTCCGCACACGACGCGCTCGTCGGCCGGATCACCTGCCGGTACCGCCCGGGCCGCGGCGGTCATGGCCTCGCGGAACGGCTCGTAGACCGCCTCGTGGACGAGGATGCGCTGCACCGAGATGCACGACTGCCCGGCAAAGCCGTAGGCGCCGAGCGCCAGGCGTTTCGCCACCTCGCCCAGGTCGCCGGCGTCGGGCTCGATCACGGCAGCGGCGTTGCCCCCGAGCTCCAGCGCCACCCGCCGGTCCCAGACCTCGCGCTTGAGCCCCCACCCCACCTCGGCGGAGCCGGTGAAGGTGAGCAGCCGGAAGCGCGGGTCGCGCACCAGTGCCGCCATGTCGCCCGAGGACGCGGGCAGCACCGAGAGCCCGCCGGGCGGCAGCCCGGCCTCGGCCAGGATCTCGGCCAGGAGCAGCGCGGGGGACGGTGTCTGGCTCGCGGGCTTGAGCACCACCGGGCAGCCGGCGGCCACGGCCGGCCCCAGCTTGTGGGCCACCAGCATGAGGGGAAAGTTGAACGGGGTGATGGCCAGCACCGGTCCCACCGGCACCCGCCGGATCAGCGCCAGCCGCCCGGCGCCGCTGGCGAAGCCGCCCAGGTCCCGCGACTCGAGGTGCGGGTAGCGGGCCACGTGGGCCGAGTCGGTCAGCACGTCCACAGCGCGCTCCGCCTCGACCCGGGCGAGGGTCACGGGCTTGCCGGCTTCGGCCACGAGCAGGGCGGCGGCCTCGTCGCGACGGGCGCGCAGCAGCTCGGCGGCGCGCTCCAGGATGGCGGCGCGGCCGGCCGGGGAAAGGGCGGCGAGCACCGGTGCTGCCTGGGCCGCTGCCGTGGCTGCGGCCGCGAGCTGGTCGCCGTCGGCGCGGCCGACTCGCGACACCACGACACCGTCGTGGGGCGAGTGGATCTCCAGGACACCGGCGGCGCCCTCCTGCCAGGTGCCAGCCAGAAAGAGCCTGCGTGCCTCCATGGCCATCCTCCCGGGTGGCCGGATCGCTCCGGCCGCGTCAAGCATAGCGTGGCGCTGGCCCGAACCTTGCTTGGCCGGAGGCCGAGATCTGACACGCGGCTCGCCTCGGTGGGCCGGGGAGGCAGGATGGGCGGGAAGCTGTGGATGGTGGGAGTGGTGCTGGCCGGCAGCCTTGGCGTGGCCGGGGCGAGTGGGCCTCCGGCGGCGACCGCGGATCGTCTGAAGAGCGCCCTGGAGGTGCTCGAGAAGGACCACTTCGCCGGGCGGTACACCATGACCACGAAGGCCGTGATTGCCAAGCCGGACGGGAGCAACCGCGAGGAGACATCGGAGGTCGCGCACGTGGTCCAGGACGGCTCGGCTGAGCCCGAGGTCACGCTGGTCTCGTCCCTTCGCGATGGCAAGGACGTCACCGCCGAGCGACAGAAGCAGATGGCCGAGAGCCGTGCCAAGGAAGCGGAGAAGGGGAAGAAGCCCGAGAAGGACGAGGACGGCTTCAGTGCCTCGATGCGTCTCCCGCTCGGCGAGGACGAGGGGCTCTTCGAGTACGGGCCGCCGCGGAGCGAGGGCGCCGTGCTCGTGGCGCCGTTCGCGCCGACCGCGTCCGGTCGCAAGAAGGACAACATGACCGAGGGCCGCCTCGCCTGGGACCCGGCGACCGGCGATCCCCTCTGGCTCGAGGCCCGCTACGTGGACCCTCCCACCGGCATCAAGGAGATGCTCCTGCGCTTCGAGCTCGCCCGGGCAGGCGACCTTCTCTACCTGCGCCGCACCGTCACGAAGGGCGTCGGCGGCATGCTCTGGATCAAGCGCACGTTCGACGTGGAGATGGTCATCTCGGAGATCCAGCCCGCCCCTCCCTCCAGTTGAGAGTCGAGAGTCGAGAGTCGAGAGGCAAGGCTCGGGAGGGATATCTTCGCGGGCGGCTCCGCTCTTCAAGAGGCGGTGGAGAACTCCAGTTTCTGGGGAGGGCGGGGGAACTCTCGACTCTCGACTCTCGACTTTCGACTCTCGACTCTTGACTCTCAACTCTCGACTTCTGACCCTTGACTCTCGACCTTCGACCGGGTGGGTGGGATTCAGAGCTCCACGCGGTCGAGGTGACGGATCCCGGCGCGCAGGGGGAGCCAGGTGGTGAGGGCGGTGAGCACGACGAGGGCGGCCAGGCAGGCCAGCACGCCGCGGGTCGTTGACCAGCCGACCCCCCAGTGGCGCGCCACCTCGGCCCAGCGCAGGGCGAAGGTCTGGGCGGTGGCGGCCAGCGCCACGTAGAGCATGCTGAGGATGAAGCACAGCGTGCCGCCAAGGCCCGAGACGATGCGGCCGGGATTCTCCTCCCGGAAGTTGGGGTAGAGCGCCCCCAGCCCGACCGCCAGCGCCGACAGCGCCAGGCTGGCGGCCAGCACCGTGAGCAGCGCCACGGCCAGGGAGAGCGGCGGCAGGTGCAGGCGCAGCCCCGAGAGGAGCGCCAGGCCGCCCGTGACCACGAAGGTGACCACCGTCGAGAGGGCGAGCTTCTGCCAGATGATGGTGCGGCGGCGCACGGGCGCCAGGCTCAGGAGCCAGAACCGGCGGCCTTCCAGGCTGATGAGCGGAAAGACGAAGCGGGTGGTCAGGGTGGCGGCGACGAGCAGGCTCGCCAGGGTGTTGAGGAGGGTGATCCAGCCCTGCCACATGATCGCCGAAAACGCCCGGGGCCCGGTGCGCATGTTGGCCACGTAGAGCGCCAGCACGCCGAAGAAGATCGCGGCCTGGGACCACTGGGCCGGGTCGCGGGCGAACTGCAGCGCGTCCTTGATGGTGAGCCACCGCCACGGCGCCGGCAGGGGTGCCAGCAGCCGGGGCAGCCACTCGCCGCGGCGCGCCGAGCGGCGGGTCGGGACCGTCGAGGCGAGCGCCGACCACGCGCCCAGGAGGGTGGCCTGGGCGACGCCGCCCAGCACCCAGGCGGCGAACGCGGCGTTGGCGGCCAGCATCGTGAGGTGGAAGCCCACCTCGCGGGTGTCGCGGCGCCCGGCGGCCACCACGGCCTCCGCGAACCAGGTGGACGGCAGGTACGGGCTGTGGGCGCGGCCGGTGAGCTGCACCAGGCCCGCGAGGTCCATGCTGTCCCGGAAGCGCGCCTCGGCGAGGCGGGGGCGCAGCGCCAGGACGGCGACCACCGCCACCAGGGCGAGGGCCACCAGCAGCCCGGCCCGGGGCAGCCGCGGCAGGAGCCTGGCCGCCACCAGCGCCAGCATGCAGCCGAGCGCCGCGGGGATGACCACGAACGGGATGAACGCGAGCAGCGCCAGGGGGTACAGCGTCCAGGGGGCGTGGCGCACGAGGCCGTAGGCGAGAAGGACCGGGGAGCCGAGGTAAGCGGCCGACCAGGCGCCGAAGAACGCCACCTCCGAGAGCTTGGCCGCCGCGATGGCGCGCAGCGGCGCCGGGGTCCCGAGCAGGAGGCGCATCTCGGTGCTGCGGAAGAACGACTGGGAGGCGAGCAGACCGCACGAGAGGACGAGCATCGCCTGCAGCACCAGCGCGGCGATGGCGAGCATGCGGGGCATCAGCACCTCGCTGATGGCGATTGCCGCGTCGCCCAGCATCTCGACGCCGAAGCGGTCCACGAGCCGGAACATCCCCCAGGCGATGCCGAACAGGATGAGCCAGAGGAAGACCATGCCGAGGCTGACCACCGCGACCTTGAGCGTCGACTCCTTCCGCACCGAGGCGATCGAATGCCCGAGCTGGCGCGCCTGGGCGGCGAAGATGGAGCCGAGAGCGCTCACTCCTCCTCCCTCGTGAGCTCCAGGAAGACGTCCTCCAGGCTGCCTGGCCTCGTCGCCAGGCCCTTGATCTCGGTCACGCTCCCGAGCGCCAGCAGCTTGCCCTGGTGGATGATGCCGATGCGGTCGGCGACCTCCTCGGCAATCGAGAGGGTGTGGGTGGACATGAACACCGTGAGCCCCTGCCGGGTGCGCTCCTTGAGCGTCGTCTTGACCCGGTGGATGCTGCGCGGGTCGAGGCCGACCCAGGGCTCGTCCACCACCACGACCCGCGGGTCGTGAATGAACGTCGCGGCAAAGGAGAGCTTCTGGCGCATGCCGTGGGAGAGGTCGCCGATGAGCTGGTCGGCGAGGCCGGTCATCTCGAAGTCGGCCAGCACGGCATCGATGCGCGCGGGCACCGTGGACGCGGAAAGGTCGTACAGCCCGGCCACCAGCCGCAGCAGCTCGCGGCCGGTGAGGCGGTCGTACAGGAACGGCATGTCCGGGACGTACCCGAGCAGGCGCTTGGCGGCCTCGGGCTCGCGCATGACGTCGTGCCCGCCCACCAGAGCTCGGCCGCTCGTGGGGCGCAAGAGTCCCGTGAGGACCTTGATGGTCGTCGTCTTGCCGGCGCCGTTGGGACCCAGGAAGCAGAAGAACTCCCCCTCGGGGATCGCCAGATCGAGCTCGGCCACCGCCACCTTCTCGCCGAAGCGCTTGCAGAGGGCCTCGGTACGGATCATTTGACCTCCATGACCTCGAGCTGCAACTGCCCGAGAAAGGCGGCCAGCTCCGGCCACCGCTCGACCCCGCCGGCGAGCAGCTTGACGTGGGTGGCGTCCGCCACCTCCTGCCCGAAGGTGGGGTCCATCCACACCCAGCGTCCCAGCCACACCTCCGGCCAGGCGTGATAGCCGAAGCCGTCCAGCTCCTCGCTCCACACCACGCCGATGGCGGCGCGGGCCGGCACCCCGGCGGCACGCAGCAGCGCCACCGCCAGCACCGTGTGCTCGTTGCAGTCCCCGACCCGGGCGTCCAGCACCGCCAGGGCGGAGGGCAGGCTCGCCACGGGCCTCTTGTCGAGCCGGGCGTTGACCCAGGCGTTGATGCGGCGGGCCCTGTCCCAGTCGTCGACGGCACCGGCCGTGATCTCTCCGGCGAGCGTCCTGATTCGCGGGTTGTCCGACTGCACCAGCACCTCCGGGTCGAGGTGCGGCCGGATCTCGGCCGGCAGAGCGGCCGGCAGCGCCGGCGCCAGCGGTGGCAGCGGCGCCACCTTCCAGGTGCCGTCCGCTGCGGCCGCCTGGTTCTCGTCGGCCGGCAGCAGCGCGGCATGGGGGGTGCTGACCCGCACCACGAGCTGCCGTGCCCCCTTGAACGGGCGGAGCCCCCGCGGCACCACCACGGTGGCGCCCACCAGGTCCATCGGCGCCTCGCTGCGCAGGGCCCCGCGCGCCTCGTCCCGGGTGAGGGCCCGCAGGGTGAGGCCGAAGGGCGTGATCGCCTGCAGCAGCTCTCCCTCGGGTCCCACCCACAGCCGGTACGCGGCGCCCCCCGAGTCCATCTCGACCTTCTGGGCGATCACGGAGCGCCCCAGGATCTGCAGGCTCTCCTCGCCGAGGCCGCGCAGGCGCACCGACTGGGCGCGCAGGCTCAGGGGGTCGAGGGAGCGCATCTGGACCTCCTCGCCCTGCCTCAGCCTGGCGACCGGGAGGGCGAGCGGGAGGGCGCTGGCGTCGAGCTGGGACGCGTCGAAGGGGACGCGGAACGGGGTGGCCTGACCGGCCGTGGTGACCTCCCCCTCCAGCCACCCCCCCTCGGCCCGCGCCTGCACCGCCACCCGCTGGCCCTCGGCCTCGAGGTGCGCGGTCAGGTCGGCGCGGGGCGGGTTCGGCGTGTACCAGATCTGGCCACCCAGCCGGAGCCCGGTGGGGATCTCGAACAGCCGCAGCCGCAAGTGCCCGACCAGGCGCGCCGTGACGCCGGCGCGGCCATCCCGCGACTCCGGCTGCACGGTGGTGTAGAGCACGCCCACGGGCGCGTCCTTGGCGTACAGCCCGAGGAATCCCTCGCGCAGCCCCGGCACCGGGCGCGCAAAGGTCGGGGCAAGCTCGGCGAAGGAGGCTCGGCGCTGACGCCACCCGAGCCACCCCCACGCCCCGGCCCACGCCGCGATCACCAGCACCGCCACCACGGTCCGCCGCACGCGCACCCCCCTGGGGGATTGTACGGCCCCACCCGCCCGTCCGCCCAGTGAGCAGTGATCGGTGGTCGGTGACCGGAGGCTGTCAGCCGCCGAACTCGTGTGGGCTGTCTCCCGTCGCGTCAGGCGCCGGGGGTCACGCGTGCCAGTGATTTCGACGGCGGAGTTTCGTGTTCGCGCGGACGAACCGGACCAGGCACGTGCCGAGGATGAGCACCGCCAGGAGTGTGTGGCCAGGAGGGCGTTGCCGAGCGTTGATCCTGCGTGTCGGATGGTCGAGCTGAGCGCCGGGAGAGAGCGAGGATCTGGGTGTTGAGGCCCACGAAGCGAGCCAGAGCGGCCGTCGCGGCGGCAAGCTACGCTCGGAAGCCGGGCCGGATGAGGTGCAGGAGCATCTCGGGCGCCCGCCGCCCGCCTCGTGCCACCGCTCCCTGGCTGCTGGCGGCTACGCCAGCGTGACCTCGAAGACGCAGCGCGTGCTGCCGGCGAGCTTCGACTCCTTGAGGGCAGCCTTGACCGGTCGCCCGAAGACGGTCTCGAAGGCCTCCTTCTGGTACCCGACGGAGCAGTTGCACCAGGCCGCCGGTGTCCGCTTGGTGTCGACCATCGGGCAGCCGCACTCCCCTTCGGGCACCGCGACGGTGATGACGCCCTTCTCCCTGTCCCACGAGGCCTCGGTGCCCCATGCCTGCTTGATCGACGCGAAGTACCCGTCGGGGTCGCCCTTGAACCTCGTCTGGAGCTGGCCCAGCCTGGCGCAGGGCGCCCAGCGCGTCCCCCACCTTCCGATCACCGACCACCGATCACTGATCACCGGGTGGGTGGGTGGCAAGGGCGGCGGCGACGATCGCGGCCTGCTCGGCGTGGTGGCGGTGGGCGGAGCCGGTGGCGGGGCTGCCGGAGGCCGGGCGGCTGACGAGGCGGACCGGACGCGAGCCGGCCAGGGCCCCGAGGTGCGGGAGCACGAAGGAGGCGGCGCCCATGTTGGCCGGCTCCTCCTGGACCCACACGAGCTCGTGCACCGACGGCAGGGCAGCGAGCGCCGCGGCGACCTCGGCGGCGGGGAACGGGGCGAGCTGCTCGACCCGCAGGATGTGCCCGCTAGGTCCGTGCTGGGCGCGGCCGTCCAGCAGGTCGTAGACGACCTTGCCGCTGCACAGGACGAGGCGGCCGGGCGCCGCGGGGGGCGCCGGGTCGGGCAGCACCGCGCGAAAGCCGCCGGCGAACTCCGTGGCGCGGCTCTTGGCCGCGTCGAGGCGCAGCAGGCTCTTGGGGGTCATGACGACAGCCGGCACGGCCGGGTCGGTCCGGGGCTGGGCGCGCAGGAGATGGAAGTACTGTGCCGCCGTGGAGGGCATGAGCACGCGCAGGTTGCCGCCGGCGTGCAGTTGCAGGAAGCGCTCGAGGCGGGCCGAGGAGTGCTCGGGGCCCTGCCCCTCGAAGCCGTGGGGGAGGAGCATCACGAGGCGCGAGCGCTGGCCCCACTTCTCGGCGGCCGCGGCCAGGAACTGGTCGATGACGATCTGGGCGCCGTTGGCGAAGTCCCCGAACTGCGCCTCCCACAGCACGAGAACCCGCGGGCGCTGCACCGAGTAGCCGTACTCGAACCCCAGCACGGCATACTCCGAGAGGAAGCTGTCGAAGACCTGGAGCTGGGCGCCGTCGGTCGCGAGGGACTGGAGCGGCACCAGCGGCGCCCCGGTCTGCTGGTCCACCAGCACCGCGTGGCGGTGGGAGAAGGTGCCGCGCCGGGAGTCCTGCCCCGACAGCCGCACGGTGATGCCGTCCGCGACCAGCGAGCCGAACGCCAGGGCCTCGGCGGCGCCCCAGTCCACGGCGTCGGCCGCCAGCATGCCGCGGCGCTGCTCCATCAACCGGGCGAGCTTGGGGTGGAGGTGGAACCCCTCCGGCATGGTGCACAGCCGGTCCAGGAGGTCCTGGAGGCGGGCGGTGTCCAGGGGCGGAGGCACCGGCAGTGGCGCGGCCGGGGCCGGCGCGCCGTGCGGCGCCTGGGCGGCCGGCGGCTGGGAGTGGTCGGTGGCGGCGAACGCCCCCTCCAGCCGCTGCTGGAAGTCGTCCAGCACCCCCTCGGCCTCCGGCAGGGTGAGCTCGCCGCGGTTGACCAGCTTCTCGGTGTAGAGCTTGCGCACCGAGCGCCGGTCGCGGATGCGGGCGTACATGAGGGGCTGGGTGAACGCCGGCTCGTCGCCCTCGTTGTGCCCCCACTTGCGGTAGCACACCAGGTCGATCACCACGTCCTTGCGGAACGCGTAGCGGAACGCCATCGCCAGGGTGGCGACGATGACGCACGCCTCGGGGTCCTCGCCGTTGACGTGGAAGATCGGCGCCTGAACCATCTTGGCCACGTCCGTGGCGTACACCGAGGAGCGCGCGTCGGCCGGCGCGGTGGTGAAGCCGATGCCGTTGTTGACCACCACGTGCACCGTGCCGCCGGTGCGGTACCCCTGGAGGGCGCTCATGTTGAGCGTCTCGGCGACGACGCCCTGGCCGGCGAAGGCGGCGTCCCCGTGCACGAGGATCGGCACGGCGCGAATGCGCGAGCTGTCCCCGAGCTCGTCCTGGAGCGCCCGGGCCATGCCCTCGACGACCGGGTCCGCCGCCTCGAGGTGCGACGGGTTCGAGGCGAGGGTGACACGGGCCTGGCGGCCGTCCGGAGCGGTGAAGCTCCCGACCGCCCCCAGGTGGTACTTGACGTCACCGGTGCCCTCGCGGCTGTTGGGGTCCAGGTTGCCCTCGAACTCCCCGAAGATCTTCTCGAACGGCTTGGCCAGGATGTTGGCGAGGACGTTGAGGCGGCCGCGGTGGGCCATGCCCATCACCACCTCGGCGGCGCCGACGTTGATCGCCTCGGTGATGAGCCGGTCCAGCACCGGGATGAGCGCCTCCCCGCCCTCCAGGGAGAAGCGCTTGTGCCCCACGTACTTGGTGTGGAGGAAGCGCTCGAATGCCTCGGCGGCGTTGAGGCACGACAGGATGCGCCGCTTGTCCTCGCGTCTCAGCAGCTTCTCCCAGGCGACCCCCTCGACCCGCTGCTGGATCCACGCCTTCTGGTCGGGCTCCTGGATGTGCATGTACTCGACCGCGATGGTGCCGCAGTAGGCCTTGCGCAGCACGGCGACGATCTCGCGCAGGGTCATGCGTCCCTCGCCGGCGATGCCGCCGGTGGCGAACTCCCGGTCGAGGTCCCAGAGGGTGAGGCCGTAGCGGCTCGTCTCGAGCTCCGGGTGGGTGGGGACGGAGGTGTCGAGTGGGTTGGTGTGGGCCAGCAGGTGCCCGCGCACCCGGAACATGTTGACGAGCTGCAGCACCGACGCCTGCTTGTCGATGAGGGCGTCGAGGCCGTGCTCGCCGAGGTAGGGGTTGCGGTCGCGGGCCATCCGGAGCGGCGCGTGGGGCGCGTCGAGGGCGGCGAAGACCTCCTCGTAGAACCCCTCCTCGCCGCCCAGCAGCGCGGTGAGGTCGCGCAGGAAGGCGGCACTGTCGGCGCCCTGGATGACCCGGTGGTCGTAGGTGCAGGTGAGGGTCATGACCTTGCTGACCCCCAGCCGCGCCAGGGTGCGCTCGTCGGCCTGCTGGTACTCGGCCGGCCAGGCGATGCTGCCGGCCGCAAGAATGAAGCTCTGCCCGGCCATGAGCCGCGCCATCGAGTGGGTGGTGCCGAGCATCCCCGGGTTGGTGAGGCTCACGGTGACGTCCTGGAAGTCCTCGGGGCCGAGCTGGCCGCGCTGGGCGCGGCGGATGAGGTCGTTGGCAGCGGCGAAGAAGCGGTCGAAGGAGAGCGCCTGCGCCCCCTTGACGGCCGGCACCACGAGGGCGCGGCTGCCGTCCCGGCGGGC
>JALOLB010000380.1 GCA_025456225.1 Thermoanaerobaculaceae bacterium
GGTTCCCTTGGGCGCGGCAGCCAGAAACGCCTTGGCGTCGTGCATGGCGTTGGCGTCCCCCTTGC
This sequence comes from Thermoanaerobaculaceae bacterium, assembly GCA_025456225.1. Taxonomy (GTDB): domain Bacteria; phylum Acidobacteriota; class Thermoanaerobaculia; order Thermoanaerobaculales; family Thermoanaerobaculaceae; genus JAAYVZ01. The sequence continues at coordinate 66 of JALOLB010000380.1, forward strand.
CGTTGATGAAGAGGAGCTTCGCGCCCTCGCTGCGGCCGACGTAGACGATGTTGTCGATCACCGACATGCGTGCCGCCCAGCGGGCGAACGCCGCACCCATCGGTGCGCCGAGCGACTCCTTCTCCTCAGCGCTGTAGGTCGTCGTCCCACAGACCCCGAGAAAGGCGTAGGCCTTGATGCGGTCCTCCAGGCCGGCGAGCAGGCTGCCGAGGAAGGCGCCGTTGCTCCAGCCGACGAAGCCGACGCGCTTGCTGTCGATCTGGGGCAGCGTCGCGAGCAGGTCGAGGGCGCGACGCTCCTGGGTCACGTAGCGGATGTACGAGGCGATGTCGGTGGGCGCATCGAACGTGTTGAAGGGGGTGCTTGGCTCCGCGAGGAGGAGTCCGGCGTAGCCCTTCTTCGCCATCGCTGCGGCGTCTTCGCCCCATGTCTGGTCGACCGGATACAGCCAGCCGGGTGCGTACACGACCACCGGGAAGGGGCCCTCGCCCTCGGGCATCACGAGGTAGCCGACGGCCTGGTTCCCGCCGCTCTGATAGGTGATGCAGCGCAACGTGGCCCCGGCCGCCGTCCTGTCGAGGTCGGGGTGCTTCTGGAGGCCGAAGGGCTCGGAGGTGTCGTAGGCGAACAGTGCCCTGAGCTCGGAGAACGGCGGCGGCTTCTCGCCGGGCTTCACCACCGGGATCGGTGCCGGCGACATCGTCGGGCTCCAGCTGGGCGAGGGCGAGGCCGCCGCCCTCGCTGCTGACGAGGGCGAAGTCGATGCCGTCGTGTCCGAGCCGCCGCAGGCGGCGATGGCGACCGCCACCAGCAGCACGAGCGCGACGCAGACGAACACACGAGATGCGTGCGATTCCTTCATGACCAGCCCCTCCTCAGCGGCAGCCCACCCCCCGTCTGGTGCCTGGCTTACACGTGACGCTCGTGACGCCCGTGGGTCGGCGTCACTTGGGGAACATGTCGGGCCACAGCGCCGACGGCCTCCACACGCCGAGCCTGCCCCAGTTCGCCGGCAGCGGCGGCAGGAACACCCGGTAGCCGGTGCACGTGAGCTGGTCGCCTTCGATGCACGGGTGCGAGTCGCCCCAGACCTCCGGGTCCGGGGTGAACCCGTAGCCGTAAGTCACCCAGCCGAGCAGGTGACGCCATCTGCCCGTGGCATCGGTCACGAAGCCGACGTTCCTGAACTCCCAGGTCCCGTCGAGATAGAGGCCCGTGGTGTAGAAGGTGATGCTGCCACAACGGGTGCCGATGACGTTGTAGCCCGGACCCATTCCTCCCATGAAGATCGGGTCGACGAGGCCAAGCGCCGGCGTCGCCGAGTCGAACGCCAGCCCCCAGCTCTCCTGGCTGCCGTTGACGTCGCCCCTGACCTTGCCGTACCACGTGTCGGGATGGTCGGGCAGACCGGCAGTCATGGTCTCGATCGTGACCAGCGGCTTCATCTCGTGGCACTGCCTGGCGCTCGCCGGCGCCGCCAGCACGACCGCCGCGATCATCACCAGCGCAACGGTGACAATCAGTCTCTTCTTCATCGGTGCTCCCTCCTTCCTAGATTCGCTGAGCGCAGGTGCGGCTCGTCAGCCCACTGGCCACTGGCCGCGCCCATGGCACCCGATCCGGTCATGGCACCACCTCCTTTCGCTCCCGAAGGCCGTCCGGGCCACCCCGCGGTTCCCGGCGGCACGGCGTCGGGCGAGCCCTACTCCGGTCGCCATGAGGGGTCCTTCGCGGCATCGACGCCCGAGACCGCCGAGAGCCCGGTGCCGTCGGCGTTGACGATGTAGAGGGGCGAGAAGGGGGTCTCGCTCTGAGCGGCCACGGCGAGCGCCTCCCCGTTCGGAGACCACGCCACTTCGACCGAGACCTTCGCGTAGTCGGTGACCGGGTCGAGGAGCACGACCGGCGCCCCGGCGCCGGAGACCGGGACGAGCACGAGGCGGTCGGTCTCGACGTCGTACCGAGCGACCTCCTTGCCGCCCGGAGAGAGGCCAAGCTCGTACTTCACCCACTGACCGGCGGCGAAGCCGGCCTCCTTGACCAGCCGCGTGAGGCCGCTGCCGTCGGGGTTGACGCTGAACTTGGAGAGGGTCGTGCCGTCGCTGCCGGTGTTCCGGTAGAAGGAGATGGTGCCGTCCTCTTCGCACGTGGGCCAGTAGTCGACGAGGCTGACGCCGGGGCCCTTCTTACTGGTCACGTTGCGCACCCCGCTGCCGTCGGCGTTCATCGCGTAGATCGCGACGCGCGCGACCCCAGCGGTGTAGAACATCAGACGGGAAAAGACGATCCGCTTGCCGTCCGGTGACCAGCTCGGCCAGACATTCTGGTCCCCCAGCGAGTCCTTGGTGAGCCGCACCTTGCCGGAGCCGTCGGCGTTCATGACCCACACGTGCTGAGGATTCTGGTCCCCGGGCCGCGACTGGTAGTAGACGATCTTCTTCCCATCGGGTGACCAGCGTGGATAGATCTGGCAGCTCTTCCCGCCGGCCAGGGTCTTGAGGCCGGTGCCGTCCGTGTTGACCACGCAGATGTCGTAGTCGGGGGGCTCCTGGGCGTAGGAGGCCAGGTTCTTCGTGAACGCGATGGTCCCGGCCACGGTCGGCGTGGGCAGCGGGATCTTGCTCGGAGAGGTCGCCACCGAGGGCGAGGCCGCCGCCTGACCGGGCTCGACCGACGGCGAGTTGGAGGCCGTTGGGTCCGAGCCGCCGCAGGCGGCGAGCGAGAGTACGGCCACGAGCAAAGCGCGGCCCAGCAGACACAGCAGCTTCTTCATGACGGCCTCCCCTCGCCGGTACCCTTGGGACCAGAGTAGGAGGGCGCACGGCAGGCTGTCTTCACCGGAATCAGGTGAATCTTCGAGGAAGGCGATCTCGCTGGGGTCGCGCTGGGAATCGCCGGTGAGCGCACGTGGATTCGAACCGCGGACCTCTTCCTT